>CAZHMJ010000062.1:3509-19540 GCA_964533805.1 uncultured Anaerolineae bacterium | reverse complement strand
TCTGGCCGCTGCTCAAGACCCGCGGCCAGCCCATCACCCGGTCCAGCATGGCCTCAGCGCCCGGCAGGTGGGCCGCGCCCCAGGTGCGCCACAGGCTAGCCACGCTAGCGAAACGCGTCTCGCCCATCTCGCGGCGAATCAGAGCGCGCCATCCTCATCGAATTGCCAGAAGTCCCGGTCGAGTTGGGTCACAAAGGGCGACGGCGCGCGGCGCGAAGCCGTCACGTACAGCCGGTACATGGCCCGGGTGCAGGCCACGTAGAACAGGCGCTTCTGCTCCGCCATTTTTTCGGCGTAGTCCTCGGTCATCTCGATATGGCGCGGCAGACGGCCCTCATCGAGACAGGGCAGGAACACGATCGGGAATTCCAACCCTTTGGCCGAATGGATCGTCATCACTTTCACCGCCGGCGACGTGAGGTTGAGCGGGTTGTTCGGTTCGACGACCTCGTAACGCAGCTCGCGCCGGGCGAGTTCCGTGACAACATCCCTCAGCAGATCGTGGCTGGGCACGAGCACCGCCACGGCTTCGAGGCCCTGCCGGATCTCGCGCGTGGCCGCATAAATCTGCTCGCGCAGCCAGTCGAACTCAGCCGCGCGATCCGGGGCGAGGTAGACTTTCGGGCGCGGCCCGGTATGGACAAAGTTCTGGGCCAGGGCTTCGTCGTCTCCGGCCCCGGTGCCGTGCAGGAAGTGATGCGCCGCTTCGGCCACCTGGCGCGTCGTCCGGTAGTTGCGCTTGAGGATGCGCGTCCGGCCCGCCACTCGCAGGTCCTCGTGGACCCGGTTCCAACTGAAGCCCCGGTTGTAGAGCGATTGGGACGCATCCGCCGTCAGGAACAATCCGGCCGGGGTCCGGCACAGGCGCAGGCACAGAGCCAGCCCCAGGGGAGTCAAATCCTGGGCTTCATCGACCACCACGTAGTCGTACTGCTCCGTCCAGCGGCCGGTTTCGATGGCCTGGATCGCCTGGCGGCGCAGCGCGCTCCAGGTCATCAGGTGGTTGGCTTCGAAGTACTGGCGCACGTGGTCGTAGATGGCCCACATCGCCCGGCGCTGGGTCGCGTTCAAGGCAAAGGTGCGCCCGCGACGCGGCACGCCGAGATAAGCCTCCAGGGTTTCGATCCCCTGCCCCTCGATCACCCACTCCATCTCATCCATCAGGTAGGTATCCCGAAAGCGGCCTACCGGGTTGAGCAACTGCTGCTCCTGGGCGTAGCGGTCATCGTGAAAAGCGGCGCGGGCGCTGTTCAGGGCCGCCTGCCAGTCTCCGCGCTCGGCCATCGTCGGCCGCCCATCCCCCGTGCCGGTCACGATCTTCCAGGCCATCCCATCCAGCGTGCTGATGGTTACGTAGCTCATCAGCTCCTCATCCGAACCAAGAAGCTGGCCGAGCAACTGGCGAGAGGCCGCGATCAGTGTCTTGGTAAAGGTCGTGAACAGGATGCGCGGCTGCATCCCGGCCAGGTAATCCTGCTCCACCAGGGTCTTGATCCGGTAGAGGGCCACCGTGCTCTTGCCGGAGCCAGGCCCACCCTTGACCAACGTCGGGCCTTTGAGCGAAAAATCGGTGAGGCTTTTCTGCTCCGGGTCCAGATACAGCAAAAAGCCCAACAGACTGCCATCGGCAAAGCGTTCCAGGTCTTCCGGATTCTGCAAGACATAGGTCGGCTGCTGGGCGATCTCGGCCAGCGTGGGCTGGTCATACAACCAGGTGAAGATCGGCGCGTAGATTTCCTCGGGCAGCCCAATGGCGTCCAGATCGTCGTCCGTCTCGGCGGCGCACAGGGCCTCGTGATACACCAGCGGAATATCGAGCCGTTTCAGCACCTCGGGGGAGATGCGCATGGGCAGCAGCTTGCCAGAATGCACCGACCGTTGAACCGGCGCCGGTCTGCGCTGCGGCCATTTGGGCGCCTGTGCCGCCGTCATCGGCGAGGCCGGGTTGAGCACCGCCTCGATCACGGCCGCCCCACCATACTCCTCGTCCACCTGGCGCTGAGTCGGGACAACATGATTGTAGATGTGGTCGTGCGTGCCGACATCGATCAGGTGGACCAGATTGGGGGCGTGGATCGAATACAGGATACGGTGTCCTTCGGAGAAATGATAAGTCCAGCACGGCACCTCTTTCAGATGCTCGATGTTTTTGTTCGCGATATTGTCGGGGGTCGCCTCAATGATACCAATCGCCCTGGAAACGCGTTTCTGAAGCGATTTGGGCAGATCAATAAAGTGATCGCGAAAGGTCTCGGATTGCGTGGCAAAGTAAGTCATGTCGCCCACCTTAACTGAGTATCACGTGAACGTCAATACTTCTATTGTATCCCTATATGAATAGATGTCCACTAATCTGCCCGCGTCCACCCACTTGCCCCCACGCCAATCCGCAGCCTATACTTGACAGATAAAGGCTGATTTCTTGTCAGGAGCGCACCGATGGCCGGACATCTCTTCATCAGCTATTCCAAGAAAGACTCTGACTTCGCCTTCAAGCTGGCCGACGACCTGATCGCCCAGGGCCGCCGGGTGTGGATCGACCGCCAGATCGGCGGCGGGGAGCGCTGGCGCAGCTCGATCGCCCAGGCCCTGCGCGAGGCGGACGCCATGATCGTCATCCTCTCCCCCAACTCGGTCGAATCCGAATGGGTCATGCACGAAGGCTCGATCGCCAGCGGCCTGGAGAAAGCCATCTTCCCGATCATGATCGCCCCGGTGACCCGCCTGCCGATCTGGATGGAAGAGCTGCAATACATTGATTTCGTGAAGAACGATTACGCTGCCGGCTTCGCCCAGCTCGTCGACGCCCTGACGCCTCCCAATTACCTGCAAGACCTGCTCGATCAGCAGGTGGACGCCTACCGCCGCACCCAGGCCCTGATCAGTGACGCGCTGCTGCACGTCATCGACGAACAGCGTGCCAGCCTGCAAATCAGCCCGGAGGCGGAAGCCCTGATCGACAAGAGCAAGCGCGCCGTGGCTTACCGGCGGCGGCTGATGCGCGCCAGCGCTGGCGCGGCCATCATCCTGAGCATCATCGCAGTGCTGGCCGGTCTGTTCGCCATCGGAGCCGGTGCCCAGGTCAGCGAGGCCCTGAACCAGGCCGCGACCGCCCGGGTCGAGCTGGCGCAGGCCGATGCCCAACGGGCCACGGCCCTGGCCGATGTCGCCGAGGCCGAACAGGCCGCCGCCACCGCCAGCGCGGAGCGCGTCCGGGCCGGCGAACAGCTCGCCACCGCGACTGCCGCCATCAGCCAGGCGGCTCTCCGCCTGGAACAGGCCAATAAGCTCTTCACCCAGCTCTACGATTCGACCGGCACAATCCCGGTCGGCGAGCGGCCGGTCGCCCTGGCCTGGGATGGGACGCGCATCTGGGTCGCCAACCGCCAGGATGGTTCCGTCCGTCCGATCGACCTGTCGCAGGGTGTCCAACTGGCAACCAACATCCCATCGATCGACGTCGGCGGCGCGCCGGTCGATCTCGTCCTGGGCGGGGGCAGCGCCTGGGTCGCCCGCGGCGGGGACGGCGCGTTAACCCAGATCGACCTGGCCACGCAGCGTGTCGTGGGCGATCCGATCGCGCTCGGCGGCACGCCGGTCGCCCTGGCCTGGGGCGATGACTCCCTGTGGATCGCCGTCCAGGACGAGAATCGCATTCAGCGCCTCGACCCGCGAACCCTGGCGGTGAACGATCTCGCCAGCCTGGACGCCGAGCCAACCGCCCTGCTGTGGACGGATACCCAGCTCTGGGTCGCGCTCGACGAAGCAGGGCTGATTGCCCTCGACCCGGCCAGCGGCGCAGTCCTCCAAACGGCGGCCATCGAGGGCAACCCGGCCGCCCTGGCCTGGGACGGCACGACGGTCTGGGTCGCGGACGCGGACAGCAACACCGTCAGCCGGATCGACCCCTTGACCGGGAGCGTGCTGAGCCAGATCCCGGTCGGCGGGCGGCCGCATGACCTGGTCTGGGACGGCCTCAACCTGTGGGTGGTCAACAGCAGCGACAACAGCGTCATGCTGATCGGCCCGACCGACGATACCGGCGCGACCCTGGCCGTGCTCAGCCGGGTCGAGGTGGGCAACCGGCCCAGCGCCGCCGTATGGTCGGGCCAGCGGCTGTGGGTCGCCATCACCGACGACAACGCCCTCCAGCGCGTCGACCTGGAAGACGAGGCGGTCCTGGAGACGGTCAGCACCGGCAACACGCCCGACCTGCTGGTCTGGACGGACACCCGCCTGACCGCGGCCAGCGCCGCCGACAGCACCTTCCGCCACATCAATCCGAATCAGCCCACAGAGGCGCGCAGCACGCAGATCAGCGCCGCCCCGGTCGATATGGTCTGGACCGGGACACAGCTCTGGGTGGCCCGCGCCGACAGCCAGATTCAGGAAGTTCCACTCGACGGGCGGCGCACCGGGGAGCCGCTGCCCATAGGCAGCCCTTTGAGTGCGATCACGTGGGACGGAACGCGGCTGTGGCTGGCCAGCCCGGACGGCCACGTCTTCAGCTACGATCCGGTCGCGCAGACCCGTTCGGAGGAGACGATCACCGTCGGTCGGGACCCGGCCGACCTGGTCTGGGATGGGACATTCCTATGGGTCGCCAACCGGGGCGAGGCCACCGTCTCGCGCGTTTCACCGGACAGCGGCGCGGTGCGCACAATCCGGGTGGGCGATTCGCCCAGCGCCCTGGCCTGGGACGGCAGCGGGGTATGGGTCGCCAACACCGGCAGCGACACCGTGCACCGCCTCAGCCCGGACGGCTATATCGTGGAGATCAACCAGGTAGGCGATCAGCCCGTGGCCCTGGCCTGGGATCGCGAATCGCTGTGGGTTGCCAACCAGGGACACAACACCGTGATTCAGATCGATCCGGCCCAGGACCGCAAGCAGGCCACGGTCGCGGTCGGCGAGCAGCCGGTCGCCCTGGCCTGGGACGGCCAATCGGTGTGGGTCGCCAACCGGGTCGGCACGCTCCAGCGCCTCAACACGCGCAGCCTGACCCTGGTCACCCGCGCCCGCGCGCTGGCGGCGGAGTAGTCGGGCGGCGGTCCGAGGGTAGAATAGACGCGCGGCAGAGGGAAACATTTCAGGCGGTTCCCCCTGTTCATTTTGCGCTGCCTGATGAGTCCACAGGACGCCGCATGTCGACCGTTGTCTTCTTCAATGTCCCCGCCCAGGGCCACACTAACCCCACCCTGCCCCTCGTGGCCGAACTGGTCCGGCGTGGGGAGCGAGTCATCTACTACTCAATGCCGGAATTCGAAGCCAAAATCAGCGCCAGCGGGGCGGAGTTCCGCCCGTACCGGATCGCCATGAACTACGACCTGGCCCAGGATACCGCCAACCTGCTCGGCCTGGCCGCCCTGCTGATGACCGCGGCCGAGCAACTCCTGCCCAGCCTGCTGGACGATCTGCGCGCCCTCCAGCCGGATTACGTGATCCACGATTCGCTGGCCGTGTGGGGCAAGTACGCCGCCCATGCCCTGGACCTGCCGGTCATCGACTCGATCTCGACCTTCGCCTTCGTCGGGAACGGGCTGGCGGCCGCCCTCGACGGCGCAAGAATGCTCCTGCTGCGCACCTTCCTGCAGGGGCTGCCGCAGGGTCTGCGCGCCGCGCGCCTCCGCCAGGGCCTGCGCCGCCGCTACGGCCTCGCCTGGCCGCTGACCGATGTCTTCAGCAACACGGAGGCCTTCAACCTGGTCTACACCTCGCGCGAATTCCAGCCGGGTGGGGATCGCTTCGGGGACGATTTCGCCTTCGTCGGGCCGTGCCTGGCCCCGCGCCCCGACGACTCCGATTTTCGCTTCGAGGCGCTGGGCGACGCGCCGCTGATCTACATTTCGCTCGGCACCGTGCGCAACCGCCGCGCGGACTTCTACCGGGCCTGCCTGGATGCCCTGGGTGACGGCCCCTACGCGGTGGTGATGTCGATCGGGACGGAGACGCCGCTGGACGCCCTGGGGCCGATCCCGGCCCATGTCATCGTGCGGCCGCGGGTGCCCCAGCTCGCCGTGCTGGAACGGGCCAGCCTGTTCATCACCCACGCGGGTATGAACAGCATCCACGAAGGACTATATTACGGCGTGCCGCTGATCGCCGTCCCCCAGCAGCCGGAGCAGACCGCGGTCGCGGCCCGGGTGGTCGCGGTCGGCGCGGGCATCCACCTGCCCGACGCCCAGGCGAACGCGGCGACCCTGCGGGCAGCGGTCGAGCGCGTCCTGGCCGATCCCGGCTACGCGGCCCGCAGCCGTGCGTTAGGCGACACCCTCCGCGCGGCCGGCGGCTGCCCCCGCGCCGCCGACGAAGTCTTCGCGTTCAAGGCCCGGCTGGGGCTGGGGTGAGCGAATGGCGAAGAAAACAAGGCCCCTATAATATGAACATGCTCGGCGTTTTTCCGCCGCGTAAGGAGCGAACCGCGATGCGTCGATCCGTCCTTCTGACCCTGTTGGGCGTCGTCCTGATCGTCGGTTTCGTGGTTACCACAACGCCCTCCCTGACCCTGGCCGATCCGCTGCCCCAGGCCACGCCCACCTCCACCGCCGATCCGGGCCTCGTCCCCCTGAGCCAGGCTGACCCTGCCGATATCGTCGAGATCATGCGCCTGGGCAGAGGCACTGCTGGAGACGTGACATGGTCGCCTGACGGTCAGACCATCGCCGTGGGCGGATCGCTGGGCATCTGGCTGTATGAAGCCGCTAGTCCAAACACGGAACCGCGCCTGATCAAAACCCCACAGGTGAACGATATCGCCTTCAGCCCGGACGGGACGCACCTGGCCTCCGCCAGCGAGGATGGCACCCTCCGCCTGTGGGACGCCGCCAGCGGCGCGCAACTCGCCGTCCTCGAGAGTCCCACCAGCGCGGCACGGAGCGTCGCCTTCAGCCCGGATGGGACGCGCCTGGCCTCCGCCAGCGCCGATGGCACCCTCCGCCTGTGGGACGCCGCCAGCGGCGCACAGCTCGCCGTCCTCGAAGGCCACACCGCCGGGGCGCGGAGCGTCGCCTTCAGCCCGGACGGGACACGCCTGGCCTCCACCAGCGACAACGGCACGATCCGCATCTGGGGCGTTCCGGCGCAGTGAGACATGCACTCCGACCCGGTTAGCGACAACAAAAAACGCCCTCGTGTGAGGGCGTTTCGATCTGGTGACTCCGGGAGGACTCGAACCTCCAACCAATTGATTAAGAGTCAACTGCTCTGCCAATTGAGCTACGGAGCCAATGACACCCCGAATTATACGCGCGGGAGGCGGCATGTCAAGGTAAAATTCGCCCGCCCAGGCGGCCATTCAGCCGGACAGCGTCGGGCCATTCCGGCAGAATCGGCCGTTCGACACGCCAGGGCGGTTCGCGTCGATGCGAAGCATCGCACCGTCCCTACATCCTGACGCTTGCCGCTTTGACGCTTTTCTCTTGCCTCTTGTCCCCCTGCCTCTTGCCTCTACAAATTTCCCCCCAACCAGCGCAGGATGACCTCCGGCAGGGTCGGATCGAAGCGCAGCAAGCTCGTCCCGAAGCCACCGCCCGCCAGCAGACGAAGCTCGGCCTGCCCGCCGGCCTGCCCCTCAATCGTCTGGCCGGCACTGGCGCTGGCGGTATCTTCCTGGCTGGCAAGGAGCAACAGGGTGCGCGTCTCCAGATGGCCCAGCGCGCCCTCGACCCGCACGCCCTGCACGTCCAGACTCGGGCTGAGCAGCACCGCCGCCCCGCAGGTCGGCATCGCCACGCAGGCATCCAGCCCCAGGCTGCCGCCGATCTCGGCCCCGATCACGCCCAGGCGCAGGGCGTCCACGCCGTCCGTCCCGCCCAGGGCAGACAGGGCATCCAGCGCATCCCCGGCCGCCAGATTCCAGTTGAGCGCGCCGCCGGTCGCGCCGTGCCCGCGCTGGTCGAGCGCCAGCACGGTGTACCCGGCCTGCTGGAGGGGCGTGATCAGCGCGTCCCAGTCCTCTTTGCGCCCGCCCGTGCCGTGCAGGAGCAGCAGCCCCGGCGCGGGCACGTTGTCGGCCCGGTAGAGCATCCCGCGCAGGCGCAGGCCGTCCGCGCTGGCGACCACCTCGAACGGCTCGTCGCCCGGCGCGGGCGGCAGGTCGAGGCTCATCCCGCTGGCGGCGGCCGCGGCAGTGGGATCGTTGAGGCCCTGCCCCTGGTAGGGATCGTAGGCCGGCAGGGCCGGGTTGATCGTGGCGCTGGGCACCAGCGAGGGCAGTTTGGTGTGGGTCGGGCGCGGGGTTGGCTCGGCCGTATCGCAGGCCGCCAGCAGCAGGCCCATCACCATCAGCCCGGCCAGCAGGCCCGGCCAGAATCGGCGGCTCATGCGTCCAGCCTCGCCCGGGCGTCCAGCCTCGGCCGGGCCAGGGTGATCATGCGCGGGCAGCCATCCACGAACGGGCTGCCGTCGTAGTCACCGATGTACTGGGCGCGCTCCAGCCCGGCCACATGCAGCAGGAGGTCCATCTCCGCCGGGAAGTAGTAGTGCAGGGTCAGCGGCGCGACCAGGCGGCGCACCACGCCGTCGGCCTCGATCTCGTCGTAAATCCAGGTGATGTACATCAGTTGCTCGGCCCGGTCGAGCGTGCTAACCGACTGCTGCATGACCAGGTGGCCGCTCTCCGGTTCGACGAAGGTGCGCTCCAGCACGACCGAGCCATCGTCCGCCGAGCCGAACAGGTCGCCCACGTTGGGCAGGTCGATGACCAGCAGGCCGTCGGGGGTCAGCCACTCCCGGCAGCGGGCCAGCAGGGCGAGTTGCTCCGCCTGGGTGCGGATGTGCATGAAGGTGTGGTAGGAGACCAGGATCAGGTCGAAGTGCCCATCCAACTGGGCGTCAAGGGCATTGCCCTCGACCAGGCTGACCCGCTCGCGCACCTCCGGCGGGGCCGCTTCCAAACGACGCCGGGCGCGGGCCAGCATCTCCGCCGAGAACTCGATCCCGGTGGCGGACACGCCCTCCTCGCCGGCCAGGAACAGCACGACGCGGCCCGTCCCGCTGCCCACGTCCAGCACCGCCCCCTCGCACCCGGCGGCCAGGTCGCCGTAAAAAGCCAGGTCTTCGGTCAGGAATGCGTTTTCGGCATCGTAGTAACGCGCAACCGTCTCGTAGAAGATGCGAGATTCCTCGCTAGGCACGCCAGCCTTCCTTTCGTCTGATCACATCGGATTCTCCGGGGCACCGGCCGGTACAGGAGTCTGCCCCTGACCCAGACTCGCCAGGACGATCCCGGCCACGATCGCCAGCGCGCCGAGCAGTTGCAGCGGTTCCGGCACCTCGTGGAACAGCAGCAGGGCCAGCAGCACGTTTCCGACGATCACGAGCTGGCCGCTCAGCCCGACCAGGGTCGCCGTGAAGAAGCGCAGCGCATAGTTGACCATCGAATGGCCGAGCAGGTGCGGCACCAGAGCCAGGAGCAGCACCCACAGGTATCCGCGCGGCGAATAGCCCGTCAGCGGCGTGCCGCTGATCAGGAGCACGATCAGCGCCACGACCATGCCGCTGCCATACACCAGCCAGATGTAGGGCAGATTGTCGACCTTGGGGCGCACCTTGCGCCCGGTGACGATATACAGCGAGAAAGCCAGGGCGCTTGCGAGGGCCATCAGCCCGCCCAGCAGCGGCTGGCTGCCCAGGTCGCTGCCCTCGCTCCCAGCCAGCCCGATCAGCGCCGCGCCCGCCAGCGTGATCACCAGCGCGATCTTGACCAGCCGCCCCGGATAGACGCGCAGGAACAACCCCTCCAGCAGCGGCACCCAGATTGGGTCGGAACGGCCCATCAGCATGCCAACCAGGACCGTCGTGAAGGACAGGGACAGCGTGAACGTCAGGAAGTTCATCGCCAGGAAGGCCCCGGCCAGACCGGCCAGCAGCAGGTCGGCGCGGGTCAGGCGGCGCAACTGGTCGCGGTAGCGGCGCAGCACCAACGGGGTCAGGATCAGGGTCGCCAGAGAGAGCCGGATCGCCACGATGGCGACCGAGGGCACGCCCTCCCCCTGAGCGAACCTGATCAATGGCGACGCCCAGGACAGAGCCAGGATCGAGACCGCCAGCCCGATCACGCCTTCCGGCGCGGTCTTGATCGCCGCCAGCCGCGCCCGGAGCGCGGTCGCCTGACTTGCCATACGTTTAGCCTCTTCCAATTAGTCCCATGTTTCACCCTGCACCGGGGTACTATACCGCGAAAGGCCGCTTTCGCGCCGTATCCAGTGTGGAAAGACATTCCACCGCAGATTCGCAGCGAACGCAGAGGAGAAAACCATCGTCTGACTGTCAACTGTCCACTGTCGACTGTCCACTCCCCTCGCCGTTAGGCTCCCGTCAGGTGGGCGACGGTTGCATTCCCCCCTTCAACTGCTACACTAGGCACACTGTCACCATGGCGAACCGATCAGAATCCGGGTTTTTGCCTGCGCCAGATCACGGCCCGGATCGCCTGTCCAATCCGATCGAGGAAGTATGTTGGAGAGAGTCCCATGTTGCGTTTATCCCCCCATCGCCTGCGCCTGGGTGTCTTGATTCTGGTTGTCGCCCTGCTCGGCGGGATGCTGCCCGCCGCTGCCCAGGGACCCATCTCGGACGCCCAGATCGTCACCGAGTACCTGAACCTGCGCGCCCAACCCTCGGGCAGCGCCGCGGTCATCCAGCGCCTGCCCTACGGCACCCCGCTTAGCCTGCAAGGCCGCACGGAAGACGCGACCTGGCTGTATGGCACCGCCACCGGCGGCGCGACCGGCTGGGTCATGCGGACCTGGGTCGCCATTCGCACCGATCTGGACGTTTTCAGCCTGCCGATCACCGACGCGGGCGGCGGCGGAGCCGCGCCAGCGGGTGAAGCCGCCCCGTCCGGCGGCGAAGCAGCCGCGGTTCCGCTGGGCGACGCCCTGGCGGTCGCCACCGTCCACACCCGCGTCAACATGCGCGGCGGCCCCGGCACGTCGTTCCAGCGCCTCGGCACCCTGGCGATGGGCGCCCAGGTCGGCCTGCGCGGCCGGGATGGCAGCGGCGCCTGGGTCTACGGCACCAGCAATTCCGGGCTGACCGGCTGGGCCAATACCCAGTTCCTGACGCTCGACGCCGCCGCGCTGGCCAGCCTGCCCGTCACCGATGGCTCCGCCCCGACGGGCAATGCCGCGCCTGCCGCTGAAGCCGCGCCCGCCCAGGCCGCGGTTTCCGTTCCCGCGCCGGTCGCCAGTTCGGCCAGCCGGCGCGGCTTTGCCCTGGGCGGCCAGATTCAGGGCTACGGGGCCGAGGGCTGGATGCGCGCTGCCGGGATGACCTGGGTCAAGCAGCAGGTCGTCTATGGCCTGGGCGCGGACCCGGCCGGCCAGGCCGGGCTGATCAACGAGGCCCACGCCCGCGGCTTCCAGATTTTGCTCAGCGTCAAGGGCCACGCCAACGAACTGGCCAGCGATCCGAATTACCTCCAGAGCTACGCCGACTTCGTCGGTGGGCTGGCCGGACTCGGCGCGGACGGCATTGAAGTCTGGAACGAGATGAACATCGACCGCGAGTGGCCCGCCGGCCGGATCGATCCCGGCTGGTATACCCGGATGCTGGCCGCCGCCTACAACGCGATCAAGGGCCGCAACCCCGGCACCCTGGTGATCAGCGGCGCGCCCGCCCCGACCGGGGCCGAGGGTGCGTTCGGCACGGATCGCGTCTGGAACGACGACCGCTACGTGCGCGGTTTGGCCGCCGCCGGCGCGGCCAACTACATGGACTGCATCGGCGTCCATTACAATGAAGGCATCGTCCCGCCAGGGCAGCGCAGCGGCGACCCGCGCGGCGAGTTCTTCACCCGCTACTTCTGGGGGATGGTCAACACCTACTCCGGCGCGTTCGGCGGCAGCCGCCCGCTGTGCTTCACGGAACTGGGTTATCTCACGCCGGAAGGTTACGGGGCGCTGCCGGGCGGATTCGCCTGGGCGGCCAACGTGACCGTGGCCCAGCAGGCCGCCTGGCTGGCCGACGCCGCGCGCCTGGCCAGCAGCAGCGGGCGCGTCCGGCTGATGATCGTCTGGAACGTCGATTTCACCGGCCGCTGGGGCGACGACCCGATGGGCGGGTATGCCATCGTGCGCCCGGACGGCACCTGCCCGGCGTGCAATGCGCTGGGCGGAATCTGGTAAGTCGTCTCGCCTGAAGGGCCAAGGCGACCGCGCCATAAGCAGGGAGAAAAGCGAGGTCCTTGTGTTCTTTTCTCCGTGTTCTCCGCGTCCGCTGCGGTGAGATGTGTTCTTTCGATTTGATGCAATGACGCCGCCCGCAGGAAAGACGGAGGTAGACTCCGCCTGAAAATGTGGTAAATTAGCCGGGCTGTGAGTCCAAGCTCCCAGTCCGGCCTTGCTGCCGGAAATCTGAGACCCTGGAGGCCGTCCCTCGAGATCGACCGCCTCCAACGAAGGATAGACGCGAATGACCTTTGTGACGAATGAAGACCCCAATCGGGACGACGAGCCGCAGGTCCAGCCTGAACCCACCTCGCGCAAGACTTCGGAGCGCGAACCGGTGCCCACGCCGCCGTCGACCCCGGCCGCGCCGCGCCGCAAGGCCCAGCCCGCGCCCACCCCTTCGGGCCACATGGCCCCGGTGCCGCCGCCCCAGGCCGGGCGCAAGTCCCGCCGCGGCGGCTGTGTGCTGGCCGTCACCCTGCTGATCGTGCTGGCGCTGGTTGTGATCGGCCTGCTGCTGCCGCCCATCTCGCTCCTGGACAAACTGACCGGCCCGCAGTACGTGGCCCTCAACGCCGAAACACCCGGCGTCAGCCACCCCGACGGTCTGACCCTGACCATCGACCCCGCCCAGCCGGGCGAGGACTTCGGCGTGGTGCTGGATAGTCTCTCCGCGCCGGACTTCGCCAGCGGCGCGGCGACCGAAGCCTGGGCCGCCGAGGCCAGGAACGCCCTCCCGCCGGTCCTGACCCTGGTCAGCCCGATCTACAGCGTGGCGTACGAGGGCACGGCTCCCGGCGCGGTGGCGCTTCAGATCGCCGTGCCGGCCGCGGCTCAGCCGCTGGACACGGTCGACGTGTATGCCTACAACAGCGCGACCAAGTCCTGGGAGTTCATCCCGACCCAGCTCGCCGAGGGCAGCACCACCCTGGTGACCGACCTGGATTACGTGCCGGAGCACTTCGGCGTATTCCAGACCAGCGCCTCCGCGCCGGTCGCGGCCGTGCCGCTGGACATCACCCAGGCGCTCAGCCCGGAAGTAGCCGGACTGGCGGGGATCGTGATGCCCGCCGGCTTGCAGCCCACCATGCAGGGCACGCTCCAGGGAAGCCTGGCCGCCAACTTCCAGACCGGGGCCGGTTATGGGGTGTACCTGACCCTGCGTAACTTCAGCGAACCCAACGCGCTGGACATCGGCACCGTCGAGGCGCTGCTCGGTAGCGAGCCGCTGCTGGCCGAACACATCCGCCAGATCACGGCCTGCGCCCAGAGCTGCTACCAGGGCCGGCCCGTCAACGGCATGACCATCGACTACCGCGGCATCTCCGCCACCTTCCGTGACCAGTTCTCGCTCTTCATCCGCGAGCTGGCCCGCAGCCTGCACGAGGCCAACATCAGCCTGGCGGTGGTCGTCCCGGCCGCCGAGGAAGGCGCGGATGGCGCGCCGTGGAACACCGGCGCCTACGACTGGCGCACGATCGGCCGTTATGCCGACATCGTGCAGATTCTGATGAGCGATAACCCGGCCGACTACGCCTCCGGCGGGTTGGTCGAGCGTATGCTGCGCTGGGGCGTGGGCGAGATCAGCCGCTACAAGATTCAGGTCGGCCTGTCCGCCCAGAGCTTCCGCCAGATCGGCTCTGCCGATCCCGGGACCGATGATCCCTCGTTCGTGCCGATCAGCTTTGAAGAAGCCGTGGCCGCCCTGGGCGACGTTGCAATCAACACGACCAGCGACCTGCACTACTTCCAGCCGGGCACGATCATCGAAGCCAGCCTGAACGGCACCCCAGCCACCACCGGCTTCGATCAGACGGTCCAGACTCCGTACATCGACTACGAAAACGCGGGGCGGATCTGGCTGACCAATCGCGCCGCCTTGCTCTACCGGATGCAGGTCATCAAGCAGTTCAACATCGGCGGCGTAGCCGTGCGCGACCTGCTGGCCCCCGGCCTGGAGCCGGATGTCCTCCAGGCGCTCTCCGATTTCTCCCTGAACAGCGCCCCGCCCGCCAGCAGCGTCGAACTGGGCCTGCACTGGACGGTGCAGGCATCCTCCGGCGCGGTCGTGGCGGAGAACACCAGCACCATCGGCCAGGCCTTCCAGTGGGAAGCCGTGCCGGATACCGGCAACTATGCGATCAACGTCGAAGTGGTGAGCGGCGACCAGGCCAGCGCCCGCACCGGGCAGCAGGTGGCCGTCGCCATGCCGACCAGCACCCCGCGTCCGACCGATACGCCCACCCCCACCCCGACTCCCACCGCCACCCCGGCCCCGGTCGTCCAGGCCCCGGCCGCGAGCAGCGGCGGGGGCGCGGCCCCGGTCGTCGCGGCCGGCCATGTCAGCGGCGGGTTCGAGATCGGCGGCCACGTGGCCGACTTCAACTCCGCGGTGCCCTACATGCAGAGCGCCGGGATGCGTTGGGTCAAGGTCCAGGTGCGCTACAACTACGGCGCGGACCCCGGCGGCCAGGCGGGCATCATCAATGCCGCCCACGGCGCGGGCTTCAAGATTCTGCTCGGCTCGGTGGGCTATCCCAACGAACTGGGCAGCATCGCCGAGACGGACTACATCAACGCCTTCGCCCAGTTCAACGCCGGGCTGGCCGGACTCGGGGCGGACGCCATCGAAGTCTGGAACGAGATGAACATCGACCGCGAATGGCCGACCGGCCGGATCGACCCCGGCATGTACGCCCGGATGCTGGCCGCCTCCTATAACGCCATCAAGGGCCGCAACGGCAGCACGATGGTCATCTCCGGCGCGCTGGCCCCCACCGGCGCGGAAGGCGCGTTCGGCACCGACCGCGTCTGGAACGACGACCGCTACTACGCGGGCATGGCCGCGGCCGGAGTCGCCAACTACGCCGACTGCATCGGCGCGCACTACAATGAAGGCATCGTGCCGCCCGACCAGGTCGGCGGCGACCCGCGCGGCGGCTTCCCCAGCTACTTCCTGACCAGCATGACCGACCGGGCCTGGGCGCCCTTCGGCGGCTCGCGGCCGGTGTGTTACACCGAGTTGGGCTATCTCACGCCGGAAGGCTACGGCGCGCTGCCGGGCAGCTTCGGTTGGGCGGCCAATGTGACCGTCGCCCAGCAGGCCGCCTGGTTGGCCAGCGCGGCCGTGATCAACAGCAACAGCGGCAAGGTCCGGCTGATGATCATCTGGAACGTGAACTTTACCAACTACGAAGGCGACCCGATGGCGGGGTATGCCATCGTCCGCCCCAGCGGCGGCTGTCCAGCCTGCAACACGCTGCGATCGGTCGTCGGTTAGTTCCGCCCGAACACGCCAGGGCAGGGGTGATTTGCGAATCGCCCCTGCCCTGAGTCAGAATCAGCCTGACCGCGCCCTGAGGGCGAGAGGAGTACCTCACCATGACGATGGAAATCCCTGCCGTACAATCGGCCAAACAACGCCGCCGCCAGATGCGATCGTTCGCGCTGATCTGGACCGGCCTGACCCTGGTCATCGGCCTCGCGACGTTCGTCGCAATCTTCGTGGCGACCGGCTTCCTGCTGCCGCCCGGCTCCGGCCAGACCAGCGTGGTCAGCGCCGCCGAGATCACCTCCCCCACCGCGCAGCCCCAGCTCGTCTTCACGCCAATCCCAACCCTGGCCGCCCAGGCCACGGATGTCCAGGCCATTGTCCAGGTACCCACCGCCACGCCGAGCGAAATCCCGCCTGAACAGCCCACTGTGGAGCCAACCGCCGAGCCGGCCCTCAGCGCGATGGAACGAACCAGCTTCGATTTCGGTATCCAGGTCCAGGAAAGCATCGACATCGAAGATTACTGGATGACGGTCGTCAAGGACCAGCTTCACCTGGACTGGGTCAAGCAGCAGATCCGCTGGGAG
>CAZHMJ010000062.1:0-3499 GCA_964533805.1 uncultured Anaerolineae bacterium | reverse complement strand
CCAGTACGACTGGACAATCTCCGACATCGTGATCCCCGCGGCAGCCGCGAAGGACGTCACCCTGATGCTGAGCATCGTCACCGCCCCGAGTTGGGCGCGTGAACCGGGCGCGGACCTTTCCAAGCACGGCCCGCCCGCCAATCCCCAGACCTACGTCAACTTCGTGACCGCTCTGCTGGATCGTTATGTCGAGGACTACCCCGGCACGATCGGCGCGATCGAAGTCTGGAACGAGATGAACATCGACCGCGAGTGGTCATCGACGCAGGGCCTCAGCACGCGCAACTACGTGACCCTGCTCAGCCAGACCTATAACGCGGTCAAGGCCATCGATCCGGGCATCATCGTGATCAGCGGCGCGCTTTCCCCCACCGGCGGCTGGACCGAAGCCGATGGCCGCGTGAGCGCCATCGACGACTTCCAGTACATGGACGGCCTGATCAACGCCGGACTGCTCAACTACGCCGACTGCGTGGGCGCGCACCACAACGGCTACAACATCGGCCCGACCGTGCCCTGGGACGAAGCGCCACGTCAGCCAGAAGCCGCCACCGCGCGCTTCCGCGGCCCGTTCGACAACCCGCACCACTCGTGGAGCCTGTACAGCACCCTGACCACCTACGCCAACAAGATCCAACTGGCGGGCGGCGATCAGCGCCTGTGCGTGACCGAGTTCGGGTGGGCCGTGGCCGAGGACCTGGGCGGTTACCCGCGCGGCTTCGAGTTCGCGCAGGACAACACCCTGGCCGAGCAGCGCGACTTCATCATTGAAGCCGTACAGTGGATGGAAGAGTCGGACATCATCTGGCTGGCCTGGATCTGGAACCTGAACTACGGCGCGCAGGCCGGCTATGACTCCAACAACGACAACACGCCCTACTCGATCCTGCGCCCGGACAGCGTCCCGGCCCCGGCCTGGGATGCCATCGCGCAGTACCGGATGGAGCACTTCGCGGATTGACGATGATCGAGTCCGACAGACAGGTCAGGTGGGGCGCTCCGGCGCTCCGCCTGACTTTTTTTGCTGCCTTGCTTCTGCTGCTGGGCGGGCTGGCGGCCTGCGAGCCAGCCGCTACACCCGCGCCGACCTCCACCCCGGCCCCGACCGTCGCGCCCTACACCGGCCCGCTCGACCCGGAGCCGGTCGACGGCCCGCGCTTCACGTCGCTATCGTACGGCATCCAGGCCTTCCTGTGGTGGGACCCCACCGCCCGCCCGTTCGACCTGGAACAGGCCCGGCTGATGAACTTCCGCTACATCAAACAAATCATGGCCTGGGAAGACATCGAGCGCGAGCGCGGGGCCTACGACTGGACGCGCGCCGACGAGGTCGTGGATGAGGTCAACTACCGCGAGTTGCACCTGGTGGCCCGCGTCGATCATCCCCCCGCCTGGGCCGTGGTTGACCCGGCCAGCCGGGCCGACGGCGTGCCTTTCGACGTCGAGGCCTACGCCGCCTACTGCGGCGCGCTGGCCGAACGCTACCGGGGCCGGATCGCGGCTTACCAGGTCTGGAACGAGCCGAATCTCCAGCGCGAATGGGCCGGGCACAGCCCGGATGCAGCGGGATACGTGACCTTGCTCGGCGCGTGTTACCGGGCCATCAAAGCCGCCGACCCGGACGCGATCGTCATCTCCGCCGGGCTGGCCCCGACCGAAACCGAGCCGCCCATCGCCGTGCCGGACGAGCGCTACCTCCAGCAGATGTTCGACGCCGGGCTGAGTCAGGTCTACGACGTGCTGGGCCTCCACGCGCCGGGCTACGCCAACCCGCCGGAGATGTCGCCCGATGAGGCCGAAGCGAGCGGCCAGCGGCGCTGGATGGTCTTCCGCCACGTGGAGGACATGCGCCGCATCCAGATCGCCAACGGTGACGCCAACCGGCAGGTGGCGATCCTGGAATTCGGCTGGCACATCAACCCCGGCATCCATCCCGATTACGCCTGGTTCGCGGTCGACGAGGCCACCCAGGCGGCTTACCTGGTCGGCGCATACCGCTACGCGGCCGAACACTGGCGGCCCTGGGTCGGGCTGGTGAGCACGATCTACCTTGGCGCGCCGGGCTGGACGGAAGACAACGAGGAATTCTGGTGGGCGGTCACCTTCTGGAAGGATGGCGGGTACAACGTGCGCCAGGCCTACATCGACCTCGCCAACATGGAAAAAATCATGGGCGACGAAGTCATCCCAGCCCGCGATCCCGGAGGCGTCCAGCATGAGCCCCTTGCTCCTCGCGATTAACTATTTCTTCCACCTGATCGCCACCATCGTCTGGATCGGCGGGCTGGCCCTGCTGGCGCTGGTCGTGTGGCCCGCCGCCCACCAGACCCTGGACGGCGAACCGGCTCAGGTCCGTCTCCTGAAGACCATCCGCCAGCGCTTCTCCCCCCTGGCCAACCTCAGCCTGGTCGTCCTGGTCGTGACCGGGATGTTCCAGATGAGCGCCGATCCCAATTACGACGGGCTGCTGGTCTTCGACAACGACTGGAGCCGGGCGATCCTGCTCAAGCACCTGGCGATCATCGGGATGGTGATCGCCGGGGCGGTCGTCCAGTGGGGCGTGGCCCCGGCCCAGGAACGCCTGGCGCTCCTCCGCGCCAGCGGGCGGCCCATCCCGCCGGAAGAGGAAACCCGTCTGGCCCGGCGCGAACGGTTGTTGAATACCCTCAGTCTGGTTCTGGGTCTGGTCGTGCTGGCTTTTACGGCTGTGGCAACCGCGCTATAATCTCCAACTATCCCCCCCGGCTCCGACCGGGGTTCATTCACCTGAGGCACGCATTGCCCTCCATCCTTAACCGAGGAGTCCGCCCTTGATCCGCTGGCAACGCTTGGCCCCGGTTGCGGTCCTGCTTGTGCTGGCCGCGGTCCTGCGCCTGGCCCAACTGGAAACGCTGCCTCCTGGCTTCAGCAAGCCGGAACTGGACACCCTCCACATCACCGAGGAAGTCCGGATGGGTCGCCTGGTCGTCTTCGGCCAGGCAGGCGGCCAGGGCCAGGAGACGTTGTTCCAGATCATCCAGGCGGCGGTCACCAGCCTGAGCGCGGACGGGCTGCTCACCCTGCGTCTGCCCGGAGTCTGGGGCGGCCTGATCGCGCTGGCGCTGGTTTACGCCTTCACCCGGCGGCTGCACAACGAGCGCACCGCCCTGCTGGCCGTGGGGCTGATGGCGGTCGGATTCTGGCCGGTGCTGCTCAGCCGCCTGAGCATCCGCGAGACGCTCCTCCCCGGTTTGACGGTAGCCACTCTGCTGGCCTTCGTGAACGCCTTCCACATCCGGCACGCCGTCTCGCCGGACAAACCCCACACCAATGCCTTCACGGTGCTCGGCATCGTGGTCGCGCTCAGCCTGTACATTCACTGGTTTGGCTTCTTTCTGGTGCTGGCGGTGACGCTGGCCGTGCTCTACCTGTTCATCTCGCGCCAGTCAATCTCCCGCTACAGCGCCAGGGCGAGCAGCTTCGCCATCCTGCTCTCACTAATCGTGATCATCCCTTACGC
>CAZHMJ010000061.1:0-19622 GCA_964533805.1 uncultured Anaerolineae bacterium | reverse complement strand
GCTTCATCCCCCGGCGCGGTGTAGATGGTCCAGTTCTCCAGGCGATCCTTCTCCCAGTCTGATGGCACCGAGAAGGATGCCTGTCCATCAGAGATGGTGGCGGTCACCCAGCCGCTCTCGCCAAGCTCGGCCTGGGCATCGAAGAAGTTCACGGAGTTGACCAGCAATTGGAACGCCTCGGTTGCGGTCGTGACCTGGCCTGTGGGCGAGTCGACGTCGAAGCCGTAGCCAAGCTGGCGTTCAGGCAGGTACACAGCCAGAACAACGCCGGATCGATCTTCGCCATTGAACTTGTAGGTATAGTCCACGACATAGGCGTCATAATTGCCCAGCGTGACCTGCTGCTGATCGACCAGACGGGCATCTTCCAGGGTGTTCCAGCTATTGATGACCTGCTGGGCCACGTCTTGAGCGGAGCGCACCCCGTCATAGGGCAGCACGCTCAACAGGACTCCGGTGGCCGGATCGCCGGTCAGCAGGCGGCCGCCTTCATCGGTTGGGATGAAGCGCGGCTCGATCCAGGTGGCGGGGTAGAGGAAACTGAGGCCAAATTCCGGATCGGTGAAACCGCGCCGGGTCGCGTCCAGGCCGGTGTTGTTGACGTTGATGTCGACCTGGTCGCTGCTGGTCGCTCCGGTGACATTCTCGGCGACGATGGTGATGGTATAGGCTCCAGTCGGGGCGGGTATCAGGCGGTAGCTGAACGGCTCGTCACCGAAGGTCAGGGTCACATCCGCCGGATGAGGCTGAAGGTTGTTGTTGGCATCCAGGTAGAGCCAGTAGGGCTGGAACTGGTCGCCAGTGTTGACGGATAGCTCGTAGGGCACGTAGCCACTGGATGTCTCGCGCACGCCCCACACCGTCTTGACCGTGCCTGCCGCCAGATCGTAGACCAGCTGGGCATCGACCGGATCACCCGACCGAGGGATGAAGCGGCCGTCGACGACCGCGGACCCCGGATTGCTGCGATTTTGGATGAGCAGGGCGGGGGTTTCGGCGGTTCCATCAGAGATGACCGGTATTTCGGTATCCCAGTTGAAGGTTCGGGTGAACACGCCGTCCGCCCAGTCCGTGACTTCTTCGCCGCTGGCGCTTGTCGTGCGGGAGACCAGCCGCTGGTATTCAATCAGGATGCTGGTGCCGTCATCCTGCTTCAGGGCCGCGCCAAAAATAACATCGACGATATCACGCCCGGAGATCTCCATCTGGATGGTCGCCGGCTGGTGGATACTGGCGACTTCAGGGAATGTGCCCAGGATGCGAACCTGAGGGGCTTCCGGCACGGTTGTGGTCGCGGTCCCGTAGAAGGTATCCAGGAAGTCCGGCCATGAACTGCGCCCGCCGGGACGTTCCTCCACGTAGCGATCCGAGAACCCATACTGCGTGTAGGCGTTCAGGTTGCGCGGGAAGTAGATGGTCATGCCCGTCGCCGCTGCCAGGGACGTACTGGACCGGTGGTGGATGACCATCTCCTCGACGGCGCTCACGACACTACGAGCCGCCTGGGCAACCGAGCGCTCGCGCGTGAAGGTGCTGAGAAGCTGCATGAACTGGGCCAGATCGGCGGCCGACCAGATGTCGAAATACTGTGGATCGTCAAAGCCGCCGAACATCATGGTGTTGTTGCGGGCGTCAGCGATGGCGCTCAACACCGTCCCCGGGTTGGCGCGGACGGACGCCACGAAAGAGTCGACGGCTGAGGCGAGTTGATTGGCCTCGGACAGGCGCATCGCGCCCAGATCGAAGGCGTCGTAGTAGGTGACGACATCCGTATAAAACGCCACGAATGCGTCGACGATGGTGCTGCCCAGATCTTCCGCATCCATGCCTGGATTGCGAGCCAGCGCCTGAAGTGGAGTTGCATATTCCCAGCCGAAACCTGGGATCGTTTCTTCCGCAGCGACGGCCACTTCAGCGTAAGGGGCGACGGTCCGGTAGACTTCGTACTCGCCCATGAGGCAGGCGTCGAATCCGATCAGATCGAGGGAGCGATTGCCGTTGGCTCGGGTGATCTGGGCCAGGGCTTGGTCTAGCTCAGGCATACTCAGGTCGTCGTCCCTGGACGATCCATCTGTCGCGACCCCCAGCCAAGACCCGCCGTGATCCCACAGGATCAGGGCGTAGCGCTCGGCCGGGAAATTGTCCATCGTCCAGGTGGCGAAATCGACCAGCACATTCGGATCGCCCGTGTTCGTTTCACGAAGGGTCTCGACGACCTCGGAACTGATCCGGTCGGCATTCCGGTCGCGCGTGATGTACAGGCGACGGGCATCGGTCCAGTTGCCGTTCGATGAGTCATAGCCCGGCGCGCGGTCCATTTGCACGACCACGTTGACATCGGTCGTACTGCCGATGACTTCCATCTCGTTGACATCGCCGACGCCGAATTCTTCCAGATCGTTGTCGCCAGCGAGGTAGATCATCACCGTCCATTGGGCTTGCCGCTGGCGAGCTTCGGCGCTGGTGGTTGGGACGCCAGCCGGGCTGGCCATCAGACTCTCCAGCCAGCGATCAATATTGATATCGGCCGCCTGCCGCTCGGCCGCGGTGAATCCGGCGTTAAGCGTGGCAATCGCTCCGGATTCGGCGGATGCGGTGTACGGGAGAGTCAGCGTCAAAACGATCAGGATGGGGAGAATCAAACGAAAAACCTTCATACGATTCGCTCCTCGAAAAAACAATTGATGTTCATTAAGTCTAGTATAGATTGAGGCAATACGCGAACCTGACTCAGCCCGTGGGGCTGGCAAGCTCGCGTGCCCGGCCCAAAACTGAGTGGGTGGACGTGAATACGGAGCCTTGTCAAAGCCGGGGTTGTAAGGTACTATCACCCCTGCGAAATCACCCGGTTGTCTAATAACTCACATGCGACCGGCTTTCCGTTCCTTGCAGGCACACCCGTGACTGACAGGGGATAATCCCGAGGAAAGGAGGAAGACTTCAGCGTGCGCAATTACGAACTTACCTTCATCGTACGCCCTGACATCAGCGACGACGCTGTAAACGCCGCAATCGAGCAGGTCCAGAACTGGATCACGGGCGGGGGCAACGAAGTGACGCGCGTCGATCAGTGGGGCCGCCGCCGGCTGGCCTATCCGATTCGCGATCAGCGCGAGGGACACTACGTGAAGCTGGATGTCTCGGTCAAACCCGAGAGCATCGCCGAAATCGAGCGTAATCTCAAGCTTAGTGACGCGATTCTGCGTTACTTGATGGTCCGGCTGGACGAGAATTAGGCTCCGCTTGATTCATACAAGACACTGATCGATCGACGTGACTTACCGGTTAGAGGAGTGGTCGGAATGGGTCGGGGTCTGAACAAAGTCATGATCATCGGCGTCCTGGGGCGTGATCCGGAGATGCGTTTCACGCCGAGTGGACGACCTGTCACCAGCTTCAGCGTGGCGACCAGTCGCAGTTGGACGTCGGCTGAGGGCGAGCGTCGAGAAGAAGTCGAGTGGTTCAATGTGGTGGCCTGGGGTGCCCTGGCGGAGATCTGTAAGTCGCATCTCAACAAGGGCCAACAGGTTTACATCGAAGGCCGGCTTCAGACGCGGGGGTGGGAGGACGAGACAGGCAAGAAGCATTACCGGACCGAACTGGTTGCCAACGAGATGATTCTCCTTGGCGATCGCCGTGCGACTGAGTTCAACCAGTATGACCCAACCGATTCGTCGGAAGATGAAGAGGACTATGCCTTCTAGGCCAGCGGTTCTCGTGACCACGAGTCGCCTGCCGGTACAGGCTGTAAACCAGGAAAACCAAGGAAGACCATGAGCGACTATGATGATCTGATGGACGGAGCGGAAGAGGGTGGTGCCAGAACCGCCGGCCGCTCCGGTGGTCGAGGGCGCCCGATGCGCCATGGGGGCGGGCGGCGGCGTGTCTGCCCGTTCTGCGTCGACAAGACCGACCGCGTCGATTACAAGGACGCGGATTTGCTGCGCCGCTTCATCAATGAAGAGGGCAAGATTCGCCCGCGCCGGCAGACCAACGTGTGTGCCAAGCACCAGCGCAGCCTGGCCGTGGCGGTCAAGCGCGCCCGGCACCTGGCGCGTCTGCCTTACACTGGCTTGCACGCGCAGGAAAGCAGAGCCTAAAGGTGGGTATCTGGCCTCGGATTTAGAGACCATAACTGGCGAAAGGCAGAGTGCGCTGCGCAAGTGGCGCTCTCTGCTTGTCGCTTAGTTGGAAACGGCATGTTTTTCAGGCAGTCATCCATAGGAGAAGAGAAACCGTATGGCCAAAAAAGCCACCACGGGCGTGCCTACCCGGCGCATCATGACGGATGAAAAGGATGAACGCTCCTATCTCTCTCGCGCAGAGCGGGAAGCCCGTGCTCAGCGCTGGGTGTTGTTGGGGATTGGGGCGGCTCTGGCGGTGGTCATTCTCATCCTCCTGGCCGGGTTGGTGTTTGAGGGGCTGATCTATCCTAATCAGGCGGTCGCTGTGGTGAACGGCGAATCGATCCGGACGGCTGATTTCCAGGCGCAGGTACGGCTGACCCGCTGGCAGATGGGGCGCCAGCTTGGCAACGTTGCCGCGCTGTATGGGGCCGAGGCGTTGACCAGCCAGGACAGCCCGTTTTACGAGCAGTACGTCATGCTGCAACCGGGGCAGGAATACCTTGTCGGCGATCAGGTGGTCAACCAGATGATCGACGATGTCCTGCTGCGTAACGAAGCTGAGGCGCGCGGCCTGAGCGTCGACGCGGCCGCGGTCGAGGCCCGGATTCAGGAGTACTTTGGGTACGATCCTAATGCCGGGACCGTGACGCCGACGGTCGAGCCGTCGCCGAGCCGGACGCCGATTGTTTCGCCGACACCTTCGCCGGTGCCGACCACGACTCCGACCCCGGAGTTCAGCCCAACCCCGGAATATACACCACTGCCGACCGTGACTCCCCAGCCGACCCTGACCGGGGAAGAGTTGGCGCAGCGTTACAATGATTATGTCGCCAGTTATGTCGCTGAAGGCGCGACCATCTCTGGCCTGAGCCAGGACCAGGTGCGTGCCGTGTTTGAGCGCCAGGCGCTTCGGGAACTCCTGCGGGAAGAAATCACCAGGGACATTCCGCCCGAAGAAGAGCAGGTGAACGTTCGCCATATTCTTGTCGCGACCGAAGAGGAAGCCCAGGACATCATGACGGCCCTGGCTGAGGGTGAACCCTTCGCCGAACTGGCGCGTTCCGCGTCGATTGACACCGGTTCCGCGAGCAGCGGGGGTGAGCTGGGTTGGGCTGGTCGCGGCCAGTACATCGCGGAATTCGAAGACGCGGTCTTCAATGCCGAGATCGGGGCGATCGTGGGGCCGGTGCAGTCGCAATATGGCTATCACATCATCCAGGTGCATGCGCGCGAAGTGCGCGAACTCAGCGATGAGCAGCTTGAGAGCAAGCGCGACGACGCCTTCAATGAGTGGCTGACCGGTCTGCGCACTGCGGAAGGCGCTCAGGTCGAGATCCTCGACTATGCCGATCGCACGCCCAGCGATCCGACGGTGTTCGAGCTTGGGTTGGCTTCCGGTTCATAGTCGGGCTGGCTCGCGGGGCGTGTGCCACGCGGCAAGTCAGCCTTGACCAGCCCGGTGACGGTGGTATAATCACCTGTGTTGTTCGGGGTGTGGCGCAGTTTGGCTAGCGTGCTTGCATGGGGTGCAAGAGGTCCCCGGTTCAAATCCGGGCACCCCGACTAAACGAGTAAAAAAGGTCTTGCGTAAACAAGGCCTTTTTTATTTTGCAGACGTCGCTATGTTTTGCCTGACTTGCCCTCAGCACGCTCCCCGATGATACTTACCAGCGCGCGGCGAAATGACGGACAGGACTCCGCATGCGACTGGTCGACTGGCTTCGCGATTTTTTGCGCCTCAGGGCTTCTCCGCAAGCCACCGGACCTATGCCCGTGGCTTCCTCCTGGCCGGATGCGCGCCAGTTCGTGGCGGACGAGTCCGGCAGCGGCGTGTTTGGCCGCTGGATTCTGGATGGCGACGGGTTGCCGGCTTACCGGTACGAGCTTGACCAGTATCGGGATAGGCGGGCAGCCTATCCGAACTCCGAAGGACTCGACCGGCGCGATCACTGGCATCTGTTCGGTAACGACCGGGTGAACGCGCTGGCCTCGAACGATGGCACGATCCAGGTCTATCTTGGGGATCGGGGTGGCGTTTGGCTGAACTGGATTCCGCCTCAGGAAGCCAGCCTGCCCGTGCTGCTGCGTCTGGTCCGCTGGGTTGTCCGGCTGTACAGCAGAATCCTCCAGTGGTTGATCTGGCGGCGTACGGTACGACAAGCCGCGATCCTTCCGCGTGGGGCGAGACCGGTCCAACCCCAGCCCTCGGTACACGAATTGCCGCGTGATCAGCGCTCGGCGCTGAACGCCTATGGCGGCGGCTTCAGTTATGTGGATGACGGTGAGCAGGTCTGGGCCACCGCATTTCGTTACCGGCCGGAGGAAGCCAGGGTTGAGCGCGTCTTCGGGCTGGGCTATTTCGAGACGGTCACGACCTATCGCGAGCTTCGCGTGAGACGGCGGGTACACGCCCCTTACGGAGATGATCCCCTGGTACTGGCGGACGTTGAAATCCGGAATCTGCGGGCGATTCCGGTTCGACTGCGTCACTACGAATATTGGGATGCCAACGTTCACCAACTCCGGCTCCAGTGGTTTCGCACGGGTTACTTCGCGCCCTATGGCGACAGCGCGCGCCAGGCGATCAATGCGCAGTTTACGCCCTTCATTGATTGGAATCCGGACGACCAGGTGCTGCGCTTTCACCAGCAGCCGCCAACCGGCGCGCCCGGACCGGAAGCGATCGCCCTGGTTGACTGGTATCCGGCCGATGTCGCGCTGGCATCGTTGGGCAGCCCGGCAATCGACTGTTACACGGATCGCGTGGCATTTTTTGGGAGCGGTGGCCCCGCCCAGCCGGAGGCGGTGAGGCAGCGGCGGGCCGGTGAGGTGGGCGCGCCTTCCACGGCGGCGATGCCCTACTGTCTGGTACTGCGCCATGACCTGGAACTGGCGGCTGGTGAGTCGGTCCGCCTGCGGTTTGCGTATGGCGCGATACGGCCATCGGATGACGGCTGTTTTCAGCGCTACCGGGCAGGTGAGCTTTCGGCCAAAGCCCAGGAGAAATGGCGCGAGTCCCTGGCCTATTTTCAGGCACCGGGCGAATATGCCCTCCAGCGCGAGATGGCCTGGCATGCTTACAGCCTGTTGGCGGTGACCACGTACAATGCCTATTCGGCCTGCCACGTCACGCCCCAAGGGTCGGCCTACCTCTACCTGCACGGCGCGGACGGCGCGCCGCGTGACCAGGCGCTGTTCAGCCTGCCGCTGACCTATCTCCGCCCGGAGCTGGCCCGCGACAATCTGCGCCTGTTGATGAGCCTGATGTCGGCCGAGACCGGGGCGATGCCGTATGCCTTTGTGGGATTCGGTGCTCAGGATGGCGCCACGATCCATACCCACCCTTCGGACCTGGACCTGTTCTTCCTGCTGGGGCTGGGGGAGTACCTGGCGGCGACCGGCGATCTGGCGTTTCTGAGTACAAGTATCCCCTTCTATCCCCGCGACAAGAATCCGGTGGATCTGGAAGGCTGCACGGTGCTCGATCACGTCCGGCTGAGTGTCCGCCACCTGTTGACTGATCTAGGTTTCGCCGAGCACGGGTTGCTCCGCATCGGCGATGGAGACTGGTCGGATTCGATCGTCTGTGAAACCGCCCTGCGCGATGGCCCCTTCGGCGTGAACTTTGAGAACTCCAGGCGGTACGGCGAGTCGATCCCGAATTCCCAGATGGCGCTCTACGTGCTGCCCTTGATTGCCGATCTTCTGGAGCCGGTCGCCGGGCTGCTGGCCGAGCGGATACGCATGTCGCTGCCTGACCTGCGCAAAGCGGTCGAGAAATTCTGGACGGGGCGTTGGTACGTGCGGGCCGTGTTGCGTGACCGGGCCAACCGTGCGGTGGTGATCGACCGGGACAGCATCAACCTGGAAGCGCAGCCGTGGGCGTTGATCAGCGGGCTGGCGGAGGCGCAGGGCGTCCATGCGGATTTGATTGCCGCTATCTTCGAGCGGCTGGACGAGCCGTCGCCCATCGGCGCGACGCTGCGTGAAAAAGGGATGGTCTGGCCGGCGATCGGGCAGCTTTTGACCTGGGCCTACAGTCTGTACCGGCCCGATCTGGCCTGGGCTTCCCTGAAGAAGCAGACCTTTGCGGCTCACGCCGAGGCTTTCCCGACTGTGTGGACGGGCATCTGGTCGGGGCCGGACGGGTTCAATGGCAAGCAGATGCCCAATCCCGGCGGCACCTGGGCCAGCGCGATCACGCCGATGACCGATTTCCCGGTTGGTAACGCGAACCCGCATGCGATGGCCCTCCTGGGGTTGTTGCGGGTGTGTGGAATCCGGCCTGTGGCGGACGGGTTGATTCTTGCGCCTCAAGCGCCGCCTGAAACGTTCGTGCTCGACATGCCTCTGCTGCGCCTGGAAGTGGAGCCGGACCGTATCGCCGGGGAGTACCGGCCGGTCGTGGATGGCGACCGGGTGCTGCACGTGCACGTGCCTGCCAGCGCAGACGGGCTCACGGCCTGCCTGGATGGGCGGAGTCTTGCGATCGAGCGTGGCTTGTCGGGTGAAGTGCTGCTGCGCCTGCGGTTTTCGGCCGGGCAGGCGATCCCCTTCGAGGTCCGGTGGGGCAGCGGGGGATGAGCGTCCCCTGGGTGAAGGCGGTCTGGATGTTGATTGTCGGCAAGCACCCCATGTCGGGCGGATCGCATCCGGTCTTACCGGTATGTCTGCCATGGCTGCCGAATGGATGTGCCCGCCTGGGTTGGTGGCAGGACGTGCGGCGCGCGTGGTGGCTGGCAAAGGCTGCTTTGGGGTAAGATGGACGTGCATCGAAAACCGTCGTAGACGCTGGTCCCGCGTCCAGATCACCCAATGCCTGGAGGCGGCGCGGGACAGACGAGGATACGCATGAACCTGCCGACGGCCCCGCGCGATGCGCGTGATGGACGTGGTGAGGGTCGGAACAGCCTGCTGAGCGAGCGCGAGACCGAGGTTCTTGCCTACGTGGCGGCCGGATACTCCAACCGGGAAATCGCCCGTGAGCTGGTGCTCGCCCTGGGAACGGTCAAGACCCACATCCACAATATCTGTGGCAAACTCGAGTCCAGCAACCGGACGCAGGCCGTGGCTCGCGCTCGCGAGATGGGGCTGCTCGATTCCGTGGTCGGCCCCTGGGCCGGCACCGTACTGTCTGCGCAGGTCTCTCCCAACCCATTCAAAGGATTGCGTGCTTTTCAGGAACAGGGCGCTCCAGATTTTTTCGGGCGAGAGGCGCTGGTGGAACGGTTGCTGGTCCGGCTGCGGGAGCCGGACCAGCAGGCGCGTTTTCTGGCGGTGATTGGCGCCAGTGGGAGTGGCAAATCCAGCCTGGTCAACGCGGGGCTGATCCCGGCCCTGCGGCGGGAGGCCATTCCAGGGGCCAGCCGCTGGCTGATCGTGGACATGATGCCGGGCAGCCACCCGTTCGATGAGCTGGAGGCGGCGTTGCTGCGCGGCATCCCGGACATTCAACCGGGACACCTTGACCATCTCAGGCAGGATGAGCGTGGTCTGGCGCGGGCGCTGTGGCGTGTGCTGCCGGACGACCCGGCTGTCGAGCTTCTGCTGGTGATCGACCAGTTCGAGGAAGTATTCACCCAGGTCGAGAACGACTCGGCGCGCGATCTGTTCCTGAAGAGTCTCCTCAGCGCGGTGCTCGATTCCCACAGCCGGCTGCGCCTGATCATCACCCTGCGTTCCGATTATTACGACCGGCCGTTTGTCTACGAGGGATTTGGCGATCTCTTGCAGCGCCGCCACGAGGTGGTCGTGCCGATGTCGCCCAGGGAACTGGAGCGAGCGATCGTTGGGCCGCTGGAAAGGGCCGGGATCACGGCTGAGAGTGGGTTGGTGTCGACCATTCTGCTGGACCTGGCGCGTGAGCCTGGCTCGCTCCCCTTGCTTCAATACGCACTCACCGAGCTTTTCGAACAGCAAAACCATGGGCAACTGACCCTGAGCCTTTACCGGGCCAGTGGCGGTGTGCTGGGCGCGCTGGCCCGCCGGGCGGACACGCTGTATGGGGAACTGTCAGCAGACGGGCAGATCGCGGCCCGGCAGATGTTTTTGAACCTGGTGGCGCTGGGCGAGACCAGCCAGGACGCCCGGCGGCGCGTTCCTTGGGACGAGATGATCCAGGCGGCTGGCGATGAAGAACTGGCGCGCCGGATCGGCCGGATGTTCGCCAAGTACAGGCTGCTGACGTTCGATTACGACCCTGGGACGCAAGGCCCCGTGGTCGAGGTCGCTCACGAGGCGCTGCTGCGGGATTGGGCCCGGCTTCGTGACTGGATCGAGGCCAGCCGCGACGATCTTCGCATACGACGGCAGCTTGGTCAGGCCGCGGCTGAATGGGAACAGGCTGGTCACGATCCCAGTTACCTGCTCCACGGCACGCGCCTGGTGCAGTTCGAAACCTGGAGGGAGACCACCTCCCTGGCCCTGGCTCCGGCTCAGCGGGCCTATCTCCAGGCCAGCATCCAGGAGCGCGAGCGTCAGAGCGCCCTCCGTAATGCGCAACTCGTCCGGCGAACTGCCGAGGACAAACGCTCGCGGCGCCGGTTTCGTCTGGCAGTTGGTCTGCTGATCGCCGCGCTGGTGCCGTCGATTGTCCTGGCGGCGGTGGCGCTCAACCGGATTCAGGTCGCGCAGAGCGCCCTGGACAGCGAGCAGGAGGCGCTGCTGGCGAGCGGGCTGAGCGAGGCGCGCGCCCGGCGGGAGGCTGAGATCAGCCGGAGCCTGGGACTGGCGGCGGACGCGCGGTTGGCACTCGACGCCCGGAATACCGAGCTGGCGATTGCGCTGGCGTTGGCGGCGGTCGAGATCGAAAACCCGCCTCCGGAAGCATCCCTCGTCCTATCGGAGGCAGCCTATGCGCCCGGCGCGCGACCGCTTCTGCTTGAGCCCAATGAGGATCGGTTTACCTGGGAGACCGCCTTCAGCGCAGATGGTCGACAGGCGCTGCTGGCCTTGATGGATAACAGCATCATGCTGGTCGATCTTGAGACCAGCCGCCAGATTCGGCTGCGAGGGCACACCGGCGTGGTGACCAGTGTCAGTTTCAGCCCGGACGGCCGCCAGGCCTTGTCTAGCTCGCAGGATGGCACACTGATTCTGTGGAATCTCGACAACGGGGCGATTGTCCATCGCCTGACTGGCCATGAGGATGTGGTGACAGCGGCCGCGTTTGGGCGGGATGGCCGGACGGCGCTCTCAGGCTCTCTCGACCGGACCTTGATCCTGTGGAATCTGGCCAGTGGTCAGCCGATCCGGCGTATCAATGGCCACGAACATATCATCTACAGCGTGGCGATCAGTCCGGATGGGAGGTATGGGCTGTCCGGGTCTGAAGACGCCACGGTCCGGCTGCTGGACCTGGAGACCGGGCTGGAAGTCTACCAGGTGCATGGCGGCACGTTCGTGACCAGCGTGGCTTTTAGTCCGGATGGACGCCAGGGCGTTGGAATCTTCGGCGGGTGTATCCAGGTCTGGGATATCGCAACCGGACAGGTGGTGCGGACGATGGCCTGCCTGAGTGGTGACAGGACGGCGCGCTGGTCGATGGCGATCAGTCCGGATGGGCGCAGCGCGATGACTGGCTCTGCGTTGGGGCTCGTCCAGGTGTGGGATGTGGCGACGGGGGAGGAACGTCTGAGGCTGGTCGGGCACAATCAGAATGTCAACGGGCTGGCGTTTGGCCCAGATGGGGCGACCGCGCTGTCTGCCTCTAGCGATGGCAGCGTGCGGCGCTGGGACTTGCGGCATGGGGCAGAGCTTGCCGCCTGGGAGGACGTGGTCCCGGCCCGGCTGGTCGATGGCGCGATCGCGCTGGATGGGCGAGTCGTGTTCCTTGCTGTCCAGGATGGCACGGGTGATGCGGGCGTATGCTCGTTGTACTGGCTCGACCTGGAGCAAGACATTCCGGCAGTGTGTTTGACCGGGCATGCCAGCCAGGTCAACGCGCTGGCGGTCAGTCCAGATGGGACACGGGTGCTTTCTGGCGACGAAGACGGGCTGATCCTGGTCTGGGATCCAGCCACCGGCGCGGTGACCGACCGGCTGGATGCTCAGGCGGGGCCTGTGCGTGGGATCACTTTCAGCCCAGACGGGCGGTTTGCCTATGCGGTTTCGGGTGGAGCCCAGGTTTCCCGGACGATCAGGAATGTCCTGGTGCGCTGGAACGTCGACGCGGGGCAGGAAGTATTGCGTTGGGTCAGCGACGAAGCGGAATTACGCCGTCTGGCCGTCAGCCCGAATGGGATGTGGCTGCTGGCGGGAGGGACCAATGCGCTCGTGGTGTTTGACGCTCAGCTTGGGCAAGTGAGCCAGCGGCTGGAGAGTGAAGACGCCGGGCCGGGAGGGCTTGGAGCGGTCATCTTCAGCCCGGATGGGGGGCAGATCCTCAGCGCGGCCAGCGACGCGACTCTCACGTTGTGGGATGCAGCTACCGGCGAGCGTATTCGCCGTTTCGCCGGGCACACGGACAGTGTGCTGGACGTCGATTTCGGCCCAGGGGGTACCCGGATGCTGTCTGCTTCGGCGGATGGGACTCTGATCCTGTGGGATGTCGCGTCCGGACAGCCCTTGCGACGTTATGCCGGATCGGGTGCTCCGATCGTGCAGGTCGAGTTCGCCGCCGATGGACTATCGGCGCTTTCCCTGACCGTGGACGGCCTGCTCCAGCGTTGGGCGATCTCCGATTCCCTGGCCGACCTGGTGACCTGGCTGTACGCCAATCGCTACGTGCGGGAGTTGACCCCGGGGGAACGCAGTCTGTATGGCATCTCGGAGCCGGTGGGCGGCGACAAGCAGCCCTGAGACGCTCTTTGTGGCAGATAAACCCCCTGTAAACCTCTCGAATCAACCATTAGATACATGACACGCGGCCAGAATTCGCATAGTTTTTGGGTACATGAACTCTGAATGTCGCCACGGCTGACGTTCAGTTTCCCCAGTGCTCAACCTGTGAGCGCAGGTGTTTTAGCGGAGGGCACCTGAGTTCGCGGTTAGCAACGACCCCCGGTGAACAACCGGGGGACGTCTTTTTATCGGGGAGACTCACTCATTTGCTGAGGTGAGCTCCAGAATCAGCACCTCGAATGGCCTGAGTACGAGATCGGCCGGGCGGACTTCCGGTTGGCGATCCTGTTCTGTGGAGAGCAGTAACCGGCCGGTGGTGGTTTGAGCCAGGTCGAGTGCGAGTTGTTTCGGTCGAGGAGAGAAGTTGAACGCGACCAGGATGGTCTGGCCGCTGGACTGATCGGATCGCAGGAAGGCCAGGCAGGTGCGCGCATCCGGTGCCAGGGCGTGGTAGTCGCCGATCTGAAGGGCCGGAGTCTGACGGCGCAGCGCGAGCAACCGCCGGTAGAAGCCCAGCAGCGAGTCCGTATCGCCGGACTGATCGGCGACCGTGATTCCTGTGGCCACGTTGGCGCTGAGCGGCAACCAGGGGGTGCTTTCCGGCGGACAGAATCCCCCATTGGGAGCCGGTTCCCACTGCATGGGCGTCCGGCAGCGGTCGCGGGTGGCATCGGTCGCGTAAGTCAGGGCCTCCGCCGGGGACATGCCCAGTTCGTTGCGGGCATAGTCATGCATCCAGACGGCGACCCTGTCCCGAAGCTGTGTGATATCATCCAGCGCCCGGTTGGTCATCCCGATTTCTTCCCCATAGTAGAGCACAGGCGTTCCGCGCAGGGTCAGGAGCAGGGCGGCAGCCAGGCGCGTCCGCTCCTCGTCATATTGCCCGCTGCACAGCACGCTTTTGATCCGCGGGGTGTCGTGGTTGCCGTTGGTGTTGCAGGGCCACGCGCCGGGCGGAAGGGCCGCCAATCGCGCGCGCTGGTTGGCGCGGATCGCCGCGGGGGACATCTGGCTGCTGCGCGTCAGGGGGAAGTTGAAGACCATGTGCAGCTCATCCCGGCCGTTCCCGTGGTAGCGCGTGTCTGTCGTCTCACCGATCAAGAGCCGGTCACCATAGGTATCGACAACCTGGCGCAGTTCCTGTAAGAGGGCGTGCGTTTCAGGCTGGTTGGATTGGTAGCGGAATATCCGGCCAGACATCCGGTACAGCCGGGCGCGCTCCTTCGGATCGCGGCTGGTGCGCAGGCTGTAGTCTACCTCTGGCCAGGAAAACTCGACGCCCTGATCGCGATAATGGGCGGCTTCGTAGAGGTGCGGAATGGCGTCCAGGCGGAAGCCATCCACCCCCCGGTCGAGCCAGAAACGCACGGCGTCGAACATGGCCGCCTTGACTTCGGGATTGCGCCAGTTCAGGTCGGGCTGGCGGTCGAAGAAGAAGTGATAGTAATACTGGCCCGTGGCCGGGTCCAGAGTCCAGGCGGAGCCGCCGAAGATCGAGCGCCAGTCGTTGGGCGGCTGGTCGGGGCCGCGCCCATCCCGCCAGATGTACCAGTCACGGTGGGGATGCTCCCGGCTGGAACGGGACGCCTGAAACCAGGGGTGCTGGTCGGAGGTGTGGTTGAGAACCAGGTCCAGGATTACTCTGATCTGGCGGCGGTGCGCTTCATCGAGCAGATGCTGGAAGTCCTCCAGGGTGCCGTATTCAGGCGCGACGGCGGTGTAGTCTGAGATGTCGTAGCCGCAGTCGAACTGGGGGGAGGGGTAGTGCGGCGAAAGCCAGATAGCGTCGATCCCCAGATCGGCCAGGTAATCCAGCCGGCCGGTGATGCCAGGCAAATCGCCGATGCCGTCCCCATTGCTGTCGGCAAAGCTGCGTGGATAAACCTGATAGATGACGGCGTTTTCCCACCACGGCCTGTGGTTGCTCAAATCGGTTCTCCTGTTGTTTGGACGAACCGCGCAATCATAGCACGCCCGCGCGTGTTGTACAGGCGTCTGTTTATGGGCAGGCTGCGTTGGGAGCGATTCCGGTTGTAGTCTGTGGGGTTGAGCTACACCCCAGGTGGAACGGCGCTGATCAGGCCGTTGGCGTAGTCCTGCTGGGTGATGTACCCGGGCGGCACGACCAGGAATTCATCCTCGCGCCAGTCACCAGCGATGAGCATGTCCAACAGGCGCCGGTCCCCCTCTTTGCGCTCGAAAACCCAGCCTGACTCGGCGGCCTTGTTGCGGGCCATGTCTTCGTAGCGCTGGTTCTCCCCCAGACCAGTGTCGATGAACGCCGCGCGCGTGTAGTGCTGGGACCAGCGGCGCATTTCCTCCAGCAGCATGTCGGCGTTGTCCTTGCCGTACTTCTGTACGTATTCATCGTACTTCGCTTCCTGGTCTTCCAGGCCGGCCGCGCCGAGCGCCGTGTTGGAGCCTTCCGCAGCCCGTTCCATGTAATCCACGCTGTACCAGTAGGTGCCGGGGTGCCGGTCGAACTCCTCTTGATAGCGCTGCCTGGAGCCGAGATAGAGGGTGATGCAGTCGTGGGCGCGGGGGATGACCAGGGGTGTGTGCGCTGGGGCGCGCAGGCCAATGGTCGACGTGCCGCAGATACCATAGACGAGCAGGATCGCGTCCGAATCGCCTGGCGCGATCGCGTCGATCTCGGTCTGGAGGACGCTCCTCAGGTTACGCGGCCGGTCGTGCAAGCCCTGTTTGAACAGGCGCACGGTGACCGTATGCGGGCTGCGCGCGGCGGCGGCGTAAATGCTCCGGGCGAGGGCTTCACAGGTGAGAGCGACCAGGCGGCTCATGGGTTCCTCCGGGTGATGTGCGTGCAGGCGGACGGGCAGCGACGACCGGGCGCGCTTGCGATGGAGTATACCGCGTGGGAAGCTCTGGGAAGAAAAGGAGTCTAGAGCCAGGGTTGTGGGTCGTTGAGGACCATGCTGTGAATGGTTGCGATTCCGCCCATGGCTGCGCCATCCGCGGCGTGCGCGGCGACTCCGATGGTGACGCCGGACATGGCCCAGCGCAGCGCATGGCGCGCCGCGGTCGCGCGGATGACCGGGAGCAGGAAGGCATGCGCCTGGCTGAGCGGGCCGCCCAGGATCACGTGGCGCGGGTTGATGACGTTGACCAGGTTGGCGATGCCGATGCCCAGCCAGTGGGCAGTTTCCTCGAGTGCTTCCCTGGCGACGGCGTCACCATCCTGGGCCGCGCTGACCACCGCCGGGATAGTGAGTCGTTTCCAGTCGCCGGAGACGATGCCGGTCAGGACGGTCTTGCGACCGGCCCTGGCCGCGGCCTGGATGGATCGGAACACGGCTTGCTGGGTGGCGACTGTCTCCCAACAGCCGGCGTTACCACAGTTGCAGGGCAGCCCATCAGGGACGACGGTCATATGGCCGAATTCGCCCGCGAATCCGGTGGCTCCGGAGAGAAGCTGGCCGTCCACGACGATCCCGCCGCCCAGGCCGACTCCGGTGCTGACATACAGCAAAAAGCTGCTCTCCTGCTCGTCGCCGAAGTAACTTTCGCCGAAGGCTGCCATGTTGGCTTCATTGGCCACGTGGACTGGCACCGGGAATTCGCGGGTGAGTAGAGCGTAGAGGTCCACGTTTTCCCAGCCCAGGTTCGGGGCAAACAACAGGGTGCCGGTGGTTGTGTCGACGAGGCCGGGCACACCGACGCCAATCCCGAAGATGGGGCGATCCGGCTGCCGGTACTGCTGGAGGGCGTCCCGCAGCAGGGCCAGCGTGCGGTCCAGGATCGCGGCTGAAGTATCGAGGTCAACCGTGCTTTCGTAGCGGCGCGCGACGATCCGCGTGGCGAAATCCGTAACGATGAGCGAGATGAAACCGACGCCGATTTCCAGACCGATGAGATACCCGGCGTCAGGATTTAGTTCCAGGTTGATGCCGGGGCGTCCGACCTCTGAAGTGGGTGTATTCACGCCAATCTCGTGCAGCAGCCGGTGTTCCAACAAGGTGCGCACCATCGTGGAGATGGTCGCTTTGTTGAGGCCGGTGACAGTCGCCAGGCCGGCGCGCGAGATAGGGGCATGCCGGCGCAGCCGGTTGAGGATGAGCGCCATATTCATCCGGTACATGGCCGCGTGGTCGACTGAGGCGCGAATAGCCATAAGAGTCCCCGAGGATTTTGAGTAGAATCTCAACTAACCAGTCTACAGGTGGCCGCGATCACTGTCAAGTTGCTCGAAGACGAGGTTTCTGCGACCTTTTCAGCCAGCTTCTTCCCCGGTTTTTTGTCTTTTTCGACGCTGAAATGGCTCTGTTTCGGTGGATGGTGTGCATTTTGAGGCTATCCAGGGAGAAATGATACTTGCTTCCAGTTCGATGAGAATATAAACTAATTTTGTGGGATGTGTCTCCCATGCGGAACCCGTGTGGCCAACACGATAATGTGCGATTGTCCCCAGCGAAGGAGAGGCTGTTCAATGACAGATCACTATCAACCCTTGCCGGAACACCGGTTCACTTTCGGACTCTGGACGGTTGGCAGCACAGGACGCGACCCGTTTGGCGAGCCGGTCCGCAAGAAGCTCTCGCCCGTGCAACTGGTGCATCTCCTGGCCGACGTGGGCGCTTACGGCGTGAACTTCCACGATAACGACCTGGTCCCGATCGATGCGACACCCGCCGAGCGCAACCAGATCGTGAAGGAGTTCAAGCAGGCCCTTGCGGAAACCGGCCTGGTGGTCCCCATGGCGACCACGAATCTGTTCGCCGATCCGGCATTCAAGGATGGGGCGTTCACATCCAACGATGCTCAGGTGCGGGCCTACGCCCTCCAAAAAACAATGCAGGCCATCGATCTGGGCGCGGAGTTTGGGGCTAAGGTCTACGTCTTCTGGGGCGGGCGTGAAGGCACCGAAAGCGACGCGAGCAAGAACCCGCTGGACGCTGGAAAACGCTTCCGCGATGCGCTCAACTTCCTGTGTGAATACGTGAACGACAATGGGTATGGCATGAAGTTTGCCCTGGAGCCCAAGCCCAACGAGCCGCGCAGCGATATCTATCTGCCGACCGTTGGGGCCATGCTGGGCTTTATCGCCACACTCGATCACCCGGAGATGGTCGGGGTCAATCCGGAAGTCGCGCACGAGCATATGGCCGGGCTGAATTTCATGCACGCGGTTGCCCAGGCCTGGGACGCAGGCAAGTTGTTCCACATCGATCTGAACGACCAGAAATTCGGCCGGTATGACCAGGATTTCCGCTTTGGCGCGGAGATGATCAAGCAGGCGTTCTTTCTGGTGAAATTCCTGGAGGACGTGGGTTATCAGGGCAGCCGTCATTTCGATGCGCATGCCTATCGTACGGGCGACTACGAGGATGTCAAGGCGTTCGCGCGCGGTTGTATGCGGACCTACCTGATCCTCAAGGAGAAGGCCGCGCGGTTCAACCAGGATTCGGAAATCCAGGCGCTCCTGGCCGAGATCACGGCTCAGGATGAGACGCTGGGCTTCCTGGCGGGGGGATACAGCCGCCAGAAAGCGGATCGTTTGAAGGGGATGACGTTCGATCGGGTCGCGCTTGGCGAGCGCGGCCTGCCGTATGAACGGCTCGACCAGTTGACCATCGAGCTGCTGCTGGGCGTTCGGTAACTTTACAGGGCTGGCAATTCGCTAGTGGGTGGGGCCATCCGCGCGATCGGGTGGCCCCGCCGTCAGAGATCACCGCGGGGGTGGCACGCATGACTCAAAAACTGCTTCTCGGATTGGATGTTTCGACAACAGGCGCTAAGGCGTTGCTGATCGATCCGGCAGGACAGGTTGTCGTCAGCGCCTCAACGGCGCTGACGCTTTCCACGCCGCGACCGCTGTGGTCGGAGCAGAACCCGACCGACTGGTGGGCCGGGATGGTCAACAGCATCCAGCAGGCGCTGGCCCAGGCCGGGGCGAGCGGCGAAGATGTGGCTGCGATCGGGCTGACGGGCCAGATGCATGGGCTGGTGATGCTGGACGCGCAGGGTGACGTGCTGCGGCCGGCGATTCTGTGGAACGACCAGCGTACCGCAGCGCAGTGTGACACGATCCGCGCCCGGCTGGGCAAACAGCGCCTGATCCAGATCACCGGCAATGATGCCCTGACCGGTTTTACCGCGCCCAAAATTCTGTGGGTGCAGGAGAACGAGCCAGACGTCTACAGCCGCTGCCGGCACATTCTGTTGCCCAAGGACTATATCCGGTTCCGCCTGACCGGTGAGTACGCGACCGATCGCGCGGGCGGCGCGGGCACGATCCTGTTCGATCTCAAGACGCGCACCTGGTCGCCTGAAGTCTTGCAGGCGTTGGGCATCCCGGCGGAATGGCTGCCGCCGACTCATGAAGGTCCGGAGATCACGGGTACGGTGAGCGCGGAGGCGGCCGCCGCAACCGGCCTGAAGGTCGGGACGCCAGTGGTGGGCGGTGGTGGCGACCAGGCCGCAGGGGCCGTGGGCGTCGGCGCGGTCCAGCCGGGGATCGTGGCGCTGACGTTGGGGACGTCGGGCGTGGTTTTCGCCACGACCGAATCTGCCTTGATCGAGCCGGAAGGCCGGCTGCACGCCTTCTGCCATGCGGTGCCGGGCCGCTGGCACTTCATGGGGGTGATGCTCAGCGCGGCGGGCAGCCTGCAATGGTACCGCGACACCCTCGCGCCG
>CAZHMJ010000060.1:0-19714 GCA_964533805.1 uncultured Anaerolineae bacterium | reverse complement strand
GTAGGGCGCGGCGATCCACAAACAGCCGCCGAGCAGCGCGCCCGCTTCGCCGAACCAGCGCCGGGCCAGGGCCAGCCCGGCCGCCAGCCCGATCAGGCTGACCAGCACGGTCGGCAGCCGCCCGGCGTATACTGGCGCGTTCTGGGGGTAGAGCAGCGCGATCGGCCAGTGATTGATGATCTTGCCGTCGCTGATCTCCCAGAAGGGATGCAGGTTCCAGACCTCGACGGCGCGTGTCAGGTGCAGCCCTTCGTCATTGTGCAGGGGGAGGCTGTCCAGCCCGATCAGGCGCGTGCCCCATTGGAGGAGCAGCAGCGCGCCAACCAGCGCCAGCCAGCGGGTGCGATGGGCCATCGAAAATGCCTCTAGCTGCCGGTACGAGACGCGCGCGGCCCGCGCCGCTGGGCCGCGCCGGAAGGCTTCTGACCCCGGTAGCTGGGCGCGGTGATCGCCAGCACGACGCTGCGCGCCGGGTCGCCCATCCGGCTGGCCAGCCGGGCGTCGATCTCGTCTAGAGTCTTGGACATGGTGAACACGGTCGCCAGTTTGGCCCGGTAGCGGTGGTCGATGATCTGGAACAGCTTCTCGCGCGCCCAGGGGGAGGCGTTCTCCACGCCCAGGTCGTCGATGATCAGCAGCGGCACGTTGCGCACGTCGTTGAACAGCCGGTCGTAACTGACCGCGCTGTCTGGGCTGAAGGTGGCGCGCAGGTGATCGAGCAGGTCGGGCGCGGTGACGAACATGACCGGCTCGCCCTGAAGCTGGCGGGTGTTGGCGATGGCCGCCGCCAGGTGGGTCTTGCCGCAGCCGAAGGTGCCGGTCAGCACCAGCCAGCCGTTGGGCGCTTCGGCATACAGGCGCACTCGCTCGAACACGCGGCGCAGGTTGTCCCGATCCTTCTGGGTGGGCAACTCCGGGCGGTGGCTCCACGTCTCGAAGGTCTGGTCGGCGTACAGGTTGAGGTTGCTCAGGCCATCCTCCACCTGCTCGAAGCCCGCCCGGCGGTAATCCGGCGCGTCGATCTTGACGGCGCGGGTCAGGTGGCGGTCGGAAAGGCGGCTGCGGATGCGCTCATCCATCTGCTCCGGATCGGCGTTGGTGGTGATCACGGTCGGCAGCCGGTAGTTGTAGCGGTAGTTGATAATCTGGAACAACTTTTCCAGCGCCCAGGGGGTCGGGCTTTCGCTGCCCAGGTCGTCCAGTACCAGCAGTGGGACGGTGCGCAGCCGGTTGAACAGCTCGTCGTACTCGACCTCGCTGGATGGGCCAAACGTGCTGCGCAGGTGGTCGAGCAGGTCGGGCGTGGTCATGAACAGGGTCGCCAATCCAGCGTCGACGCACACGTTGGCGACGGCGGCGGCCAGGTGGGTCTTGCCGCAGCCGTAGCGGCCCTGAATCAGCAGCCAACCTTCCGGTTGGGCGGCGAAGCGCTGGCCCAGGTCCTTGGCAATGCGCAGACTGGCCGCCTGGGCCTCGCTCAGGCCGGGCAGATCGGTCTGGAAGCTGTCGAAGGTGCGGGCGCGGTGGGCGTCCAGGTTGCTCAGGCGGACCAGGGTATCGCGGCGCTGGGCGCGGTGAGTTTCCTCCCCGCAGCGCGGGCAGGGGTAGGCCTTGCCGAAGCGCGGGTCTTCCAGCGGCACGTCGTAGCCGATCACGCCGTAACCGCCGCACACCGGGCAGGCGTCGGGATCGGACTCGGCGTCGCCGGGGGGCACGTCAGCTTTCGATGATGTCGGCGAATTTGCCGGAGACATAGCGGCTGCGGTGCGCTTCACTATCCGCGCCAGCGGCTCCATTCCCTGTTCCTGGTCCGTCATCTTTGCCTTCCTTGTGCCACCGCTCCAGAATGGCGCACACATAGCGCCAGTGGCGCGCGTTGCGCGTGACGGCGATGTGCATCGCCTGCTCGATCCAGGCGGCGGGGTAGGTCTGCGCGGCGTCGCGCAGTTCATCCGCGAGCATGGGGGTGATCACGCCGATGTTTTCTTCGTACAACCGGAAGATGTTGGGCTGCTCCGGCAACAGCTCGACCGGCCGCTCGGCGTCGCCGGGCCGCCAACGCCCCTCGGCGATCAGCGCCGCCGCGGCGCGGCCGTTGGCCGTGTTGAGGAAGTAGATCGTCTCCAGCCCGGTCACGCTCTGGACGGTCACGGCCAGCAGGACTTCGTGCTTGCAGGCGCGGGCCAGAGCCAGGGCCAGCCGTTCCGGGTCGGCCTGGAGAGGCATTTCCGGCGCTTCGAAGTCGGCGCGGCGCAGGTAGCGGTACGCGCCCTCGCGCTGCTCCAGCGCCCAGAAGCAGAACAGGATCAGCTTCAGTTCGTCGGGATCATCCAGGCGCGGCAGCAGGTCGGTGAAGAACTGCGTCGGGAGGCGGACGAGCCGCGTTTTGCCGGGGGGAAAGCCTTCAAACTTGAACGTCATGGATCAGTCACGTACCACTAAATGTCGGACAAGTTCACGTTCTGGCGGCGCAGGTTGACGAACTTGGTCAGCTCCTTGCGGAAGAGCAGGGTCACCGTCCCGGTCGGGCCGTTGCGGTGCTTGGCGACGATCACGTCGGCCTCGCCGGGGTGCTCCGTGGCCTCGTTGTAGACCTCGTCGCGGTACAGGAACATCACGATATCCGAGTCCTGCTCGATCGATCCCGACTCACGCAGGTCGCTGAGCTGCGGGCGCTTGTCCTGGCGCTGTTCCACGGCGCGGCTGAGCTGCGCGGCGGAGAGCAGCGGGACGTTCAATTCGCGGGCCAGCTCCTTGAGCGAACGGCTGATGTAGGTAATCTCCTGCACGCGGTTGGTATCCCGTCCGACGGTCGTCCCGGCGTTCATGAGCTGCAAGTAGTCGACGATGATCAGGTCCAGGCCGTGTTCGCGGTACAGGCGGCGGCACTTGGTGCGGAGCTGCATGGCGCTGACGGCGGGCGAATCGTCGAAGTAGATGTTCAGCTTGCTCATCGAGTCGACGGCTTCCACGAAGCGCGCCCACTCCGCGTCGCTGACCTGGCCCAGACGCAGGTTCTGGGAGCTGATCCCGGTTTCGGTGGCGATCATGCGCTGGACAAGCTGCTCGTTGCTCATTTCCATGCTGAAGATCGCCACGCGGGCATTCCCGATCCGGGCCGCGTTCAGGGCCAGGGTGAGCAGGAAACTGGTTTTACCCATCCCCGGCCTTCCGGCGACGATCAGGAGGTCGCTCTTCTGCAGGCCGCCCAGCAGCTTGTCCAGGTCGTAAAACCCGGTCGGCACGCCTAGCGCCTCGACCTCGGACTCGCGCAGTTCCTCGATCCGGTCGAAATACTGGCTGATCGCCACCCGGATCGGCACCAATTCCTGGCGCAGGCGGCGCTCGGTGACGGCAAAGAGCGAGGCCTCGGACTGGTCGATGACCTGGTTGATGTCGCGTTCTTCGTCGTGGGCCAGCTTGGCGATCTCGCCTGCCGCCCCCAGCAGCCGCCGCCGCACGGCCGCGCGCTCCACGATGTGGCCGTAGACCTCGGCGTGCAACGCGGTCGGCATGGTGGTCGGCAGGTAGTTGAGGTAGGCCTCGCCGCCCACGTCGTCCAGCCGGTCCTGGGCGCGCAGTTCCTCGGCCAGGGTGCGCGTATCCAGAGCGTCGCTGCGCTCGTGCAGGCGCAGGATCGCCTCGAAGATCCAGCCGTGGCGCAGGATGAAAAAGTCCTCCGGGGTGAGGAACGCCGCGACCTCGTGCAACGACTCCGGATTCATCAGGATCGAGCCGAGGACGGCTTCCTCAGCCTCGACACTGTGCGGCGCAAGATTCAACGGGTCGCTATCGCGCCCATTGCCCCCGCGTGAAGGGACGGTGTCTGTCCCGGATGGGCGGGCCAAATCCTGATCAGTCATAAGTCATCCTGCTTGTGTACCGGTGGCTCCATGAAAAACAGCGGTCAGCGATCGGCAGTCAGCGGTCAGTAAAAGCAAAAACGGACCCGGCGCTTCTCCGGCCTCTGCACTTCCAGGCCCGCCCTACAAACGTAAACTGAACTGGCTCGTGGCTCTGTGTTGCTCGCCTTTGGCCAAAAGCCAAAAGCGAAGAGCCAACGGCCGGAACGATCACCCCTGCTGCGGTGAGCCTGGCGGGTTCTGGCGGGCAAAAACGGGGCGCTCCTCAAACTGGAACTCCCCGCTGCGATGTTCTGGTCTTGGTCTGAACGGCTGGCACGCAAAGCGACATGAACGAAAGCGGCGCGCTATTCGTCCAGGTCATCCATATCCAGGGTATCCACGAAATTGGCGAAGATGTCCAGGTCGTCGTCACTGCTGCTGGCCGGGGCCTCAGGCTCGCTGGGCGCCGGTTCTTCCTCTTCCACGTCCGCGATTTCCTCGTCCGGCGTCGTGGCCGCGCGTTCCATCACGCTCTCCGCCACGAAGATCGGCACTTCGGCGCGGACGGCCAGGGCAATCGCATCGCTCGGACGGCTATCGACGCGCACTTCGCGCCCATCGACGTCGATCACCAACTCGGCATAGTAGATTTCTTCGCGCAGGTCGTTGATCACGATCTGGGTCAGTTTGCCGCCCAGGGTCTCGGCAACCGTCTTGAGCAGGTCATGGGTCATGGGGCGAGGCGGTTTGGGGCCACCCTGGAGGTGTTGCAGGTGGATGGTGATGGCGTCGGCCTCGCAAGGGCCGATGAAAATCGTCAGATAGCGCTCGTTGGTAGTATCTTTGAGCACCACGACCCGGTGTTGGGACATCAAACTCACACGGATGCTGTCAATAACGACTTCGACCATTGCAGAACCTCTTGGGCCAGCTTCTTTGATACGACCGGGATCGCCTTAAAGCGGATTATAGATTCCTCTGCCAGCAAACGCAATAGCCCCTCACCCGGTTTCTGGACGAATGTTATCCTCGTTTGAGACCGTGGCTCGGGTCAGGCTGGGCGCGCGCGCCGCTTGCTCTTCGCTTCCAAACAAGGTTAGAATGAGCATCGCGTCTCAGTGTCGTGCAGGGATCGACCGTCCATGACCACCCGTCGCCCGCCTGAGGGCGGAACTGGCAACGAACCCATCCTCGAGTCAGCGCCCCTGGCCCAGACCAGCCGCCTGACGCCGCTGTCCGCCAGCCCGGCCGAATCGGCGCCAGCCCGCCCCAGCCACTGGCCCTATCTGGCCCCAGATATCCTGGAGCAGCGCTGGCAGCAGGCCATCGAGCAGGGGCCGCGCATGGCTGGCCGCCAGGTGGCATATGCGCTGGCCGCCAGTTTGCAGGCGGCGCCGGTCTCCAAACACGACCTGCCCCCTTTGCCAAAACCGGCGGAAGCCACGTCCGGGCTGTTGGCGGCGACAGCCCTCTCCGAACATTTGACCATGCAGGCCCGGATCGACCTGTTCCACGAAGCCCTGGCTCTGCCGGACCCGGTCGGCAAGGCGCGGGCGCTGTTCCTGCTGGCCGCGCACCTGTCCGGCGAGACTCGCCGCCGGGCGATCGGCGAGGCCTATCAAGCCGCCTTACAGGTGGCCCACCCCGTCACGCGGGTGGAACTGCTGGTCGAACTGCTGCCGCTGCTGCGCTCCGCCCTGGAAAACGAACTGCCCAGCGGGATGGTCGCGGAGACGCTCGACCTGGCCGCGCACATGCAGAGTCCCGAGGCCCGCTTGCGCGCCCTGACCGCGCTGACGCCCCATCTGCCACCCACCATCCGTGTGGCGGTGCTGCTGGCCGAGTTGGATACGATCGCCGCGCTGTCCCAGTCCGATCTCCAGGCCGGGGCGCTGGTCGCGCTGGCCCCACACCTGACGGCCGAGGTGCACCACCGCGCGCTGACCGTCGCGGCTCACGTCAAGGACCCCTCGGCGCGGGCCCGGTCGCTGACCGCCCTGGCCGAAGTGCTGCCCGCGGAGCTTCAGCCGCGCCTGCGGGCGGCGGCCCTGGAAGCGATCGCGACCGTCTCCAATGAAGAAGATCGCGCCAGGGCGCTGGCCGCCTTCGCCCCGCACCTGGAAGCGATGACCGGCCAGGAAGAGGAATTCCCCCTGCTCCTCAAGCGCGCCCTGGAAATCGCCGTGAACATGCACCAGCGCGCCGCCCGCGCGCGGGCGATGGTCGGCCTGCATGGACGGCTACCGCGCGAGTTGCACGGCGAGGCGCTGGCGGCCGTGAACGCGATCCAGGACGAGCACGTCCGCGCCCAGCTCCTGGCGGAGATCGCTCCTGGCCTGCCGGGTGATATGTCCGTGGCGGCGATGGCCGTGGCCCACGACATCCGCCAGCGCGACGCGCGCTATCTGGCCTTCAAAGCCCTGGCCGAGCACCTGCCCCAGCGGGCGGCCGATCGCACCTGGCAGGATGCGCTGGCCCTGGCCCTGGCCCTGCCGCGCCAGCTTGAGCGGGTGCTGGCCCTGGCCGAAATCGCCCCCCACCTTCAGGACGACCTCGCGGCGCGCACGCTCAATGAAGCCCTGAGCACGGCCCGCTCGATCCCCAAGGAACGGGCGCGTGTGCGCGCGCTCTCCACCCTGGCCCCGCTGCTGGTGCCCTACCAGCAGGCCCTCGCGGACTGCCTGGCGGATGCCCACACTCTGGGCAATCCCTTTGAGAAAGTCAGCGCCCTGATCGCGCTCCTGCCCTACCTGCCGGAGGGGGACGCAGCCGCGGTGACAATCAACGAAATCCTGAACGATCTGCGCGGAATCACGGTCGAGTACCGCCGCGCCCGCGCGCTGGCCAGCGTGGTGCCGCATCTGCCCCCAACCAGCATGGGGGCGGCCGCCGAGATCGCGCTGGACATCACCGACCCGTATGACCGGGCGACCACGCTCGTCGCGTTCCTGCCTTACCTGGCGGGCGAGGCGCATGCCGGGGTCCTGGAGAGTGCCTGGACCGCGGCCGGGGAGATCACCGACCATTACGACCGGGCCATGGCCCTGGTTGCTCTGTGGGGTTTCTCCAACCCGGAGCGCCAGGCGATGATCATCCCGGTCCTGCTGGATGCCGTGCGCGAAATTCAGGACGAGTACGACCGCGCCAGCGGCATTTCCGTGGTCGCGCCGCTGCTCGCGGCCGATACCCTGCCGACAGCCATCCCGTCCGAAGCCCATGTGTTGCGCGAGGCGCTGCTCGCCACCAGCCAGGTGCCGGATACCTCCCTGCGCGGCACGCTGCTGGCCCGCCTGGTGCCGCTGTGGACCCAGGTGCAGCCGGCCAGCGTGGCGTACAGCCTGTGGTGCGAGATTCTGCTCCTGCTCAGCCGCAGGCCGGTCCCGGACCTGCTGAGCGATGTGTCCGCCCTGGTGCCGGTCCTGCTGGCGATTGGCGGCCCGGCGGCGGCGCGGGAAGCGACCGAGGCTGTCACCGCGGCGCGGCGTTGGAAGGTCGTTAGGCAGTAAAGAGTCGTCAGCAGACAGTTCACAGCCAACAAAAACGGGGTCAGCCAGAGATGGCGGACCCCGTTTGATGTCGTCAGGTTGACTCAGGCGGTCAGCGCATGCTGCCTTCGCCGCCACCCTCGCCCAGATCGGGCATCGAGCGCGGAATCTGCACGGTCTGCATGATCTCGTCCACCACGGCGGCCGTGCGCTTGCTGTACAACCAGACCATGCCGGGCTTGACGTCGACCGGGCAGATCACGGCCAGCGAAACCAGGTAAGGCTGCCCGAACTCGATGATGTACACGCCGCTGTGCTCCCCTTCGAAGTAGGTCGAATGGAAGCGGTTCTCGTCCAGGATGGTCGCCAGGGACTTGGTGGCGTCGTGGTCGATCGCCAGGGCGCGCGTGAGCAGGGTCAGGTCGTAGTCTTCCAGCGTGCCGGCCGCGCCGATCATGTTGCCGTCGGTATCGACCAGCCCGACGAAATTGGCCCGCACGTGGGAGCGCAGGCGGTTAAGCTCCATCGTGATGCGCTTGAACTGGGCGCGGCCCAGGACCAGGGCGGCGGCGCGCGTACCGGGGTTGAGCCGGCGCTCGCGGTCGCGCGCGGACTGGCGCTTGGGCTGTTCCGGCAGGGCGGGGGCTTCGGAAGCCCGCTTGGCCTCCAGTTCGCGCTCGATCTGCATCAGGATAAATTCGAGATTGACGGGCTTATAAAGATAATCCACCGCGCCCAGGCGGAAGGCGGCCACGGCCGATTTGGCCGACAGGTCGTCGTCGATCATCATGACCGAGACGCCCGGCCGCAGCCCGCCGACGACGGCCAGCAGGTCCATGCCGCTCAGGTCGGGAAGTTCCGTCTCAGTGACGATCAGCGCGAATTCGCTGAGCAGGATTTCGCTCAGGGCTTCCTCGAAGCTCCCGGCCTGACTGGTCAGGTAGCCGCCCGCGTTTTCCAGCGTATCGACCAGCGCGTCGCGCAGGTCTTCATCTTTGGCGACGATCAGAACGCGATTGCGCCGTTTCTGGTCTAGGTCGGTCATGCTTCTCTCTTCACATCCCCAGCTCAGACGGAGCAAAACTCTGGAGCAAGGCCGCAGTATTGAGCACCAGCAGGGGAGTCTGATCGATGGCGGCCATGCCCTGAATATACGGCCCCCCTTTGGTCCGGGGCTTGAGCGCCTCAGCCGGGAGGGTAATCACCTCGCGCACGTCATCCACGATCAGGCCGGCGGTGATGCCGGCGGTCTCCACCACGACAAAGAGCGTCGACAGGCTCAGCGGGCGCGACGGCTGCCCCAGGCAGAGCCGCAAATCCAACAGCGGGATGATCGTCCCGCGCCGGTTGACCACCCCGACCATCTCCGCCGGCCCCTGCGGGACGGCCGTAACCTCCACCAACGCCGCGACTTCCAGGATCACCGCGACCGGGATAGCGTACTGCTGTTCACCCACAGTACAGACCACGACCGCTACTGGCTCGGCTGAGGTCATAGATCCATCACTGTTTCGTCATCGGCCAGGTTATCGTAGGTCTGCGTCTCACGCGGGGAAGACAGCCACATGGTCAGCAGGATGATGGGCGGGTCGGAGACCTTGAGGGTGATGTCGTCGATCAAGTCGCCCATTTTCGCCCGCAGGGCCATTTCCACGTTTCCCGGAGAGACGTCGGCCAGCCAGGCGGCTTCACAGGAAACCTGGATGCCCACCCGCCCGCCGTTCTGGACGCCATTGTAGTTCAACTCATGGGGATTACCCGTCTTGAGGACCAGCTCCGCCAGCGCGCTGGCCGCCCCGGCCAGTTGCGCGCGGAAAGCAGGCGCGAAACCCAGGAGCGCCGCAGCACGCCGGGCGGTATCTCGCGCGATCATGATGTCCATGCTGTCTTCGACGGTGACCGTCAGCACGGGCGGAATGACCACAAACTCATCGTTGGTCATGGAAGTGCGTCCTTAGAGCAGTGCCCTACTCCAGCACACCCAGTTCATGCAGCGTGTTGATCAGGTGTTCTGAAGCAAATATGTCCTTAGGGATGTAGTCATCCGCGCCCGCATGCAGGCCTGACATGGTCGCTTTGGCACTGGCTTTCTCGGTGAGCATGATCACCGGGATGTCCTGTGTGGCCGGATTGCGCTTCAACCGGCGGCAGACCTGGAAACCATCCATGCTGGGCAGTTTGACATCCAACACCACCAGCGCCGGTGGATTCTCGAGTGCATCGCGCAGGCCTTCCGGCCCATCGTAGGCCACCCGGACCTTCAACCCGACGCTTTCCAGGGTTTCCTTGATCTGGGCTGCCTGTGTGCGGCTATCTTCCACCAATAATACTTCAAGCGCCATTTTTGTACTCCTTACCTCGGTCGGTTTCCGGTTAGAGAGTGGTTCGAAACTCGCAACCGTCCCCCTGGTTGATGCCTGGTTCAGTCCCTATCTTCCTCAGTTTATCATGCCCTTGAGTTTCACGGATCACCCAGGAGTAAATTCCTACTCATTCGGGACGGCTTTCATCAAGTCCAGCAGGGTCGGCGCGATCTGGTGGAGGGGCACGATCTGCTCGGCCGCGCCCAGAGCCACGGCCGCGCCGGGCATCCCATACACCAGGCATGAGTCCTGATCCTGGACCATCGTCCGCGCGCCGCGATTGCGCAGGGCCAGCAGGCCGTGCGCGCCATCATCCCCCATGCCCGTCAGCAGGACGCCCAGCACCCGCTCGCCAAACTGTTCGGCGGCAGAATGAAACAGGGCATCGACAGACGGCTGGTACGGCGTCGCGCCCTTTTCGTTGCTGAGCACGACCCGCACGCTCTTGCCGATGCGCTGGAGCGTCAGATGGCTGCCACCGCCGGCAATCACCACCTCCCCCGGCCGGATGAACTGGCCGTGCACGGCCTGGGCCACGCGCAGCGGGCTGGTGCTGTCCAGCCAGCGGATCAGCCCTTCGACGAAGCCGTCGGCCATGTGCTGCACCACCGCGACCGGCACCGGTAGGCCGGCCGGGAGCGTACGCAGGATTTCGTGCAGGGCCACCGGCCCTCCGGCGCTGGCTCCCATGACGATCACCTGCGGCTCGCTGTCCGGCCGGACGGGCGGGTGAGCGACAGGCAGGGCCGGCGCGGGCCGGCCGGGCTGCGTCCAGCGGCGGACCACGCTCACCCCGGCCATGGCACGCAGCGTGGTCAGGAACTGGTCACGGCTGGCGGCGAACTGGGGGTGCCCCCGATGCAGCGGCGTCGGCAGGACGGCCAGCGCCCCCGCCTCCAACGCCATGAACGCCAGGTCGACTTCCTCGCTGCGCTCCACGTGCGCGCTGACGATCACGATCGGCAGCGGGGTCTCCTGCATCAACTGGCGGGTCGCGGCCAGCCCATCCAGGCGCGGCATCTGGATATCCATGCTGATGATATCCGGCTGGAGACGGGAAGCCAGCGTGATCGCTTCCTGGCCGTCGCGCGCCTCGCCGATCACGGTCATATCGGGCGAATCGGCGATCAGGCTGCCCAGATGGCGGCGCACCGTGGCGCTATCATCGACAATCAGGACGCGGAGCGGGGATCGAGGCATCAGTTACACCATCTGCTCGATGGTCTGCAACAATTCGTCCTGGTCGAAGCGCGTCTTGACCAGGTAAGCGTCCGCCCCGGCCCGCAGCCCACGCTCCCGATCGGTAGGCGAATCCAGGGAGGTGACCAGGATGAAGGGGGTCTCCTTCCAGCGCGCGTCGCTCTTGACCCGCTGGGCCAGCTCGAAGCCGTTCATGTGCGGCATTTCCACGTCGGCGACGATCACGTCGCACGGATGCTCGATCAGAATCTGGATGGCTTCGGTGCCGTCAGTCGCCGTGCGCACCCGGTAGCCCGCCGCCTCCAGGATGTTCTTTTCCAGGGTGCGGGTGGTCAGCGAGTCGTCCACGACCAGAATCCAGTGGGTCCGGGCAGCCGGCTCTTCCGGCGCTTCCGCCGGAGTCTCGGTGATGATCGTCCGGGCGCGGCGGGCGCTCTTGATCAGGTCGCTGGTGTTCAGCACGATCACCACATCGCCCGTGCCCAGGATGGCCGCCCCGGCCACATTCCGAATCCGGCTCAGCTCGCTGCCCAGGGTCTTCAGAACAAGCTCCTGCTCGCTGAGCAGTTCGTCGATGATGAAGGCCACGCCGCGCTCGGTCGAACGCAGGACGAGCACCGGCGTATGTTCGCTGAGGGGCGGCGGCGTGCCCGGTCGCTCCAGCACGTTGCGCAGGTAAACCAGCGGCATCGGCCGGCCCAGCACCTGGATCATCGGCCGGTCCTCGACCGTAAAGACCTCGTCCGCGCGCACGGTGATGATCCGCGCCACGGAGGTCAACGGGATCGCGTAGGCCTCGTCCCCGACGCGGGCCAACAGGCAGCGAATGCGCGTCAGCGAGACCGGGACAATCAGGTGGAAGGTGACGCCCTTGCCGGGGCTGTTTTCGATCCACAGCCGGCCGCGCAGGGCCTCCACCCGCTGGCGGACCACGTCCAGTCCGACCCCGCGCCCGGAAACGGACGTGACCTGGCTGGCCGTGGAGAAACCGGGCTCCAGCACCAGGGCGATCGCTTCCTGCTTGGAAAGCGACTCGGCTTCGACCTCGCCGATCAGCCCGGCGGCCACCGCCCGTTCGCGGACCACATCCGGGTTGATGCCGCGCCCGTCGTCGCTGACCGAGACATGGATATCGCTACCGCGCGAGGAGACGCGCAGCGTGATCGTGCCCTGGGGCGCTTTGCCGGCCTCGATTCGCTGCTCCGGCAGCTCGATGCCATGGTCGACCGAGTTGCGCAGGATGTGCATCAAGGGGTCTTTGAGCAATTCCAGCACGTGCTTGTCAAGCTCGACTTCCGCGCCCTTGACGACCAGCCCCACTTCCTTGCCGCTGTCGTGGGCCAGGTCACGCACCATGCGCTGGAAGGTGTTCAGGATCGTCTCGAAGGGCAACATCCGCACGCTGGCAATATCGGCCTGAAGCTCGTCGACCAGCGTGGTCAGGTGCAGGTTATCCTGGGCCAGATCGCGGTTGAGGGTCAGCAGCGACCGCCCGGCCTGGGTCATGTAATGCTGGGTCGCGTCGATGAAATCGAGCAGGCTGAGCAAGTCGGCCCCGCCGTCGGCGGCGGTCGACAGCTCGCGCATGTCGCGCAGGCGGCGGATGGTGCGGATGTAGGCCGAGCGGGCCTGGCGCCAGATGCGCTGCCAGCGGTGATGTTCCTGGAGCAGGGCGTGCAGGTCGCTACGGCGCTGCTCGCCGTGCATCCGGGCGATCAACAGTTCGCTGGCCTGGCCCATGAGCTGGTCAAGCTTGGTCAGGCTGACGCGCACCGTATCCTCGGTGGCGCGGGCCGCGGCGCTGGGCGCGGGGGCGGCTTCCACCGGCGGCACCGGCGCGGGTTTGGCGGGCGGAGCCACCTGGGCCGGCGCGGGCGGCTTGGCCGCGGGCTTCGCCTTGGGCTTGGCCGGAGCCGGGGCGGAGCGCTGGCCGTTCTCCTGATCAGAGGCGGCAGGCTGGCCGACCGCGGCCAGGGCGCGGAGTTGGCCTAGCACCGCTTCGACCGTCTCCGGCTCGGCTTCCCCGCCGCTGGTGTAGACCTGGATCACATCCAGGCTGTCGTACAGCGCGTCGCAAATATCCGGCGAGAGCGCGAAACGGCCTTCCTGTACCCCGTCGAACACATCTTCCATCTGGTGGGCCAGAGTCTCGATCGTGCTCAGGCCGACTGCGCGCGCGGCGCCCTTCAGGCTGTGCGCGATACGGGACACCTCGCGCAGCTCGGCGGTGTGGTTTTCCTCTGGGGAGGCGACCTCAAGCTGCAACAGGATCGCGTTGAGAGCTTCCAGGTACTCGGTGGCCTCGACCCAGAAAATGTTGAGCAGATCTTCAGGTGGATTGGTCACGGCAGACACCCAGGTCTATAGCTTGAAACGGGCGAGTGTGGCTCCCAGGTGTTCGGCGATGCTCTGCAACTGCTGCACGCTGCGCTCGACCTGCATGGTGCTGGTCGCGACTTCCGCGGTCGCATCCTTGATGGTGCGCATGGCGTTGGTGAGCTGGTCCATGCCGACCGCCTGCTGGCGGGTGCTGGCCGCGATCTGAACCGCCGCCAGCGCATTCTCTTCGATGGTCGCGGCCAGTTCCTGGATGGTCTGCCCGGCCCGGTCGACCAGCCCCACGCCCTGATCGACGCCCTTGGTGCCTTCCTCGGTGACCATCACGGCGGCGTTGGTGGCGCGCTGGATTTCGCTCAGGATGTCGCGCACCTGGGCCGTGGCCTCGCGGCTTTGCTCGGCCAGGTTGCGGACCTCCATGGCGACCACGGCGAAGCCCTTGCCTTCTTCCCCGGCGCGGGCCGCTTCCACGCTGGCGTTGAGGGCCAGCATCTTGGATTGGTCGGCGATGCTGTTGACGGTGGTGATGATCTCGCCAATCTGCTGAGTATGCTCGGACAGAATCAGGATGTTGTCCGCGATATCTTCCACCTTGCGGCGGATCAGATGCATGCCTTCGATCGCGTCGGCCACGGCCTGCTGGCCGGTGCGCGAGACTTCGATCGAGGCCTGGGCGTTCTCGGCCACGTTCTGGGCGCGCTCCGCCGTCTCGGTGACGGTCGCCCGCACCTCGTTGACGGTGGCCGTGGTCTGGGTAATGACCGTGTCCTGCTGCGTGCCAGAGTCGATCTGGCGGTTGGTGGCCTGCAAAATCTGTTCGGCGGCGTCGGCCAGACCCTTGGTCACGTTGCGGACTTCGAAGGTCATCCGGTGGACGCCGTCGCTCATGACGTTGAGCGACTCGAGCACCTGGCGGCGCATGCCATCATCGGCCTTGCCGGGGTTCAGGCGCGTGGTCAGGTTGCCGTTGTCCATCTCGTAGGCGAAATCGACGATCTTCTGCCGCCAGAGCTGCTCGCGGCGGCTAAAGCGGGCGCGCAGCAGGGCGATGACGAGGAATCCCCCGACCAGAGTCAGCACCAGGACGGCCGCGCCGATCAGGGCCACGCGCGCGATCAGGACGTCCAGGTCGGGCACCGCCGCCGGCAGGGGCGCCTGCCCGGTGACCCAGGCGACGCGGCCCTCGTTGAGGGCAAGCAGGATCCCCCCGGTGGATACCACGATCGGGATCAGACTGAGCAGCAGGACGAGCAAGACCAGGCGGTCGCGCAGGGCACCTCGCAGGATGCTGCCCAGCGACTCCGGTTGCAGCGAGACGGAGACAGAATCAGGCGCTTGAGTCACGGCGGCACTTACCCCAGTTCTTCATGCACGCGCAGGCGGCGATCGGACGCCAGGCTTTCGATATCGACGATGACCAGTCCATCCGGGCTGACGCCCTGGACGTGCGGCAGCCCAACCCCCGCCACCACCGGCGGGACGATCTTGTGCAGCGGAATGGAGAGCATCTGCACCACGTCCTCGGCCAGCAGAGCCAGCTCCAGCGTCCCCGCCCGCACGACGATCACCCGCGCCAACCCAGGAACATCCTGAGCCGGCAGTCCCCACAGGCAGCGTAGATCGAGCACGGACAGGATGCGCCCGCGCAGGTTGATCACGCCCCGGTAGTAGGGCGGCACGCAGGGCAGCGGGGTGAGCTTCAGCTCGCTCATACCCTGCTGGACGAAGCTGACCGGGATCGCATAGCGTTCCTGCCCCTGGACGAAGACCAGCACCTTCAGGCTCTCATCGGCGTTTTCAACTTCCGAATCCTGAAGGCGCGCGTATTTCTCCGCCCGCTGGGCCAGGGTCAGCTCGACGTTTTCGTCCCGGTCGGCGCTGCCCCAGTTCAGACTCTGCCAGACTGCATCCCAATTAATTCTGGACAAGGTTTCACCCGCTGGTTAATTCTACCACCATTTGTACCACATTCTCAGTATACATGCGAAGCGCAATCCGGGATAGCGCACCGGAGCGAATTTCGTAGGTTTTTTAGAGATGGTCAATGAAAGGGTGGCCCAGCGTCCAGATTCAGGCCACGTAGAACAGGATCGCGGCGAAATGGAGGGCGAACCCGGCCAGGACAAACAGGTGCCAGACCTCGTGAAAGCCGAACTGGGGGTGGAAGTTGGGCCGTTTGGTGGCGAAGATGACAGCGCCCAGGCTGTAGACCACCCCACCCACCACGATCAGCAGCAGCGCGCCGGGTGGCAGGAGCTCCAGGGCACGCGGCGCGACCAGCAGCGCCGCCCAGCCCATCGCCACATAGAACGCCGTGGAGAGAACGCTGTGATCACGGCTGCGAAAGGCCAGCTTGTAGACGATCCCGACGAAGGCCAGCAGCCAGATCAGGCCGAGCATCCCCCAACGCCACATCCCGCTCAGGATGTTGTAGCAGATCGGGGTGTACGTTCCGGCGATCAGAAGGTAGATCGCGGCGTGGTCGAGCGTGCGCAGCCAGGCCATCTTGCGCGCCGAGCCATGCGACAGGTGCATGACTGTACTGGCCAGGAACAGCGCCATCGCGCTGAGGCCATACACCGCCATCGAGATCATCTTGGCGGTATCTTCCCGGGTAAGAACAACAAGGATCAGCAAACCAATGGCGGCGGCGATTGCCCCGCCAAGGTGGGTGAACCCGCTGACGGGTTCGCGGAAGTGTTTCATCCGATAAACCTTTCAAACCCCGAAAACACCGGCAAACGCGCGAACACCCCTAGAGTGTAACACGATCCAACGGCGAGCTGTCAGGACTGGGGCGAAATGAAAAGGACGGGGGGCAGTCCCCGTCCCTCGCCCTTGGCGGTATCGAACACCGGATGGGCCGTGTCGCCGGTCCGGTCCGGTCCGGTCAGGGCGCAGCCTGCCCTACGAGAGCGTGCGGCGAATCTCTTCCAGCGTGGCGCGCGCCGGCGGGACCATGTTCAGGAAGCCCTCGATGATCTCGCAGCCGAAGTCCGCGCAATGGGCGCAGTTGACGACGCCGTGCTGGACGGCGCAGGTGCGCACGTTGCACTCGGCGCAGTGGCCGATCTTGCGGCCGTCGCCCAGGCAGCCATCGCACAGGCAATCCTCGGCCTTGAACGAGCCACCGTATTCCTGACTCCAGCGGACGGCCAGTTCGGCCAGCGCGGCCATGTCGTTGGCCTGGGTGGCTTTGTAGGCATCGCATTCCGAGCAAACCAGGCCGCAGTACGCAATCATTCTGTCTGCCATCGTTTTATCCCCCTCCGATGTACGGAGTCCTGCCTAGACCATATGTTCATTTTAGCACAAACGTTCTAAATGGGCAAGGTAATGACCTGTTATCGGATGATGGTATGCAGCCTCGCCGGGGGCAGAGGCTCAAACAACGAGAGAAGCAAAACAAGGAAAAGCCTGAACTGCGGAGGACGCAGAGCACGCGGAGGAAGACTCTTAAAAAGCCTTTCCTCTGCGTTCTTCGCGCCCTCCGCGATGAGATGCCTTTTGTGTTGTGGCGTGGGGGCGCCTGGGGATCAGCTCGACGCGCTGGCGTAGCGACGCAGTCCGCGCCGGAACAGGCGCGAGGCCACGACGAAGAGCGTCCCCGCCAGGAGCAGGCTGCCAACCAGAGTCGCCGGAGCAAGGCTGCCGGTCAGCGCCTCCGCCGGGACGGTCGTGATCAGCCCGACCGGGATGATCCAGGTCAGGACGAGGCGCAGCCAGCCGGGGTACAGCCCGACCGGGTAGCGCGCCATCTGGAACAGGCCGTTGAACAGCCAGGTGAACAGGAAGCCGGGACTCCAGAAGACCAGGGCCGTGAAGATCAGCAGGATCGCGTACAGCAGAATCAGCGCGGCGAAGAGCAGCACCACGAACGCGATCAGGCGCTCCGGGGTGAGCGTCAGGCTCAGGCGGCTGACGGCCAGCCCCAGCACCCCCAGGCCCAGGATCAGGTCGAGCAGCGAGAACAGCCGCCACTGCCGGAAGCTGACCAGGAATTGAATGTCCACCGGGCGCAGCAGGGTGAAGTCCAGCCGGCCGCTCCACACGTCGCCATCCATCCCGGCCAGGCTGTCCAGGCTGGGGCTGATGAACAGGTCGCGCAGCGCGCCGACGGTCAGGTAGACGCCCAGCACGGCCAGGGTCGCGGAGAAGTCCCAGCCCTGGATGGACTCGACCTGGCCGAAGATCACAGCCAGACCGGCCACCCCCGTGATCAGATTGAGCAACGAGTGCAGCAGGGCGATCAGGAAGTTGGCGCGATAAGCCAATTCCTGCTGGGCCGAGGTGCGGATGAAAACACCGATCAGGCGCAGAAAGCGGGTCATTGGCTCAGCCTCCAATCGCGCTGTAACGGCGCAGCCCGGCCCGCCACATCAGCCGGAAGACGACGACCGTCCCGATCAGCCAGCCGGCCTGGAGGGCGAACCCGGCCAGCAGGTCGGCCCCCTGCACCTGGCCGGTCAGGACCTCCACCGGGAAGCCGACCATGGAGCGGAAGGGCAGGATCGTCGCCAGGAAACGCAGGGCCTCCGGCAGCAGGGCGACCGGCGCGACCTGCCCCGCCAGCAGGAAAACAAGCGCGTCTTGCACGGCCAGCAGCGCGTCGGCCCGCGTGGCCCAGAAAGCCAGCAGAGCCAGGGCATATCCCCACAGGAAGCGCAGCGCCCAGGCCAGCCCCAGTGCCAGGACGAAGGCCGCGATCTGGGCCAGGCTGGCGTTCAGCTCCGGCTTCAGGAGCACGGCCAGGATCGCCGTGACCGGCACCACGAATAGCAGGTAGACCACCTTGCCCGCGACCTCATCGGCCAGGGTGGGGTAGTGGGGCGACATCGGGTAGAGCAGCCGGGTGTTCAGGCTGCCCATCCGGATGATGTCGCCCACCGTCCAGTTGGTCTGGGAGTAGGTGATCTGGTTGACCAGGATCAGGACCAGGTAGTAGGCCACGAACTGCCCGCGGGTGAGTCCGCCGACCGTTTCACCCCCGGCGGCCGTGGACCACACGAACAGGTAGACCAGCGGCGGGATCATCCAGCCGAAGGCCAGCAGGAAGAAGAAGCTGCGGTATTGCAGCCACGACAGCCACGTCCGTTGGATCAGCGCCCAGCCGCCGCGCGGGTTCATACCGTCCCCTCCTGGTAAATCTGGTCGATCACGGCCTCGACGGGCGGGTCTTCCACGGCCAGGTCGAGCACAGGCAGGCTGCTCAGCAGCCGGGCGGTCAGGGCCGGGGTTTCGCTCCGCGCCGCGCGCAGGACGAGCCGCCCGTTCTCACGCTCGATCACGTCCACGCCCTCCGGCAGGTCAATCTCCGGCGCGCCGCCGTTCTCGTCGTGATCCAGAGTCAGGCGCAACAGCTTGAAGGGGGCCAGCCGCTCGACCAACCCGCCCAGCGGCCCGTCGTACAGCAACCCGCCGTGGTGGATCAGGATGATGCGGGGGCACAGTTCGGCCACGTCGGCCATGTAGTGGCTGGTCAGGACGACGGTCGCGCCGCTGCGCCGGTTGTATTCGCGCACGAAGCCGCGCAGCCGCCGCTGGGTAGAGACGTCCAGACCCAGGGTCGGCTCGTCCAGGAAGAGTACGGCCGGGCGGTGGAGCAGGGCGGCGACCATCTCGCACTTCATGCGCTCGCCCAAAGACAGGTTGCGCACCGGGCGGGTGAGCAGCTCGGCCATGTCCAGCAGATCGACCAGATCATCCAGAGTGCGCTGGAACTCGGCCGGACCGACCCGGTAGATTTCCGCCAGGACGTGGAACGAATCCAGCGGCGGGATATCCCACGCCATCTGGCTCTTGTTGCCCATGACCATGCTGATCCGGCGCAGGTAGGCCGGGTCGCGCTGCCAGGGCGTGAAACCGACGACGGTCGCCGCGCCGCTGGTTGGGTGCAGCAGCCCGGAGAGCATCTTGAGGGTGGTGGTCTTGCCCGCGCCGTTCGGCCCGATGAACCCGACGATTTCCCCTTCCGCGACGCTGAAGCTGACTTCCTGGACGGCGGGTACATCGGTATACGTGCGCCGCACCAGACTCCTCAGCGAGGCGGCCAGGCCCGGCAGGCGCTCCGGCACGCGGTACGTTTTGGACAGGCTATCGACGGTAATGACGGGTTTCATACGCTTGAATTTGTCCTCTGTGGTTCCTTCGCGCGACTTGCAGACTCATCATACAGCCCTGGGGCTATAGTGGAGGGTTTGTGCTTCCCTGATTCAGTGTACGACCCTGGTGCGCAAGTGGAGGGTTGGAGGAACAGAGACAGGAGGCAGGGAGGCAAGACGCAAGACGCAAGAAAAAGCGTTGAAGCGGCAAGCGTCAAAGCGTCAGGAAAACGGAGGCTATAAGGCCGTACAACTTTGGTTACGTCGAGGTCATGAGACCAGAGAAAAGCGGCGAGGGGATCAGGTGTTGTAGGGGCGGGTCACAGACCCGCCCAATATGCGTCAAGATAAGGAAAGGGAGGTAATCTCCAGAGAGTGATCCC
>CAZHMJ010000059.1:17627-19721 GCA_964533805.1 uncultured Anaerolineae bacterium | reverse complement strand
GATCGGGGATTGGAAATCCCCGACTCAGGACAGGAAGTCCTCCGGACTGAACCGCTGTCTTCTAGCCCGGAGGACTTGTCATTCAGAGTCGTGGATTTCAATCCGCGACCCAGGCGATGATGACATGCGCTTGATTTCGATCACGCACGGTGTTGAATCAAAACGTGTCGGAAACCTGGCCGCGCCGATCGCCCGGATCAACAAGGCCGCCGGACACCCTCCGGCGGCCGGTCGAGCTAGACCAGGTTGACGTGCACGAAGATCATCGGGCGGCGCTTGGTCTCCTGCTGGAACATGCCCTTCAGGGCGCTTTCGATCCGCTCCTCCAGCTTCTTGGCTCCGTTCCCGTTCAGCGGGAACTGGGCCACGATATCGCGGATGCGCTCGCGGGCGTCCTCGAACAGTTCCTCGGCTTCGGGCACGTAGACGAACCCGCGCGAGATCAGTTCCGGCTCGTCGAGCAGCTTGCCCGTCTCGCTGTCCATGACCAGCACCGCAAAGACAAAACCGTCGCGGGCCAGGGTCTCGCGGTCGCGCATCACCGAGCGCCCGACATCGCCCACGCCCATGCCGTCCACGAACACGTAGCGGCCCGGCACGCGCTCGCCGACCGTCATCTCGCCGTCCTCGAACTCGATCATTGTGCCGTTTTCCACCACGGCGATATGCTCGCGCGGGATGCCGATCGATTCGGCCAGCTTGCAGTGCTGGGTGAGCTGGCGCAACTCCCCATGCACGGGGATGAAATACTTGGGCCGGACCAGGTTGAGCATCAATTTCAGCTCCTCGCGGCTGGCGTGGCCGGAGACGTGGACCATCTCGACCGGGTGGTAGAGCACGTTCGCGCCGCGCTGGATCAGCTTGTTGATGGTGCGGCTGACCATCTCCTCGTTGCCGGGAATGATATGGGCGGACATGACCACGGTGTCGCCGGGGCGGATGTCGAGCTGGCGGTGGTGGCCCTTGGCCAGCCGGCTCAGCACGGCCGAGGGTTCGCCCTGGGTGCCGGTCGACATGATCGCCACGCGCTCCGGGGGCAGGCGGCTGACCTCATCCAATGGGATGACCAGGTCCTTGGGCAGGTCCAGGTAACCCAGCTCGGTCGCCATCTTGATATTTTCGACCATGCTGTAGCCGGTCGCGGCGATTTTGCGGTTGTAGCGCTTGGCAGCGTTGGCCACCTGCTGGATGCGGTTGATCAGCGAGGCGAAGGTCGCCACGATGATCCGCCCCTTGGCGTTTTGAAACACGCGGTCGAAGGCCTCGTCGATGATCGTCTCGGTCGGGGTCCAGCCCGCCCGCTCGGCATTGGTGCTGTCGCTCAGCAGAGCCAGCACACCCCGCTTGCCGAACTCGGCCAGCTTGGCGAAATCCGGCGGCCAGCCATCGGCCGGGGTGTGGTCGAATTTGAAGTCGCCCGTGTGCACGATCAGGCCGGCCGGGGTGGTGATCCCGAAGCCGACACAGTCAGGGATGCTGTGGGTGATGTGGAACGATTCCACCGAAAACGGCCCGATCTGGATCGTGTCCCCGGCCTTGAAGATGTTCAGGTCGGTCTGGTTGAGGAGCTTGGCCTGGCGCAGCTTGACCTCCACCAGGCCGGCGGTCAGCCGGGTGGCGTAGACCGGGACCGGGAAGGACTCCAGGACGTGGATCAAGGCCCCGGTGTGGTCCTCGTGGCCGTGCGTGATCAGGATTGCCAGCACCTCCAGGTCGTCCCGATCGGTCAGGTAGGAAAAGTCCGGAATGATGTAGTCAATCCCCAGCATATCACTTTCGGGGAACATCAGTCCGGCATCGACGATGATCGCCTTGTGGTCATACTCCAGAACGGTCATGTTCTTGCCGACTTCCCCTGCGCCGCCCAGGGGGAGCACCGTGAGTTTGTGACTGCTCATGCCATACTCCATTGATCAATTTGGGATCACGTAAAAACAGGCATATCGAAACCACGCTCAAACACCATCAAATTCAGGGCCTCTCCCGGCGGTAACGCAAAAAACCCGCAGAGACGCAGGCCCGGAAAGTCATCCTTAGGGACTGAAACCGGCCGCGATCCCCCGCGGGAGAACGCGGCCGGGCAGACGCCCGCCG
>CAZHMJ010000059.1:0-17617 GCA_964533805.1 uncultured Anaerolineae bacterium | reverse complement strand
GCGTTAGCCAGGGCTCCGCTCTCTGTGTCGTTGGGTTACTTCAGGGGCGTGGTGCCCCGGGGGTTCCCCCGCGACCCGGCGATCACCCGGCGCTACGATTTTTCCGTGATCACACGCAAGGCGCTCAGCCCGCTTTGCCCGACTTCCAGCTCAAACGAAACGCGCTGTCCCGCGCGCAGAGTCCGAATTCCGGCGCCTAGAATGGCGCTATAGCGGACCAGCACCGGCTCGGCGTGGCCGTCCATCTCAATATAGCCCATGTGGCGGCTGACGCTGAATTCCTTGACGGTCCCTGTGAAGCGATTGCTGTTGTTTTCCATGCGTACTGACTCCTAAGACCAGGCTGCAAAGCAAGAGAACGATGTAAGTGTCCCTAATTCATGGGAGGCATGGACGCCGTGAGCGTTCACACTCCCACGTAATTGCGCCAAACAAGAGCCATCCAGGGATAAGTGGGCCAACAAGGGGTTTGAACCCTTTGTTCGAGAGCCGGTCCGCACAGTTCCTCTATGCAGGGGCCAGCCAGGCGCTGCCTTTGCAAGTGAAGCCAAGCATGGCATACTTACACATGTGCGGTTATTGGCGATCAGGGGTTGACGCTGTGCCACAGTGGGAACTGCTGGAAATTGTCGAGCGGGATGGGGTGCTCGTCGAGTCACATCTATTTCGCCCACTGGGTGACTTTCACGAACTCACGGGCGAGCATCGGATTCCATTTCATCCCGACGACAACACTCCTCAACTCATCAGCGCGGTGCTGTTGGACGGTTTCGAGCCGTTCAGCCAATCGGTCATCATTCTGCCGGATGGTTCGCTGCAAAAACACTGGCTCTTCCGGCTCCAGGTGATGGCGGATTAGCCATCCTTGGACTGACGATTCTGGCATGAGCGTAGCCGAACTTGGACAGAAGTTCAACGGTAGACTTGCACAAAAAAATCGTCCAGCGGTTGATTGCGACCGGATGCAAGACGCGGGCGATCACCCTGGCCCGGACAACCCATGAGTGACTCCAGAGCTTCAATCAATGTCGATCGCCTGGTGGTTCACGCCCGCACGCTGTTCGGGGTGGAGCTCCAGCCGCGCCAGCAGCGGGCCTTCAGCCTGATGGCCGCCGAACTGCTGGCCTGGAACGAGCAGGTTAACCTGACGGCTATCACCGACCCCGACCAGATCGAGATCCGCCACTTCCTGGATTCGATCTCCGTGGTGCGGGCCGTGAAGTTCCGCCCGGACCAGCGCGTGATCGACGTGGGTAGCGGCGCGGGCTTTCCGGGGCTGCCCCTGCGTATCCTCCATCCCCAGATCGCGCTCACCTGCCTGGAGGCCACCGGCAAGAAGATCGAATACATCCGCCACGTCGCGGATTTGCTGGAAATGCCCGATGTGGTGGCCGTGCATGGCCGCGCGGAGGAGATCGGCCAGGAGCCGGCCCACCGCGAGACGTACGACGTCGCGCTTGCCCGCGCCGTGGCCCGCTTGCCCGTACTGGCCGAGTACCTGCTGCCTTTGCTTAAGGTCGGCGGCCGGATGGTCGCCATGAAGGGGGAGAGCGCCGCCCAGGAAACCAGCGACGCCCAGGCCGCCCTGCGCCTGCTCGGCGGCGAGATGCGCCGTCTCATCCCGATTGAGCTGCCCGAAGTGGCAGAAACCCATTATCTGGTGTTGATCGACAAGGTCGCAGCCAGCCCGGCCCAGTATCCCCGCCGGGCGGGGATTCCCAGCCGCAAACCACTCTAAGGGAGCAAATCGATGGCCAAGAACAAGGACTATTTCATTGGCGTGGACCTGGGCGGCACCAAGGTGCTGGCCGCGCTTGTGTCCGCCAAGGGCAAGGTCAAGGCCGAGGCCAAGAGCCGGACACCCGCCGAGGGCGGTCCCGCCGTCGTCATCGGCACTGTCGTGGACACGGTCGAGCAACTGGTCAAAAACGCCGGGATCAGCCTGTCCGAGGTCGGCGGGATCGGGATCGGCACGCCGGGCGTGGTCGACACGGCGACCGGCTACGCGCGCTACGCCCCCAACCTGGCCTTCTGGGACGAGGTCCCACTGGGGCCGCAGCTCGAAAGCAAGCTCAAGCGGCCGGTGGTGGTGGGCAACGATGTCGATGTCTCGACCTATGGCGAGTATTCGCTGGGGGCGGGGAGCGGTTGCCAGAGCGCGGTGGGCATCTTCCCCGGCACGGGGATCGGCGGCGCGCTGATCCTCAACGGCCAGCTCCATACCGGCGCGCGCGGTTCCGCCGCGGAGATCGGCCACATGGTGATCGAGGCCCAGGGGCCGCTGTGCGGCTGCGGGCGGCGCGGCTGCGCCGAGGCCGTCGCCAGCCGGACCGCCATCGAGCGCGACCTGCGGACAGCCATCCAGTTCGGGCGGAAGACCGTCCTCACGGGCATGGTCCAGGAAGGCGACCGCATCCGCAGCGGCACGCTGGCCGAGGCCGCCGCGAAGGGCGACGCGCTGGTTTTGGAAGTCCTGTACCGCACGGCGCATTACCTGGGGCTGCTGGCCGGCTCGATCATCAACTTCATTGATCCGGAGATGGTCATCTTCGGCGGCGGGCTGATTGAAGCCTGCGCCGACTATCTCATGCCGACCATCCGCGGCACGACTCAGGTCACCCTGATCAACCGGCTGGATACAGAGAAGGTGCGGATCGAGGTGGCGACCCTGGGCGATCACGCCGGGGTGCTCGGCGCGGCCATGCTGGCCCGCAGCCGCTTCGACTAGCTCGGAGAATCCGGCGGCTGAAAGCCGCCCACCGGGCACGCATCCACGCAGGCCCGGCAGCCATCACACAAATCCGCGTCGATCTCAGGCGAGGCGCCCCGCCTGAGATCGCATAAGGCGCTGTTCGCTCTTGGTTTTTAGCTGTTAGTGGTTCGTCCGGCAAATTTCCGAAGGTATGTTTGGGTAGGGTCGTCCGGGGCGGTTCGCGAACCGCCCCTACAGATGCCTGTTCTTTGCGATGCTTACTTGTCGGATGCGCCAGTTAGCTGTTAGCCAAAAGCCAACAGCCAATAGCGCTTTTTCATCTCAACAGCAGCGCAAGGCCCGCGTAGACCAGCAAGGCCAGCATCACGCGCTCGAAGACCTTGGGATTGAGCCGGGTGAGGATTCGTTTGCCTATCCAGACGCCCAGCGGGATGATCGGCAGGACCCACAGGATGCTGCCCAGCAGGGGCAGATCGATCACGTTGGCGGTCAGAAAGCCGGGCAGCTTGACCAGGTTGACCACGGCGAAGAACAGGGTTTGCGTGCCCAGGAAGGCCAGCGGGCGCAGTTTTTGCAGCAGCAGATAAGCCGTGCAGGGCGGCCCGCCCGCGTTGGCCAGGGCCGAGGCAAACCCCGATAGCCCGCCCGCCAGGACGCCATGCCAGGGGCGCGGGGTGTAGGCCAGCGCGGCCAGCGAGTCGCTCGCCAGCTTGTAGGCGGCGACCACCAGGGTCATGATCCCCAGCAGGTGGCGCAGGGCCTGGTCCGGCAGGGAGGTCAGCAGCAGCAGGCCCAGCGCGATGCCGGCCACGCCGCCGGGCAGCATCCGCCGCAGGTAGGTCATGTCCCATTCCCGCCAGTAAATCCGTAGCGCGAACCAGTCGCCGACGATCAGCAGCGGCAGGACCAGCCCGGTCGCCTGGGCGACCGGCATGCTCGTGCTGAGCAGGGGCACGACCATCGCGCCGGCGACTCCGCCCAGCCCGCCCTTGGACAGCCCGACCAGCAGCCCGCCCAGCGCGAAAGTCAATATCGTTTGAAGTTCGAAGGTCATGGTGTGATTCCGACCGCTGGAAACCGGGCGCGGGGAACGATGAATAGCAAGGCCCGGATGAGTGCGGCGCGAGGAGGGTAACACGTCCCCCAGGCTTGCGCCAGCGCAGGGCAGCGGCGCTTTCAGCGTTCGCATTCAGCCAAAGACACAGACGGACGCCTTCTCTGTCCTCCGGGGGGCCTGGCTTCGACGTGGCCTCTGGCCGGGCGGATGGGTCTGGATGCTGTGACCGGGCGGTGTGACCGGCCTGCTCTGTCCCTAATGAGATTTGACGAACAAGATCGGCAAGCAGGTTTCCTACGACCTCACCCCCCGCACGCGGAGAGGGGGAGTCGAGCAAGGCGAGACGGGGGTGAGGTTGACGTGCCATTACCCAACTTGTTCGGCAACATTCATCAGAGTCGTCTTACCGCTTTTTCTTGTCTCTTGCCACTTGCCTCCTGTCTCTGCCCGGCGCTCCTTTTTCGCAAACCGGTATAATCCAACCAGAGCGTTTCATCACGAAGGAGGCAAGCGCTACCCGTGGACTTCAAGACGCTGTGCGGGGACGAGTGGATGGCCCTGGCCCAGACGCGGCACGGCGACCAGGAGGTGAGCGTGATTGTCGCCGGGGACGAGGCCGTGATCGTCCCCCTGACGCCGGAAGGCGAGGTGATCTTCACGGTGGAACCGTCCCCGGCGCTGGGCCGGGATGTGCTGATCCTGCCCGGCGGGACGATCGAGTCGGGCGAGCCGGCCCTGGAGGCCGCCAACCGCGAGCTTCAGGAGGAGATCGGGTTCCGGGCAGCCCGCCTCGATTTCCTGGGCCGGGTCCAGCCCTGGGCCAAGTACCTGACCACGACCGCCCACCTCTACCTGGCCCGCGACCTGACGCCCTCGACCCTGCCGGGGGACGAGGACTACGCCATCCGGTTGGAGCGCGTCCGGCTGGACGGCTTCGAGGCGTTGATTGACTCTGGGCGGTTGGGGGACGCGCGCGTGATCGCCGCGCTCTATCTGACCCGGCGTCATCTGGCCGGCGGGGAATGTTAAGACCGCTGGAACCGGGTCGCCAGACCTTAATGACCCGATCTGAAGCGGGTTTGTTATGATAGGGATGCTGGTTGGAACGGCGCGCGCCCGGTCGCGCCTGAAGCCTGAGAAGGAGCCGGATCGCGATGGCGAAGATCACGATTGTCGAAGACGATTCCGTCCTGGCCGAGACGCTGGCCGATAACCTGTCCCAGGAGGGCCACAAGGTCACGACAGTGGCGGATGGCGAGCGCGCCTACCAGAAGATCATCGATTCGCCCCCTGATCTGATCGTGCTGGATGTGATGCTGCCCCGCCTGGACGGGCTGACCCTGTGCCGGATGATCCGGCGCGAGCCAACCACGTCGCATATCCCGATCATCATGCTCACCGCCCGCAGCAGCGAGGTGGACAAGATCGTTGGGTTGGAGAGCGGGGCGGACGATTACGTGGTCAAGCCGTTTGGCCTGGGCGAGCTGCTGGCGCGCATCCGGGCCGTGATGCGCCGCGCCCCCAACCGCCCCGCCGCCCAGGACGAGATGACCTCCGGCGCGGTGCGGCTCGACCTGACCGGGCGGCATGCTTACCTCAACGGCGAGGAACTGAAGCTCAGCCACAAGGAATACGACCTGCTGGCCGAACTGATGCGCAATGAAGGTGTGGTGTTGTCCCGTGACCTGTTGCTCTCCAAGGTGTGGGGCTACGATTACTTTGGCGACCGGCGCACGGTCGACGTCCACATCCGCTGGCTGCGCAAGAAGATCGAGGACGATCCTTCCAACCCGACCCGGATCGTGACCGTGCGCGGGATTGGTTACCGCTTCGAGGGCTAAATGTTCTCCCACCCCCTGATGGCGCTGCTGGTCGAAGGCGCCTACGAACCCCTGATCCTGCTCGATGACGAGCGGCGCGTGGTGGCCGCCAACGCGGCGGCGCGCGCTCTGTTGCCCGAAGCGGCGATCATCGGCAGCCCGATCGAATCGCTGATCGACAACCCGGACCTGAGCGAGTTGCTGGACTGCGTGACGGTGCATTCCGAATGTCCGGAAGCCCAACTGGCGATCAGCGGCCAGGTCTTTCGGGCGCGCTGTGCCCAAGTCACCCACGAGGGGGAGTCCTATCTCACCCTGTCCATGCAGGATATCACCCAGCTCCTGCGCCTGAACCGCGCCCGGCGTGACATGGTCGCCAATATCTCGCACGAGCTGCGCACGCCGATTTCGGCCATCCGGCTGCTGCGCGATACGCTCAGCCGCCAGCAGGCCGGTCGAAAGGAGCGCGAGAAGATGCTGCGCAAAATCGGCCGCGAACTGGATACGCTCCAGCGGATCGTGGACGGCATGCACGACCTGTCCATGATCGAGTCCGGCCAGGCGATCATGAAGCTGATCGAGATGCCCCTGGTCGCGCTGGTGGAAGAAGCTGCCGAGCACCTGGACGAGCAGCTCGACCAACGCGAGATCAAGCTCAGGATCGAGGTCCCGGACGATTTGTTCGTGCTGGTCGACCGGGCGCAGATCGGGCGCGTGCTGAGCAACCTGATCCATAACGCCATCAAAGTCACGCCCAAGAAGGGGGTCATTCGCGTCTCTGGCCGGATGAGCCTCGGCCGCGAGACGGTGGAAGTGACCGTGGACGACAGCGGCCCCGGCATTCCGGCGGAGGAGCGCGAGCGCATCTTCGAGCGCTTCTACCAGATCGACGCGGCGCGCACCCAGGGTCGCGGGAGCGGCCTGGGGCTGGCGATCGCCCGCCATATCATCGAAGCCCACAACGGCCAGATTTGGGTCGAAGAGAGTGACCTTGGCGGTGCTCGATTTTGTTTCACATTGCTGGCTGCCGAGGCGCAAGAGTAACGATTCCATGCACCGGGGCGGTGCAAGGTTCTGCTTTACTCTGTTGGCGGCGGAATCGTAGGAGTAACGATTCCATGCACCGGGGCGGTGCAAGGTTCTGCTTCACTCTGTTGGCCGCGGAATCGCAGGAGTAGAGGGGCGCAGCGGCCCGGCCAGATCAGTCGTCTGGGTCACGGTGGCGTCGCGGGCGACGCCGCTACGCCCGGCGCATGGTCCGATCGGCGTTCGAGGGACTGATTGCCCGTGCGCGCTAGGGCGTGACCACGGGCAGGCTGCGGCAGTCACCCACCTCGACGATCACGTCTTCCCGCACCCAGGAGCCATCCCCCAGCATCCACCACAGGTACCCGGCCGGATCGGTTGCCTGGCCGACCACGCGCTGGACCACGCCCGGCGTGAGCCGGCCGAGCGGGGCGTAGCCGACGCCGGGGCCGCTGCGCTGGTTGATCGGGGTCGCGGCGCTGGCCTCGCACACGCCGGGGGTAATGACCGGCACGGCGTAGGCCCACAGGTCCTGGCCGGTGCAACTCGTCGCGGCGCTGGCGGCGGTCAGGCCGAGGCCGTAGGCCCCCGGCCGGGCTTCGACCGGCACCTCCTCGAACATGAGCTGGCCATCCACGTAGACGCTCAGGGTCTGGTCGAGCGCGATCAACAGGACATGGTGCGGCCCGGCCAGCGGGCGGCTGTACGGGGTTGACTCCCCGGAGATGGTGGTCGCATCTTGCGTGTGGTCGTTGTAGAAGACGCGGCCCTCGCGGGTGATCCCGGCGTCGAGGTAGGCTCCCAGGCGGCCGTCTGCCTGGGTGACGCGCGCCCCAAGCCGGCAGTCTTCGTAGTCGGCCACGCTGCCGGGGGTGAAGGTCAGCCAGCCGCCGACGACGACGTCGCGCTGAGGCCGGTCCCCGGCCATCAGGTTGAAGTGCGCGCCCTCGCCGGAAAAGACCGCGCGATCCGCCTGGAAGACCAGCCCGCCCCCGTAGGGGATGATCCCCAGACGCTCCAGTTCCCGGACCGTGCTTTCCCAGCCCGTCTCATACCCGGCCAGAGCGATGGGCAGGCGTTGGCTGCCCGCGTCGAAGCTGGCCGCCACGTCCAGGGCTGTGTCGACGTCCAGGGGCAGCATGGCCGCGCCTGTGGTCAGGACGTGGATCAACCCCAGCCGGCCATCCCGGAAGGTTACGGCCAGCAGCAGGCCGTTTTTGCCCTGCGTGTCGATGAAGTCCAGGCGGGCGGCCGGGCGGCCGTCCAGGGTCAGGGCGGTCGGAGTCTCCACCTGGTGGGATTGGGTTTGCAGGGTCGAGAGGAAGGCGCGCGCCAGGTCGGCCGGGGCGGTGATGCTGCCCAGGCCCAGCCCGGCCAGACTGTCCGGGCCGTAGACGAGCAGGCTGATCGTGCCCCCCACCACGCGTACCGGGGCGAGGCCCCGGCCGGCCTGGACCTGCCAGATGGCCGGGTAGAGGAATTGGAAGGAGCCGTCCGGGGCGCGGTACTGGCTGTCCAGCCCGATCTGGGCCAGGGCCGGGCGGGTCAGGCCGGCCAGCAGGAAGGCGCACCCCAGGAGGCGCAGGACATGCCGGGCCAGGGGGCGCACGACCAAAAGTCGCAGGGCTTTCTCCATGATCAGTCCGAAATCCCGCCGTCGACGCCAGGCGCGAGTGATGGGTGGATGAAGGTTCAAAGAACATGCCGTGCTGATCTGTATTGAGTATAACCGGGGGATAGGCTGCGTGGTCAAAAAATACATTAAAAACAGAGGCAAGGGTCAGGCTGCAGGCAACAGGCGTGACCTGAGCAGGCGCGAGTCTGAAGCGGCGAATCCCGGCATGAATTTTGCTGACGACTGATTACTGTGAACTGACGGCTGGTTTGGAAGTCGCCCCCCGGCAAACGGCACCGGGGGGCGATTGCGTTGCGATTCGCGGCTAGGGCGTGACGAGGGCCAGGCCCGCCGCTTCCCAGCCGACCGTGCCGCCGGCGAAGCTGCGCACGTCCGCGTAGCCCGCCATCTGGAGCGCGGTCATCACCACAGCGCTGCGGTGACCGGAACTGTCGTAGACGACGATGGGCGTCTCCGGCGTGGGCAGGCTGCCCAGGACGTCGCCGAAGTTGCGCATCGGCAGGTTGACCGCGCCTTCGATGAAGCCACCGGCGTACTCGGTCGCTTCGCGCACGTCACCCAGGAACAGGCCGCCCTCGGTCAGGGCCAGGCTCAGGTCCTCGGCGCTGATGGTCGAGAAGCCGGCCGGGATGGCGCTCAGGTAGGCATCGACCGTGGCCCACACGTCCGCGTCCACCGCCGGGAACTCGGTGGCGGTCACGGCGGGCACGTCCTGCGCCAGCGTGCCGGTGTAGCTCTTGATCCCGCCGCGCAGGCTGGTCACATTCTGGTAGCCGAGCATGACCAGAGCCGTCTCCGCGATCGCGCCGCGATGCCCCACGCCGCAGTAGACCACGATCGGCTGGTCGAAAGCGGGCAGCAGGTGCAGGTTCTGGGCCAGGCTCCGCAGCGGAACGTTGACCGCGCCGGGGATGAAGCCCTCGGCGTACTCGTTCGGTTCGCGCACATCCAGCAGGAAGGCCTCGCCGTAGTCCGCGCTCAGGGTGTCCATCGTGATCGTGCCGAAGCCGGGCTGCATGGCGATCGTGGTCACGGCCTCGTAGGCCAGCGGGGCGACGACGGCCGCGTCCAGCGGGGTGCCTTCCGGCAGCACGACTTCCACTGCGGTCTCGGAGGCCGGTTCCTCGGCTTCGGCCGCGCCGACGACGGGGTAACCCGCCGCGATCCAGCCGTCGATGCCGCCCGCCATGTTGCGGGCGTTGTAGCCGAGCATCTGGAGCACGGTCGTGGCGATCGCGCCGCGGAAGCCGCCCTTGCAGTAGACCACGATCGGCTGGTCGGCCGGAAGCTGGCTCAGGTTGGCGGCGACTTCGCGCAGTGGGATGTTGACCGCGCCCTCGATGTGGCCCACGTCCGTCCACTCGCTGACTTCGCGCACGTCGAGCAGGAAGGGCGGATTCTCCACCAGCTCGGTCGCGACATCGGCCACCGGGACGACGCCCCAGCCCTGGGGCAGGACGTTGACCAGATAGTTATCGACGGCGGCGACCAGGGCCGGATCAATCGCGGCCGCTTCGCCGGGGGTGAAGGTCACTTCGTCGGTGACGACCGGGTTGCCGGCGGCAATCCAGCCATCGATGCCGCCCGACAGGTTGCGCACGTTGGTGAAGCCGAGCACCTGGAGGCTGGTCATGGCAATCGCGCCGCGGGTGCCCTTGGCGCAGTAGACCACGATCGGGGCGTTCAGGTCGGCGGGCAGCAGATTCAGGTTCTGGGCCAGTGTCCGGACCGGCACGTTGACCGCGCCCTCGATATAGCCGACTTCGGCCCACTCGTTGGCTTCGCGCACGTCCAGCAGGAAGGGCGGTTCCTCCACCAGGGCGGTCGCCAGGTCGGCGGCGGCGATCCCGCCGAAGCCCTGCGGAATGGCCGGCATATAGGCCGCGATCACGGCCTCGAGGTCGAACGCGGCCGGTTGGGCCGCCGCGCCGCCCACGACTTCGTAGCCCGCGCCGATCCAGCCGGTGATGCCGCCCGCCAGGTTGCGGACGTTGTAGCCGAGCATCTGGAGCGAGACCATGGCGATCGCGCCGCGGTGGCCGCTCTTGCAGTAGACCACGATCGGCTGGTCGGCGGGAAGCTGATCGAGGTTGTCGCCCAACTGGCGCAGCGGGATGTGCAGCGCGCCCTCGATCAGGCCGACCTCGGCCACTTCGGCGTCCTCGCGGACGTCCAGCAGGAAGGGCGGGGCCTCCACCAGTTCCAGGGCCAGATCGTCCGCGCCGACCACGCCCCAGCCTTCCGGCAGGACGTTGACCAGGTAATTATCCACGGCGGCGACCAGGGCCGGGTCGATGGCAGCCGCTTCGCCGGGGGTGAAGGTCACCGCGTCGGTAACGACCGGCAGCCCGGCGTCGATCCAGGCGGTGATGCCGCCCGACATGTTGCGGACGTTGGTATAGCCCAGGATTTGCAGGGCGGTCATGGCGATCGCGCCGCGCGTGCCCTTGGCGCAGTAGACCAGGATCGGGGTGCTGGGGTCGGTGGGCAGCAGATTGAGGTTCTGGGCCAGCGTCCGCACCGGGACGTTGACCGCGCCCTCGATATAGCCGACTTCGGCCCACTCGCTGGCTTCGCGCACGTCCAGCAGGAAGGGCGCGTCTTCTTCCAGCAGTTCGACCGAGGCCGTGTCGACGCTGACCGCGCCGAAGCCTTCGGGGATGGCGGGCAGGTAGGTCTGGATGACGGCTTGCAGGTCCAGCCCGGCCTGGGCCAGGACCGGCATCACCCCGGCCAGCAGGATACTGGCCAGTACGAGCAGGGTCATAATGCGCTTGAATGACATAGACTCTCCTTCAATTGACTCGATGGTATACGAGTTAGATGCGTCCGTAGGGACGCGGGATGCAATGGCTAACGATATTTAAGGTGAACTAACCCTGATTCTTCCGGCACGGGAGGCGACAGCGCGCAAGCAAAGGCCTGTGCGCTGTCGCCTCCTCGTCCTAGACGATGTTAAGACGGCGGCGCGTCTAGCGGGTCGACCGTGGGCGCAGCGGGTAGGCTGGCCGGTGCATCCAACGGGTCGACGGCGGGCGCATCGAGTGGATCGGTGCCGCTTCCAGCGGGCGCGTCCAGCGGGTCGACGGCGGGCGCATCGAGTGGATCGGTGCCGCTTCCAGCAGGCGCGTCCAGCGGGTCGACGGCGGGTGCCGCCGGAGCACTCGCCGCGCCAGGCTGGGTCCCATCCTGCCCGGCCTGCGGCATGAACTGGTAGGCTTCCGGCAGCGGCGGCGCGGACGGTACGACCACGGTCAGGTTGGCCTGCAATTCCTCCGGCCGGACCTTGTCCGGGGTCAGGAACAGCGCATCGTTGCCGTGGCATGTCTCGCACGATTCGGTCTGCGGCGTGTTGCGCTGGATGTTGTGCGGCGTCGCGTAGGTCCAGGTAGGCAGCGCGTCGAAGTTGTCCAGCACGTCCTCCCCGTACAACTGGAACAGGTCCGGGAAGGTGGGCACGTGGCGCACCGGGACGTAACGGTACGGGCGCGCGGCGCTGCGCAGCGGGTTGCGGCCGATATAGAAGCCCAGGTATTCCTCCTGGAGGCGGTAGAACGGAATGTCGTCCTCGCTGCGCTCCAGGTGGCAGTCGTAGCAGTTGATGTACGAAACCGAGTGGCAGGTCTGGCAGGATAGAATCTCCGTGCCGTGGGCCTCGTGGTACGGGTTGCCGGAGCCGATCCCGACCTGGCTCCGGTGGCACGATTCACAGGCCGGGGCCTGCGCGCCGTCGTAGCGATGGGCAACCGTGCTGCTGACGCTGCCATCCTCGGCCACGCTCAGATAGTCGGTGCCGTGCATGTCGCCCGCCGTGTGGCAGTCGGTGCAGGTCATCCGGGCCGAGCGCAGGTGCACGTCGCCGGGGATGCCCTCGTGCGCGCCGGTGTATTCATTCTTGACGCGGCTGCCGTGGCAGGCCGTGCACTGGCGGCTCATCGACGGGGTGCGGTTGAACTCGTGGCCGTTGATCAGGCCGCCGCCGACGCTGGTCGGCTGGCTGACGTGGCACTGGCCGCAGGTCGTGTGGCAGTTATTGCAGTGGTAGGACTCACCCTCTTCGATGACCGGATGATTCTCCGGCATGCTGCGGGCGTACAGTTGGGTATCGTACCCGGCCAGGTTGTTGTGCAGGCTGTATTCCTGGAACGGCGCGATATTGGGATGGCAGGCCCCGCAGGTGGCGTCCGCGTCCGTCGAAGGATCGCGCACCATCCCATCGTGAGCCGCCGCCTTATCGGGCACGTCCTGGCCGCCATGACATTCGGTGCAGGGGATGTAGCCATGCACATCCTCGGCCAGCAAAGCCGGGTCGATCAGCACCTTCTCCCAGACCTCCAACGGAGGTACAGAGCCGCCTCAGCCAGACCCTTCATTCAGCGAGACCGTTTCGACCGGCGCTTCGGCCAGGGCCATCAGTTGTTCCTGGTTGGCGTGGCAGGTCACGCAGTTGGAGGCCGGGATCGCGGCCGCGGCGGGCAACTCGGCCGGGGCCGCGGCGGCTGGTGCCGCTGGCGCAGCGGCTGGTTCGGCGGGGATCGCTGTGGCCTCGGCGACCGGAGTCGCGGTGGGCTGGAGGGCGGGGCGAAGGGCCGGTTGGGCGCTGACCGCCGCGGCCAGCCCGGCCAGGGCAAGCAGCGCTACTCCAAAGAGCAGAATTCGTTTCACTGGTGGTTGACCCCTTTGATGAACGGCCGCAGGTGCTCACTCAAACCGTCAGGGCGGAGAACCGTCAGGGTTATTATGACCAACTTTGTGTGCTTATGCGTCTTTTTTCACAAAACTATTATACGAAAATTCTTATACACTTCAACTTTTCGCATAAGTATTTTTTATACAGCTTTCTTATATCCATGCATAAGGAGATCGAATAGAAAGTGATGTCCATCATATTGAATTCCTGATACAAGACTCGTTATGATGATCGGTAGGGGGCAAGGCCACTGAGATGCTTGATATCTATGAGATGCAGATTTTCGTGACGGCTGCCGACACGGGGAGTTTCTCCGAGGCCGGGCGCCGGCTGCAAATGTCGCAGCCGGCGGTCAGCATGCAGATTCGCTCGCTCGAGCAGCGGGTGGGCGTCAAGCTGTTCCAGCGGGCGGGCCGCCACATCGAACTGACCGAAGCCGGCAACGTCCTGCTGCCGCTGGCGCGGGAGATGATCAACCTTTCGATCCACGCCGAAGAGACGATGGCTTCCTTAAAAGGCAACGTGGTCGGCGTGCTGCGCCTGGCGTGCAGTACCACCGCCGGCAAGTACCTGCTGCCCAAACTGATTGCGGGCTTCATCGAGGAACATCCCGATGTGCAGGTGGCCTGTGATGTGGTGTCGCGCGGGCTGGCGTTGGGCAAGCTGGAGGATGGCACCACCCACCTGGCCCTGACCAGCATCCGGGAGCCATCCCGCGATCTGGAATACCGGGTGTTCACCACCGATCCGATCGTGCTGGTTGTGCCGCCCGATCATGCCTGGGCGCGGATCGGGCATATCCCGGTCGACGATCTGTGTCGGGGACGCTTCATCGTCCGCGAACTCAGCTCCGGCACGCAGCAGGCGGTTGTCCAGGCGCTGGCCGAATACGACCTGGGCCTCAACTCCCTGCCCCAGGTGATGACCCTGGGCAATACCGAGGCGATCATCATGGCGGTCGGGGAGGGCATCGGCGTGGGGTTCGTCTCTCGCCGGGCGGCGGACGAAGCCCTGCGCCATGGGCGCGTGGTCGAAGTCCGGGTAGATGGGCTGGACATCCAGCAGCAGGTCTACATGGTGCGCCATGCCCACCGCGCCCCGACCGGCCCGCAGACCGCCTTTTGGGAATATGTGTACCGGCCGGAGAACAGCGCCATACTGGACTACCGGTGGAATTAGCAGTTCAGCCAGGCAGCCAGGCGTTCGCTCCGGATGGGTCCGGGTGCGAACGCTTCATCGGGGGATGGGCTTGTGTGGTTTCGTGATCGACTGCGATCAGTGAAAGAGGGCAGATCCATGAAACGTGTCTGGGTTCGGCTCCAGGGGGGACCGATCATCGTTTTGTGTGTGTCGCTGTTGCTGGCGGCTGTGTTTGGCCTGCTGGCGGAACAACCCGTGGTTGAGGCTCAGGGCGGCCCGGAGGATCATTCCGGCCAGTTTTGCACCGAGTGTCACCTGGATTACGCCGCGACCTGGGCGCTCGGCGCGCATTCCATCGCGTATACCCGTGACTCCTTCCAGGCGGCGTGGGGCGACTTCAACAACGATCCGACCTGTCTCGAATGCCATACCACCGGGTATAACCTGCACGACAACACGTACCTGATCCAAAACGTGACCTGCGAGGCCTGCCATGGCGCCACGCCGGCCGACCATCCACCGGCCGATTTCGTGGTCAATACCGCGCCCTCGGCCTGCCGCAACTGCCACACCGGTACCTTCGCGGAATGGCGGCGCAGCGCGCACGCCTTCACCGAGGAGATGGGCGCGCTGGGTTGCGCGACCTGTCACAACCCGCACGGTCAGAACCTGCGCTTCGAGACGGTCGACGCGCTGTGCCTGAACTGCCACCAGACCGTGCCCAACAATTATGTCCACCTGACTCACAACTCGGTCGATTTTGGCGATCTCGAGGTCAACTGCGCGAGTTGCCATATGTATCGCGCCCAGGGCCTGGGCGATGGCACGCGGGACGACGTGGTCTCCCACCAGATTCCCAACCACACCATGCAGGTCGAAACCGTGCCCTGCACCGACTGCCACGAGGCGCTCTCGCAGACCGGGGAGTTCGAGCGGCTGATCGACATCGACGCCGCCATCGCCGAGGAGCGCGACACGCTCCGGGCGCAGGTGGACGAGCTGCAAACGGCCCTGGACAGCGCGAGCGCGCAGGAACGCGAAGCCGGGATCAACTACATCCAGCTCACCCAGGGCCTGATTGTCGGGCTGGGCCTGGGGTTAACGGTGGCCTGGGTCCTGCTGCGCCGCGAAGGCGGCAATGCCAACAACGGTAAAAAATCCTGACGGGGGCTGACATGAGCGAACCCAACACAACCGTCATCTCGCGTCGCGACCTGATCAAAGTCCTGGTCGGGGCCGGCGTCTCGCTGGGGGCGGCGCTCGTCCTGGCCGATCCGCTCCAGCCGTTGATGCACCAACTGCTCTCCGGGCTGGAAGAACAGCCCGACCAGCGCGACCAGCCCTGCTGCCCGCACTGGGCGATGGTCATCGATCTGAGCAAGTGCATCGGCTGCGAATACTGCGTGTATGCCTGCCAGGCGACCAATGACGTGGCCGACGACATGCGCTGGAACATCCACCTGGTCGATGAAACGCCCACCGGGCAGACCTTCCATGTGACGCGGCCGTGCCTGCACTGCCAGAACGCGCCGTGCGTCAGGGTGTGCCCGGTCGGGGCGACCTACTACCGCCAGGACGGGCTGGTCATGATGGACTACGCCAAGTGCATCGGCTGCCGCTACTGCCAGGCGGCGTGTCCCTACGGCGCGCGCACCTTCAACTGGCGCGACCGGGGCGACGAGCCGAACACCAGAGCCCCGGAGTGGGGCACGCCGGAGATCGATCGCCGCCCGCGCGGCGTGGTGGAGAAGTGCACCTTCTGCGTGCACCGCCTGGACGCCGGACAGGCGCGCGGTCTGACCCCCGGCGTGGACCGGGACGCGACCCCCGCCTGCGTCAACGCCTGCCCGGTCAACGCCCGCCACTTCGGCGACCTCAACGATCCCGACAGCCCGGTGTCGCGCATCATCGCCAGCACGCCTACGCTGCGCCTGCGCGAGGACCTGGGCACCGAGGCGAGTGTCTACTACATCCCGCCGGAAGGATTGGCCCTATGAGCGCGATCACGACCTTCGTCCGGCGTTCGCCGGTCTACAGCCTGTGGATTGGAATCCTGGCCGTGCTGTTCGCGATCGGGGTCGTTTCGATCCTGATCGTGCTCGTCGAGGGCCTGGAGATGACCGACCTGACCAACCAGCTCCCCTGGGGGCTGTGGATCACGGTCGACCTGTCCTCGATTGCCCTGGGGGCCGGGGCATTCACGCTCTCGGCGGCGGTCTACATTTTCGGGATGAAGAAGTACGAGGCGATCGCCCGCGCGGCGGTGCTGGTCGGCCTGCTGGGCTATACCGGCGCGATGATGGCCCTCTTCGTGGACATCGGCCGTCCCGACCGCTTCTACCACCCGCTGATCTTCTGGAACGTGCACTCGGTGCTGTGGGAGATCACGCTGTGCGTCATGGTCTATACCACGGTCCTGGTGATGGAAGTCGTGCCGATCGTGATCGAGAGCACGCCGCTGAAGAACAATCGCTTCCTGCTGGGGCTGGCTCACTTCCTGCACCGGATCATGCCGGTGGCGGCCCTGCTGGGCATGGCGCTCTCCCTGCTGCACCAGTCCTCGCTGGGGGCGACCTACGGCGTGCTGACCGCCCGGCCGGTCTGGTACTCGCCCAGCGCGCCGGTACTGTTCATCCTGTCGGCGGTGGCGGCCGGGATCGGCCTGACGGTCGGCCTGACCATGTTCACCGGCCTGATCAAGCGCCAGGAGCTGGTTCCGCCGGACATCATCGACAGCGTGGCGAAGTTCGCCGGGTTCGCCAACCTGGCCTATCTGTACCTGAAAATCTGGAGCTGGGCGGCGACCAACTACTACAGCCATTCGCCCGCCATCGAGCGTGACCTGGAGCTGCTGGGCGAACATACGCCCTACGGCTTCACCTTCTGGTGGTTCGAGATTCTGCTCGGCGCGCTGGTGCCCGCGGTCCTGTTCCTGTGGCCGCGCACCCGGCGCAACCGCTGGACGCTGATGCTGGCGGCCGTTCTGGGCGTGGTCGGGGTGATCGTCTACCGCTGGAACATGACCCTGGCCGGGCTGGTGGTGCCAATGGACTGGTCGCCGGGCGTGGCCGACGTGTTCAGCGTGGCCTCGTACACCCCCTCGCTGATCGAGTGGGGCGTGGCGATCGGCGTGCTGGGCTACTGGCTGCTGATCTGGAGCCTGGCGGCGCGCTTCCTGCACCTGTATCCCCAGGCCCGGCCGTTTGGCGCGGATCAGGCCGAAGGCGCGGCGGCGGATGATCACGCCGGGGCGCACGGCGCGGAATCTCCGGCGGCGGCGCGCTGACCGTCGGGTTGTTGCTGGGCTGACTGACGCGCCGGGGGCCAATGGCTCCCGGCGTTTGCGTCTGGTGAGCGAATCGCCAATCGGGTTATAATGCCTGGCTATTGGCTTTTGGGCAAAAGCAACCCCCCTGTGCAATGGATGGGTGTTCGCTCTGGGCTGAACCTCACCCCTGACCTCGCTGCGCTCGGTCTGTCCCCTCTCTACCGTGTGGAGAGGGGGTAGGGGGTGAGGTTCGCCCCAAAGCCAAAT
>CAZHMJ010000058.1:0-19748 GCA_964533805.1 uncultured Anaerolineae bacterium | reverse complement strand
CATTGAGCAGGGTCGTCTTGCCGGAGCCGGTGCCGCCGCTCACGATAACGTTCAAGCGGGAAATCACGCAGGCCCGCAGGAATTCGATGATCTCTGGGGTGACCGAACCAAAGCGGATCAGGTCGTCCGTGGTCAACGGTTTCTTGGAGAATTTACGGATGGTGATCGTGGGGCCGACCAGGGAGATCGGACGAATGACCGCATTCACGCGGGAGCCATCCGCCAGACGAGCGTCTACGTAGGGCTGACTTTCGTCGATGCGGCGACCAAGCGGGGCGACGATGCGGTCAAGGATGCGCAGGACATGGTCCTCATTCTCAAAAGAGATATTGACCCGGTGCAGCGTGCCTTTGCGCTCGATGTAGATATTCTTGGGTCCGTTGACCATCACCTCGGTGATGCTTTCGTCTGCCAGAAGAGGCTCCAGCGGGCCCAGGCCGAGAATCTCTGCCACGATCTGTTCGAACAGGCGCGTACGCTCGGCCCGGCTCAGGACAATGTTCTCTTCCGCCAGGATGGTGGTGTACAGTTCCTCCATCGTATTGCGGATTTCGGCATGCCGTGTCATGTCCATGGTCGGATCAAGCTCGGACAGCAGCTTGGTCTGGACGCGGCTCTTGATGTCCATGTAGCTTTCACGCGCGGCGGCCGCGGCGGTTGGCGCCGCGCGCTGGCGAACACGCATTTGTGCCAGTCTGGACTCTTCATCCTGATCGCCGCCGGGGGGGCCACCCGCCGGACCGCCCGGCCCGCCGCCTGGCTGATTGCCCTGACTGCCTTTTTCGATACGCTTTAGCAGAGACATGGCTTTACCTTGACCTGGTCATAAATTACGCTCGTGAGTTAGGGACGACGGAGCCAGCTCAAACCGCCGGTCTTCTGTTCCTTTTCCTCTTCCTGCACAGTCTCGTCCTGACCGCTGAGCTTGCGCCGAACCAGCTCAGCCAGATCCAGTAGTTCCTTGATCGGTGGCCGGCTGCGATCCTTCGAGATCGCGATCACGGGTACGCCCCGGTTGACCGCGTGAAGAACAACCCGGTCTTCGCTGGGTATCTGCGATATCACTTTCAGTTTCAGGTTCTTTTCGATCAGCTCGGTCGCGATTGTGACTCGCCCGCCGCGTCCCTTGTCGTCCATGACGCGGTTGAGCACCAGCATGGTTTTGTCGGGTGGATACTCCGATTCGTCCAGTAGGCGGAGCAGGGCGCGCACATTGCGTACGCTCGACAGGGTAGGATTGGCAACCACCATGATCTTGTGCGCGATGTCAAACAGGCCGGCGTTGAGGGCATCGATCTGGGGGCCGGTGTCAACGATCACGAAGTCATAGGCAGGGGCGATTTTCGCGATGACGCGCGTGACGGATTCGCCTGACAGTGGATTTGTCAGGTTGCCCGGCTCGGGTTCGGGTGACAGCAGGACCCGCAGCCCGCTGCCGTGAGTGACCAGGACGTTTTCGACCAGTTCCATGTCCAGGTCGTCAACGCTTTCGCATAGGTCGGCGAGGGTCGTCGGGGCTTTGAGATTGAGGAAAACGCCGACATCTCCGAACTGGACATCCGCATCAATCAGCAGTACCCGGGTGCCGTCGCGCATCAGGCCAGCGGCAAGATTCGTGGCGATGGTGGTGCAGCCAGCCCCACCCTTGGGACTGTAAATCACCAGAATCTGTCCCAGACGTTTCTCCGCCGCGCGCAGCATGCCCGTTGCCCCGCTAGGCCTGGGGCCTGTCCCAGACTGAGGTGCCGCCTGTGGCAGGGTCGAGATCATCGCCTGCTTGCGCTCGTAGACCTTGCGCAGGGTGTTGTAGAGATCATCGCCCGAAACCGGCTTGGTGAGGAAGTCACTGGCGCCGGCCAGCATGGCCCGTCGAAGGTAGTCCGCTTCACTCTGAACTGACATCATGACCACGGCCGCCATCGGGACCGCCGTGGCGATCTGTTCGGTGGCTTGGATGCCGTCCATGTCCGGCATGTTGATGTCCATCAGAATGATATTCGGCTGTGTTTCGCGGGCCATATCCAGGCCTTCGCGGCCTGTTCCAGCAGTGCCGATGACCTCAAAGTCCGGCTCAAACATCAGGAGCTTCTTGATCTGCTCCCGTGTTTCCGGGATGTCATCCACAATCATGACGCGGATTTTACGTTCGGCTTCGCCGCTCATAACGCTTTCCAGTTCTGTTGACGATGTTTGGTTGTGTCCCGGCTCAGCTTAGTCTCCCGAGTCGCGCAGCGTGATTTCCTGGAACGCGAGCATCTGCCGGATACTGCGCAGAGCGGGCTCCAGGGCGTAAGGCAGCCGGTCCGGCGCGGTGATGTTGAAGTTGCTCATGATGTAACTGAGCGTCACGGCCTGAGTCGGTACCTGAGAGATATCGGTCGCGGAGCGCAGCGCCAGGGTGACGGGCAGCTTGGCTTCGATCGCCCAGACGAGAACCACCGCGTCCTGAGGCGACACAGCCAGCGTGATCGTATCAGGTGGTGGAACCGGAGTGGCCTGCGCGGCCGGCCGATCAGCGGCCGGGGTCTGCTGGGCCTGGCGTTCATCAGCCGGGGTGGGGCGCGGCGTTGGGGTCGGTGTTGGGCCAATGTAATGACCGGTGATCGGGAAGTCGCCGACATGCAGCACCCACGCGCTCTGGACGGTACGCTGAGTCACCAGACGCGGCCGCTGCTGTTCTTGCGGTCCGACGATCACTGCCGAGCCGCCCAGGCCCACATCCAGGCGACCTTCGATGGAGGCCCCGGTTGTGATCTGCCCGGTTTCGCTCGTGCTGGTCAGGGTCTGGAGGTTGGGGGTAATCGACTGAAATTCTTCGTCCACATCCACATAAAGCATGGAGAAGATCACGTCAACATAGTCGCCTTCACGGATGGCGTAAGCGACCCCCGTGATCCGATCCATCGGAATGGTGACGGCCACCAGCCCAGGGGGCATCACTGCGGCGGCATCGGAACCCACCGTTGCCAGATCCCGCAGGTCTTCCACCAACGCGTTGAACAGAATGGGCGACTCGCGCGGGATGTCTGTTCTGGCGATCTTGCCAATCACATCCGCGGGGTTCTGAAGCGCGTTGAAAGGGGCTGATTCTGCAGGCCACAGTCGAACATCGACCGAGTCTTCGGTGATCTTGAAGCCGCGCGGCAAGTTTTGAACCGCGATCACGACTTCAGTCAGAGCGATGGGTGTAGCGGTTGGGATTGCTTCAACCTGGCGGGTTGGTTCCGCACTGGTTCCACCACCGCTGGGTCGGTTAAGCTGAGGAAGCACAAACACTACTGCGAGGACACCCAGCAGGATGATCAACGCAAGTAGGATCAATAAGCGGCCACGTCCGCGCATAACAACCTCCGGTCCCCAGTTGGGTCGAGTACTGAGTTTAGTGTATTCGCTTAGAATAAAAAGTCAAACGGGTACATTGTCCTAGCAAACGAAAGGCGACACTCGGGCCGCCTTATATCTGATCTGTAACAGGATTATAACCTGCGTCAGAAACACCATGCCGGATCTCAGTGGGGAGGCTGGCCGGCCGGGATGCGCAGCGTGATCTTGGTGCCGCGCCCTTCCTCGCTGTCTACCTCCATGGATCCTCCGACCAGTTCCAGGCGTTCCCGCAGAGTCTTCAGTCCCATGTCTTTCTCTTCCGAGTGGGCCGATTCGTTCTGCGAATCAAACACCGCGTTGGTATTGAAACCCTGTCCGTTATCCTCGACCGCCGCCGTGATGACATCGGGGCCCATATCGAGCGTGACGGTCACGTTGCTGGCCTTGGCGTGTTCGCGTGAATTGTTGAGCATTTCCTGGATGCTGCGGAAGAGGATGACTTCGCGATGGGATTCGAGTCGCCGTTCGTCCCCCAGAATATGGAGGTTCACGCCCATCCCGCTTTTCTCTTTGTAAGCTTCAGTATAGCGCCGCAGAGTCGGGATCAGGCCCAGGTCGTCCAGCATCATCGGGCGCAAGTCGAAGATGAAGTCGCGGATCTTTTGAAAGGTTCCGGAAGCGACCGTTTTCAGGTTGTTCAGTTCTTCGGCGGCACGGTCCGGATTGCGATCGAACAGCCGCTGGCAGATTTCGGCCTGAAGAATGAAGTTCGTCAGGGACTGGGCAGGCCCATCATGCATCTGCCGGGCCAGGCGCTGCCGTTCGACTTCCTGAGCTTCAATGATGCGGATGATGTTGATCGCCGCCGGGCTGACTTCCGTCGGGCCGCTCGAATCCGTGCCGGAAAAGGCGCTGGGAGATAGACCTTCCAGGCTGGCGAGCACCTGTCTGACGAGCTTCAAAGATTGCTCCAACTGGCGCTGGTCGCTTTGCAGCTTTTCGAGGTTGCCGCGCATCGTCAGCAAGCGGTTTCGGGTATCCATCGCTTCGTTATAGGCCACCCGGATATCCTGGCGGGGGACGCTGTCGAAGTTGCCTTCAATCTGATGCAGCCGGTTGGTGACCATGGCGTTCTTCTGCTGCAACCGTTCTACCTCGTTGTGAGTCTGGTCGATGAGTGATTGCAGCTCGGTCAGTTGTTTGGAAACCCGATCATTTTCGGCATGCAAAAGCTTCAAAAGCTCGTCACGCGAGTTTACTGGGCTTTGTACCTTGTCAACCATGAGATGTCCCCACCACTAGATCGGTGCGCTATTTACTCGTCGTCATCCTCTGCAATGGACAACGTGTCCTGCATACGAACCCAACCCCGGCGCAACGCGTAGACGGCTGCCTGAGTGCGATCCTCCACATCGAGTTTCTTGAGGATCGACGTCATGTGGTTCTTCACGGTTTGGTGGCTGATTCCCAATTCCAGAGCGATCTGTTTGTTGCTCATACCCCGGGTGACAAACTGGAGTATTTCCATCTCGCGCGGGCTGAGCGGGACGAAGTGCTCGGCCGGATCGACCATGTAGGGGCCGGTCGCAGCTTCCACACCAGCGTCGAGCCAGTTTCGCAGCCCGGCTTCATCGAAGATCTGGTTGCCGACAATATAGTACCCCTGGACGATTCGGCGGACCACTCCGATCAGGGTGGATGGTTCGACGTCTTTCGGGTAGTAGGCCGAGGCTCCCGCGCGCATGGCATGCAGGACCTGTTCTTCGTCGTGATAGGCGGTCAGCGTGACGATGGCAATCCCAGTCCGGTCGGCTTTGAGCTGGCGTGTCACCTGTAGGCCGTTCATGCCGGGCAGGTTAATGTCCAGAACAACCACGTCGGGTTGAAGCTCGCGCGCCGCGAGCAGCGCCTGCTCGCCATCGGCCTCTTCGCCTACGACCAGAAAGTCGTCTTCGAGGGAGAAAACCTTGCTCAACCCTTCTCTGAAGAAGGGATGATCATCGACGATAAGGATGGTGATCTTGTCCTGTGCGTCAGGCGGTCGTTGCTTTGCCATCAATTCCCTCGTTACATGGTTGCGCGGGCAGCCACCGGCAGTCCATGGGATGGTCGATCATTCAAAAAGACAGCACATGATGTCGTGCAAGGGTCAGGATAAACTTCGATCTTTCACAATAATACATCAGTTTAACGATCGGGTACAAACCGGGCGAGCCAGAATTCGCCCAGAAGCACTGCGCCCCGATCACCTTGATCGGGGCGCAGTGCCCTGGAGTTTGGCTTTTTTTGAGCCATCTAGAAGGCAATCTTTCCCGTGACAACCGCTTTCCCAGCTTTTTCTTGCCCAGTTGCCCGACAACACCCTCCGATCGGCCTGGATTCTCCTCGTCGAACCTGGCTCGCTTGGATCAGAGCGGTTGGATGGAGCTGGTTCCATGGGGCGTGTCCCGGCACTGTCTTGCGCTCCTTTGGGGAGAGCATCCTCTCCCTACTACGATGCTATCCCGGCTCAGTCCCCTTGTCACAAAAGGCCAAAGTCCAGAGCACTGCGCCCCGATCACCTTGATCGGGGCGCAGTGCCGAGAATCATGCTCAGTTGGTGTCGATCGGGCGCCTGAAACATGATCACTCCGGCGTATGACCATGCGCAGGCGATCGGCTATGCCCTTTCAGGCCAGGGCTTCCCGGGAAGTCTCCTGGCGATGGCGCAGGCCAAACCGACCAGAAAGCGAGCGTGCCGTCAGTAGGGCAAGGGTGATCCCTCCAATACCCGCCGCGATCATCATCCGGTTGGACATCGGATAGAGATGCAATGATTCGGGCAGCAGCCGGCTGTACCAGGTCTGGCCCGGCCGGCCGCTGATCAGATCCGCGTACAGTCCGTCGACGAAAGCGGCCGAAGGAGTGACCGCGACCAGCTTGCTGTGCAGGAGATCGCTCAACGCAACCAGGTCGGCGATCTCGCTGTAAGAAACCTGGTATTGCGCCAGCAGAGTTTCCAGGGGGGCGATGCCGTCGGCATAATCTGCCAGGACACTGGCAATTCGCCGGTCGGAGCCGAAGTTCGGAACTAAGTTCATGATGCTAGCCGTGACCTTATCTATCGGCCGAAACGCCGCCAGCGCGGGGGCGTTTCGGTTTCTTCGTTGGATGAGTCCTCATGATCAGGGTTGGATGAGAGCTCGCGACGCAGGGCCAGCAGGGTCCGATGAAAGAGCGACTTCACAGCGCCTTCGGTCCGGTCCATGATGGACCCGATTTCGGCGTTTGACATGCGCTCTACGTACTTCAAGATAATTAACTGCTGGCGTTCCTCCGGCAGGCGCTTGATCGCCTCCAATAGTGCGTGTTTCTCTTCGAGTGTGACGACCTGGTGTTCAGGCGCTTCGCTGCGCAGGCCGTCGCCCACATAGTCTTCCAGCGAGATAATCTGGCGGCGTCCGCGATCGCGATGCCAGTTCGCCACGAGATTATGGGCAATCCGGTACAGCCACGCAGAAAAAGGAATCCCCCTGTCCGTGTATGAGTCGATGTGCGACATCGCACGATAAAAAACTCGGGCGGTCAGGTCTTCAGCGTCATGGTGATTATTGGTGCGGTAGTAGACATAGTTGTAGATTTTTCTGATGTACCGCCTGTATAATTCCCCAAACGCTTCGGGATCGTTCTGCGCCCAGCGTACCAGTTGGGTATCTTCGGCCTGCCCATAGTCTCTGGTATCGGGCATTGTCATAGCAAAAAACACCTTGGTTCGCTAAAGGTTGCGGTCTTTGGGGGCGCGCGCGTCTTGCGGACGCCTGGCAACGAGGTCGAGACGAGTATACCCTGGGCGCAGACCCGCTGCCAGCGCCGCTTGAACGCGCTGCACGAGGCACAGTGTCTATCGTCGGGTTCAAGGAGGAGCGCGATGAAGCCGAGACGTTTTGCGGGGTGGGTTGGAGTTCTGTGTGTCCTGGCTATCTCCCTGACCGCGATGCTGGGTCTTACCCAACCAAGCTTAGCCCAGGGGGGAGGCATCAGTCTGACGACACTACGCGTCGGGCTCTGGCCGGAGTATGACCGGCCAGAGCTGCTGGTGATCTATTGGGGAGAGGTCAACAGCCCGGTTGGTTTTCCTGTGACTCTCAGCCTGCGTATTCCGGAAGGCGTGGAACCCTTTGTGGTCGCGGCTCAACCCGGCCTTGATGCGCCAGTCGATGAAGTTCCTTTCGAGACCGCCCTCGAAGAGGGCTGGCAGGTCATCCGCTTCGAGGTCCATGGGCCGCTGTTCCAGTTCGAGTATTATGCGCCCATCGCACGGGAGGGGACGCGGCGTACTCCGGCTTTCACCTGGCCGGGCGACTATTCGGTCGACGCGCTCTCGATCGAGCTCCAGCAGCCGCCTCATTCGAGCGATCTGCAAACAACCCCGGCCCTGCCTTTATCCGAAGTCCGGGAGGAGGACAATCTGGTCTACCTGGGTGGGCAGTTTGGCCCGCTTACGGCCGGGCAGGAATTCGCGCTGGAGATCGGCTATACCCGCGACTCCGATGAACTAACGGCGGACCTGCTGAGTGCTTTGGCGGCCAGCAGCGCGCAGTCTACCGGGGAGACAATATCGACGACTCTTGCGGCCCAACAGTCTTCAGGACGGACAGACATCGTCCTGATCGTGGCGGTCGCGGTGGTGTTTTTCCTGCTGGGGGCGGCGACGATGCGGATCGCTATCAACCTGCAAGCGCTCAACCGGCGGCGCAAACCCTGAACGGCTTGGTGGGGTGGCGGTCAAATCGGTCGCTGCCTCGTTTCGATTCAGAGCTGGCGTGCGGTGCTGATCCAGAGGGTACGTCCGTCGGTGGCGATCGAAATCTCGCTCATCGTGTCCGTGCGGAATAGTGGAATATCTCCCAGCCTGTCCAGGACTTCCTGCGCCGGGAGGCCTGAGCGATTTCCGGGTGCGACCTGGACGATGGCAGCCTGTGGGCTGACTGCTGCCAGGAAGGAGTCGCTGGAGACCCGGTCGGAGCCGTGCGACGCCAGTTCCAGGACCGTGCCGTGAAGCAGACCTCCCCTTTCGAGCAACGCCTGCTCGACGGATGGATCGAGGTCCGGGGTAAGCAGGAACGAGGCCTCGCCATAGCTCAGGCGGAGCACCAGTCCTTCCTTTTCCAGGTCGCTGTCCGGTGCGGGCGGCTCGAAAGGATACAGGACTTCGAGCCGGACGCCATCGCTCGTTTCTGCAACGTAGCCATTGAAGACGGCCAGCAACGGGATGTTCTGTTCGGTTGCGGTCCGGTAAAGTGTCAGGACGGTTTCACTTTCGGGCTGTTGGCCGTTGGTGAGGATTTGCGCCACACGGTAACGCTCCAGGACGGCCGGCAGTGCCGTGACCTGGGCTGGTTTGGGCTGGGTCAAGATCAACAGGGCGATCTCACGTTCCCAGAAGGGGAGGTGATCGCCCAGCGCAGTCAGCAGCCGGGTGGGATACTGGCCGCCGTCGATGAGAATCGTCGAACCGTTCGGGGTGCGGACCAGGACCGCATTGCTGTGGCCCATGTCCAGGAAGTGGACGTGCAGCTTGCCATCGGGCAGGTTCAGCGCGGCGATCCAGAGCAGCACGGCCGTGATGGCGCCCGCGCCAAGGACAAGCACGGCTGTCCGGCGGGTGCTGAACGCAGTTCTGAGATGGCCCAACCAGTCGGGCCGGGTTCCCTGAAAGAGTGTCAACAGGAGCATCCCCCCGTAGAAAACTAGCACCATGCCGCCATCGATCTGGAGTGGCAAACTGGCCCCAGGCAGCGCGGCGAAGAAGCGCACGATCCCCGTCGTCCAACTCAAAAAGACCCAGGTTGCCCAGTAGATCGGGACAGCAAGCCCGGCTGCCAGCAGGGCGATCAGGGTTGCCGCGCCGCCCAGCAGCAGGATTAGCGGCTGGACGGGGAGAATCAAGAAGTTGACCAGCAGCGACATCGTCGAAAAGCGCCCGAAGTAGAACGCGATGAGGGGCAGGGTAGCGATCTGTGCCGCCAGGGTCACGACGACAGGCTCCCCCAGGAGGCGGGCCACCTCTCCGGTGCGCTCCTGGGAGAGAAAATGCCCCAGGATTTGCTGGAGAAGACGATCGAGGGGAGACACGAACAGGGCGAGTCCCAGGACGGACGCAAAACTGAGTTGGAAGCCCACGTCCCACAGGACAAACGGATCGTGCAGACTCATCAGCAGGGCCGCAGCCGCCAGCGACGCGGGCGTATAAGTTCGCCGGTGGAGCAGGGGAGCCGCGATCAGTAGAATGCTCATGATCGCGGCCCGGACGACCGACGGATCGCTCCCCACAAACAGGGTATACACGCCGATGGCCGTGGCGCTGAGGGTAAAGGCCAGCTTCCGGCGGTGGGGCATGATCAGGGTCAGCATCCGGCTGAGCAGGGCCGCCAGGAGAGTCATGTTGAAGCCGGAGATGGCGATAACGTGTGAGGTGCCGGTCGCGTTGAAGGCGTCGCGCACGTCCTGCGATATCCCGGTTTCGACCCCCAGCAGGATGCCGGTGAGCAGCGAGGCCTGCGGCTCCGGCAGGATGTCTGCGATCAGATCGCGTGCCTGGCGATTGAGGGCCAGCAGCGCGCCGGTGAATAGGCTGCCGTGGTCGTGACTGAGTACATCCACGTCGGCGTTGTAGACCAGGCTGAAGACGCCTTGCCGGGCCAGATAGTCCCGGTATGAAAAGTCGTCGAACTCAGGTGGAGTCAGCGGTTCGCCATCAAATCGGATCCGATCCCCGTAGACGTAGTTCCCGTAGCGCGGGGCCTGGATCAGGGCCGTGCCGTGGATGGGTGCCGTATCCTCGTAGTGGCGCATGTAATCCACGGCGACCCGCAGATTCACGTGCGTGTCGCGGACGTCTGGCTCTGCGATGATGATTCCTTCGAAGGTTCGCCAGCCCTGGCCGTTGTAGCTCGCCAGCGAGTCAGGGCCGGGTGGGGCGTTGGCGGTTGTCATTCGCAGCATCCCCAGAGCTGTCGCCGCGAGACAGAGCCAGGCCAGACGCCAGGCCCGGTTGCGACGTTGCACAATCGCCATGCCAGCACCGAGCATAGCCGCCAGCAGGGCGATCTGGGGTGATAACCCTGACGAAAGCCGGATGAGGACGATCCCGGCGCACCAGGCCAACGTGAGGTAGATGAGAGTCAAGGACAGCGCCTCCCAGAGACGCTCTAATCATAGCGCACTTTCGAAAACACGTTGCCCGGTCTATCTGCGATACAATCCGTATTCGATTAAGATTGTCTGTGTTTGTTCAACTTCCCGGCGGGATGGTATACTCAGGATGGTCCAGGTTCCTCTCGTGGGCTATGTCAGAAGGTTGGCACAACAACTGGAGATGCGTTCGTGAACTTGCACGAGTTCCAATCCAAGTTCCGTTTTGAGGAGTTCGGGATTCCAGTTCCTCATGGGAAAGTGGCGGAGACGCCGGAGCAGGCCCGTTTGATCGCGGCTGAAATCGGCGGTCCGGTGGTGGTTAAGGCCCAGGTGCTGACTGGGGGCCGTGGGAAGGCCGGTGGTGTCAAGCTGGCCCGTTCCCCGGAGGAAGCCGAGCAGCATGCCCGCGCCATTCTTGGGATGACTATTCGAGGCCGGATTGTGCGGAGAGTGCTGGTCGATCCTGCCGCGCGGATCAAACAGGAAATCTATCTGAGCATCACCAATGACCGTGCCGCCCGCAAACCCGTCATCATTTGCAGCGCCGAAGGCGGCATGGATATCGAAGAAGTCAACCGTACCCGACCGGAAGCGATTATTCGTGAGCATATCGATCCCTTGCTAGGTCTGCGCGGCTATCAGATCAACGCCTTGGCGCTGGGGATCGAACTGCCATATGCGCTTTGGCGTTCGTTCGGCAAGATCGCGACCGGCCTGTACAGATGTTACCTCGACAGTGATGCCACCCTGTGCGAGATCAATCCGCTGATCATCACTGAGAATGACGAGATGATGGCCATCGACGGCAAGATGTCGATCGATGATAACGCGCTGTTTCGCCATCCCGACTTGGCGGCTCTGCGCGACACCTCCGCTGAGCCGCCGGAGGAAACCCAGGCCCGCGAGGCCGGACTGAGCTATGTCAAGCTGGACGGCCAGATCGGATGCATGGTGAACGGGGCCGGTCTGGCGATGGCGACGATGGACATGACCAGCCTGTATGGCGAGGTGGATGGGATTGGTCCAGCGAATTTCCTGGACATCGGCGGCGGCGCGGACGCGGAGACGGTCACCGCGGCGCTCCGGCTCATCCTCGCCGATCCGAACGTCAAGGTGATTCTGCTGAATATCTTCGGTGGCATCACCCGGGCGGACGAAGTCGCCAGAGGCGTGATCCAGGCGTTCACGGAACATCCCACGGATATTCCTAAGGTGGTCCGGCTGGTTGGTACCAACGAAGATCAGGGCCGCGCCCTGCTGGAGGCCGCGGCCATCCCGAACATGAGCACCGCGATGACTTTGGCGGATGCGGCACGCATGGCAGTCGCCGCTGTGAAGGGGGCATGACACCATGTCTGTCTTGATCGATCGAAACACACGCCTCATCGTGCAGGGAATCACCGGCCAGCAGGGATTGTTTCATACCCGGCAAATGATCGCGTATGGAACAAACGTCGTCGGTGGCGTCACGCCGGGCAAGGGCGGCCAGTGGGTCGAGGGCAAGCCCGTCTTCGACATGGTGCGCACCGCGCGCGAAACGACCGGGGCGAACGCAACCGTCATCTACGTGCCTGCCCCATTCGCAGCGGACGCGATCCTGGAGGCGATCGATGCTGGGATCGAGTTGATTGTCACGATCACGGAAGGGCTGCCCATCGCGGACATGATGCGCGTGCGGAGCGTGCTGGACCGTTCGAATTCGCGCCTGGTGGGGCCGAACTGTCCCGGCCTGCTGACGCCGGGTCAGGCCAAAGTGGGGATCATGCCCGGCCATATCGCGATGCCTGGCTCGGTGGGCGTGGTCTCGCGCAGCGGGACGTTGACCTACGAAGCCATTTACGCCCTGACCCAACGCGGTATCGGCCAGAGTAGCTGTGTGGGAATCGGCGGCGATCCGATCAACGGGACCAGCTTCATCGACGTGTTAGGGCTTTTCGAGGATGATCCAGAAACCGAGAAGATCGTCCTGATCGGCGAGATTGGCGGCACGGATGAGCAAAAAGCGGCCGCGTTCATCGCTCAGCACATGACCAAGCCCGTCGTCGCTTTCATCGCCGGGCGCAAGGCCCCCGAAGGCCGGACGATGGGCCACGCGGGCGCGATTGTTGAGGCGGGCGTGGGCACTGCGGCCGAGAAGATTGCGCGCTTCCAGGAAGTGGGCGTTCGCGTCGCCGAGACGCCCGACCAGATCGCCGATTTGATTGCGCTGTAACCATTCCATCCCCAATTCGGGCGGCCTCGCTTCCATGAGGCCGCCCTTTGTGTTGTATAATGGCCATGCGTTCTTTCCGGTTGCAGAAGGCTCGCGGTTGTGACTCTCCCTGATGGTTCACCTCTGCCTCCCGGTTTGACCTACGACGATCTGCCTGCCTGGATGCGCCAATCAGGCCGCCGGGTGGAGTGGGGGCTTGTTCTCGCGCTGGTACTGGGTCTGCTGAGCGTCTGGCCGCTGATTGGCCGGGGCGGCCTTCCGCACGGGACGGCGCTTGAGCTGTACGTCCATCGCGTCGCCGAGATGGCTGAATCGCTCCAGAGTGGGATCGTCTATCCGCGGTGGGCTCCCAATACCCTGTACGGCTATGGATCGCCCCTGTTCAATTATGTCGCGCCGGGTAGCCTGTATCCCGCCGCTTTGTTCGAACTGGTGACCGAAAGCACTCCTGTCGATGGAGTCCGCTTCGTGCTGATCGTCGCGGCCCTGGCGGGCGCCGCCGGAATGTATGGATTTGTGCGGCGGCGGTGGGGCGCGATCGCCGGCCTGATTGCGGTAGGATGTTTTTCCCTCAGCCCGGCACTGGTCTTCATCCTACCCTATATCGAAGGCGAGTTTACACCTATCGTGGCGTTCCAGTTGACTCCGGTGGTTCTGTGGGCGATCGACCGGCTGTTGGATTATGGGCGCGGTTGGGATTTCGTCGGTCTGGCCCTGGCGACAGCCGTGTTGTTGCTGGCCGATGAGCTACTGAGTCCCTATCTGTTCCTGCTGGTTGCTGGCTGGCTGGTCTGGGTAGGCATCTTCGATCGCCGGTCGCGCACGATCACCGTCCTGCTGGCGATGGTGTTGGGCGGCGCGATCTCGGCGGTGTTCTGGCTGCCGGCTCTGGCTGAACAATCCCTGGTCGCCTGGATCACCTTGCCGGATGGTAATCCGGCCGGACCGCTCAGTGTGGGCGAGTTGCTGGCTCCCTCGCGGGCGATGGATTTTGGCGCGTTCAACCCGGCGGTCGTGCGTAACCTGGGCTTACCGGCCTGGCTGCTGGGCATCACGGCGGCGATTGGGCAGTTGGTCTATGTGTGGAGAAGCGCCCGCCATGCCCGGCGCGCACTCAAGCTATCGGAATGGTGGTTGTATTTTGGGCTGGTGACCGTCGGGTTGATCGGGCTGGTTGCGCGTGGAGAGTCGGAGGGACTGCCGCCCCACTTGCTGCTTGGCCTGATGATGCTACCCGTTTCGGTGATGGCTGCGCGCTCAGCAGTCTGGCTCTCCTTTTCCTGGGACAGCCGCTTGAAGCTGGTTGCCGTGGCGCTGTTGATTGGGCTGCCGGTTCTGGGCGCTTTTCCACTCCTCCATCCCCCCAATTGGCCGACCGACTTTGGAAGTACAGACGCGGCGGCGCGGTTTCAGTTGGAGTTGGAAGGCTACGGGCTGGCGACAGTCGCGCCGGGCCGGCGAGTCCCCCTGCCGGGTGGGACGCTTCCCACGCCTTCACGCACGGTGATCGAGTCGGTCATGACCGGGCGTCTCAACCGGCTCAACCGGACTGGATTGCCCGCAGGCCGGGTGGATACCATCGAGACGGGACCTGAGGGAGAGCGCTTGCTGATTCGCTCCTCAGAGCCATTGACCCTCGACCTTTATCTCACGGCGTTTCCGGGCTGGCATGTGGTGCTGGGTGGCGGCGAACGGCCCTGGGTGAGCGGTCCCGATGGATTGCTCCGGGTGCAGATCCCGTCGGGGTCCTATGAGCTTGGTGTGGTTTTCCAGGGCACCCTGGCTCAAGGATTGGGCGTGGCGTTGAGCCTGCTTGGGCTGGCGGCCACCGCGCTGATCGGCTTTTTCCAGCGCTGGCCGTCCAGCCCATTTGCCCTGGGCGAGAGAACCTTCCTGACCGCCCCGGAGGCGCGGGCGGCCACCTTGACACTGGGCGCGTTGCTGCTAGGCCTGCCTGTGGCGCTGAGTTCACCGGGGTTATTCTGGGAGCAATCCCCGCGCAGCGTCGTGTTGGACGACAGCCTGCCCCTGCATTCCTACACTCAGGCCGGGCTGGACGTGCTGGCGTTCCGCCTCGGAGACGGAAAGAGCGTGTATGTCCCAGGCGAGGCTTTGGAACTCACCCTGTACTGGCGGGCCGTGCGATCGATCCCGGAAAACGTCCAGGTGACCCTCAGCCTCACCGGCGTGGAAACCGGCCAGCGAGCCAGGCAGTCCTACAAGCGCCTGCTGGGTGGGTATCCGACCACACGCTGGCCCGCGACTCACTATGTGCGGGACGTTCATCGGCTTGAGATTGGATCCGACGTGCCCGCCGGCAGCTACTTGTTGCAGGTCGAAACCTGGGCTTGTGGCGCGGCTGAACTCACCCCCTGTCTTTCGGAACAGCGAATCGAGTTCTTTGATGAGCAGGGTTCCAATCTGGGGACGGCCCTGACCCTGCCGATCCTGATTGTCGTGCGGCCCCCGTCTTTGCCTTCGTAGGGAGGCAGGATATAATGCCGCCAGGTGATGCGTTGATTGTCCTGGCTTTTTGCCATATGAAGGAGGAGTGTCTGTGACCAGAGAGAACAGTCCTCTTGGACAGGCCTGGCGTTCGTATGTATCGGGGCGGGCCGAAGTCGCCCTGAATGAGTTCCAGAAGATCGCTGCCACATCCCCTGAAGACCTGGATGCACTGTACGGCCTGGGGTTGGCTCAGAAGGGCGCCGGAAAGAAGGCCGAGGCAGAAGCGACGTTTCAGAAACTCGCGGAGCTTCTGGCTGCCGAGCCTGGGGACGAGGACGATCGCAACCGGATTGAGATGCTGCGGCGGATGGTCAAGCAGCAGATCGAATTCCTGCGGGGTGTGCACGGATGACCTCCAAGCGGGAACGTCTGGAGAAGACCGTCGCTGGCGAGGCGGTCGATCGGGTCCCGGTAGCGTTGTGGCGTCACTGGCCCGGTGATGACCAGCGCGCCGCCGATCTGGCCCGCTCGACCGTCGAATTCCAACGCCGATATGACTGGGATTTCGTCAAGATTTCGCCGTCGAGCAGTTTTTGTTTGACGGACTACGGCGTGCAGGACGAGTGGGTGGGCAACATCGAAGGCACTCGCAACTACACGCGGCGTGTCATTGAACGCTCGCTGGATTGGACCAATCTTCGCCCGCTCGATCCCAGGCGGGGTGCACTGGGCCGCCAGTTGGAGGCCGCCAAGGCTATCACGGCGGAGCTTGGGGCCGAGGTACCGGCGATCCAGACGATCTTCAGTCCCCTGGCCCAGGCCCGCAATCTGGTCGGCGGCGACGCCCTGGTGTCTCACATCCGGACCGCCCCTGAGCGGGTCCATACCGGACTGAACACCATCACGGAAAGCACCGTCCGCTTCATCGAGGAACTGGGGCGGAGCGGCCTGGCAGGCATCTACTACGCGGTGCAACTGGCCAATTACCAGTTCCTGACCGAGGACGAGTACCGGACTTTTGGGCGCCCATATGACCTGCGCATTCTGGAAGCGTTGAGCAGCAAGTGGTGGTTCAACCTGCTGCACGTGCACGGCGATGAAGAGCCAATGTTCGACGTATTCACGGACTACCCCGTGCAGGCCGTGAACTGGCACGATCGGGATGCCAAACCCGATCTGGCGACCGGCAAGAGCCGTTTTCCCGGCGCGGTGTGCGGGGGACTGTCCCACTGGTCACCGATGCACACCGGGACGCCGAACGAGATTCGCGAGCAGGCGCGGGATGCCTTCCGACAGACGGGCGGGCGGCGCTTCATCCTGGCCACGGGCTGCGTGATCATGATCACGACCCCCTTATCCAACATCCGCGCTGTGCGTGAAGTTGCGGACGAACTGATTTAGCGGAAAGATCGCATGTCGATTCGAGTGATTTCGGGCACGGCCAAAGGTAAGCGGCTTAAGCTGGTCCCTGGGGATAGTACGCGCCCAATCATGGACCGGGTCAAGGAGGCGTTGTTCAATATCCTGAATCCAGTTCTGGAAGAATCGGTCTGGCTGGATCTATTTGCTGGGACAGGCAGCGTAGGGATCGAAGCCCTGAGCCGTGGGGCAGGTCGGGTGGTTTTCGTGGATAGCTCCCGGCTGGCGGTACAGACGATCCACGAGAACCTGCAAGCCACCGGGCTGGTGGACCAAGCCCACGTTCTGCGGATGGACGCCTTCCGCTATCTTCAGCGCGCGCCTGGGGAGAAGTTCGACGTGGTGTATGTCGCGCCGCCCCAGTACCACGGCGTGTGGAAGCAGGCTCTGCTGCTGTTGGATGAACGGTCGGAATGGCTGAATCCCGACGGCATCGTCGTGGTGCAGATTGACCCGAAAGAGCAGGAGAGCGTGCCTTTGCGGGCGTTGCAGGCCTACGACGAGCGCAAGTACGGCCGGACGCTGCTGTGGTTCTTCGAACACCCTGGCGAATAACCGCCAGGGTGTTTATCTTATCCCAGGTGCTCGCGTGCCAATTTGAGTGCCTCATCCGTGGTGCTGATTTCCCCGACGGCCTGGGCCTCTCGAATCAGCTCTAGCAGATCACCAATTTGCGGCCCCGGCTTGAGGCCCAGGGCGTCTATCAGATCGTTCCCTGTGACCAGGGGGGCGGTGGGGGGACTCGGCTCCAACTTCAGCACGCCGTCCAGCAAGGCCCCGATGCGCAGTAGATAGTTCCCCCAGGCTTCCGGCTGGAGAGTTGGCCCCACGGTGGCCAAATGGTCGGCCAGGGCCAGCAGGCAGACGTCGATTCCGGCCGGGCCGAGTTCCCGCCAGAAGCGATAAATCGCGCGCCGGGTCAGCACCGGCTCCTGGGCAAGCAGGTGGGGGCGCATGTGATGCAGGATGATCTGTTCGACACGCGCGATCTCGGCCCGGCTCAGGCGGAGGGCGGTGGCTCGTTCGACCGCCAGCGCCGCGCTGACTTTCTCGTGGCCCAGAAAGCGGATTCGGCCGTCTGCGACGCTGCGAGTCGCAGGCTTGCCGACGTCATGGAGCAGGGCGGCCAGGCCAAGCAGGGCGGCGTGGGTGCGGTCGTTTGGCCAGGGCTGGGCCAGGTGCGTCTGGATCTGGGCGCGGAACCGATCCAGGTAGTAGACGATCATGCCCAGCCCGGCCTGGGCGGCCGTGTGTTCCGTGCGATGTGGGCTGATGGTTTGTAGGACTCCGTCCAACTGGCGGATGGTCTCCAGGGTATGCGACCAGACATCGTACTGGTGTGGCTCGCTCTGGGTTACACCGCGCAAGTTGTCGATCTCAGGAAAGATCAGACTGAGAATGCCGAGGGCATCCAGCGTGCGCAATCCGGCGGCCGGTTTGCGACAGCCCAATAACGTCATGATCTCATCCCGGACGCGCTCCGGCGAGGCCTGGGCCAAGCGCGGGGCCGCGCCGTGAAGCTGTTCCAGTGTTTGCGGCTCGATGCGCAGATCGAAGCGTGTGCTCAGCCGGACGGCGCGCAGGATACGCACCGGATCGCCGGGGATTGATTGCGAGCTACATTGGCGGAGGATGCGTGCCTGCGCATCGGCCAGCCCGCCCAACGGATCGATCACCGCATTGAGGTCACTGTGGAGGGGGACTGCGGTGGCGTTGAGGGTGAAATCGCGTCCGGTCAGGTCAGCCAGCAGGTCTTCTCCCCGGAAGTTGGCGACATCGACCACCAGGCGCTCGCCCTGGTATCCCACGATGGCCCGGCCAGTTTCGCGTTCAGGATCGAGCTTGTAGAATGCTCCGCCGAGACGGTTGGCGATCTGGCGGGCGACCTCGAAGCCGCCGCGCGGGACGGCGAGATCGATATCGTGTGCCGGATGGCCCCAGAACGCATCCCGGACCACGCCACCGACCAGGTAGATATCTGGCAGGCTGTCTCGCAGAATCTCCTGCAGAGTAAAAACGAAGTCGGGCCAGACCAGTGGCCGGGAGGCCGGCTGGGGTTCGATGAGGCCGCTCATGACTCTTCGCTGGCGGCGTAGGCGCCTTCCCGGACGACGCCGATGAAGGGGAGGTTGCGGTAGTATTCGTCCAGGTCGAGGCCGTAGCCGAAGACGAACTTATTGGGTATCTCGAATCCGATGTAATCGACGGCGATGGGGACTTCCCGGCGCTCAGGCTTGCTCAGCAGCGTGCAGATTTTGACGCTGGACGGCTGGCGCGCCTCCAATGAGCGCAGGATGTAGTTGAGGGTATGGCCGCTGTCGATGATGTCCTCGACGATGAGCAGATTACGGTTGCTGATGTCAGTGTGAAGGTCCATCTCAATGCGCACAGCGCCGCTGGACTGGCGGGCTTCGGAGCCATAGCTGGAGACAGCCATGAAATCGACGTGGTGCGGGATGGTGATGTGGCGCATCAGGTCCGTCAGAAAGAGCACGCCGCCTTTTAGGACGCAGACCAGAAGCAAATCCGGTTTTCCGGCATAGTCCTGGGAGATTTGCTGGCCCAGCTCGGCGATGCGGTGTTGCAGAGTTGCTTCGTCGATAAGGATTTCTTTGAGGTAGAAATCGTAAGGTTTGGGCATGAGGTTCTACCTTGCTGCGGATCAAGACCAGAAATAAACGAATGACTCATTATACCTGTTCGGACCATGGAAACGCGATGGTCATGTTTGTGCATCTTGACCCGTTTGCTGAATTGATGTAATCTACGCCAATTACTCGGCTTCTTTGAGGATGTGAGATGGCAGAGCAAGTCTTTTTGACCAAACAGGGTGCGGCAGAACTCCAGCTCGAGCTAAATGAGTTGCTCAACGTGAAGCGTCCGGCGCTTGCCCAGAAGCTCAAGGAGGCCGTTGCCCAGGGCGATCTCTCGGAGAACGCAGACTACATCGACGCCAAGGAGCAGCAGGGATTTCTGGAAGGCCGGATTCGGTACCTGGAGAATCTCCTCCGGGCGGCGACGATTATCGAGGATGATAACAGCCCGACCGGTGTTGTCCGTATGGGATCGACGGTGACGGTGGTCCAGAAGGGCGAAGAGCCAGAGACGTATACCATCGTCGGCGCGGCGGAGGCCACGGGGCAGGCGCTCGGCATGTCCGACGTGTTCC
>CAZHMJ010000057.1:12940-20217 GCA_964533805.1 uncultured Anaerolineae bacterium | reverse complement strand
ACCTACCCAGGAAGGGCTGTAGTTCGGAGGAGGCTGAGCAGCCGTTTTTGCAGCGAGCAAGGAGAGGCCATTGGATCTCAAACAACATCTTATACGCCTGTCCCAGGCTCACGGACCCTCCGGCCTGGAGGGGCCGGTCCGTGAGATTGTCCAGGCGGACTGGCAGGACCTGGTGGATGACCTGACCACGGATGCCCTGGGCAACCTGATCGGGGCAAAGTGGGGGCGTGGCCACATGGAACCGCGTCGCCGGATCATGCTGGCAGCACACATGGACGAGATTGGCATGCTCGTCCGCGCGATCGATGGGCCGTTCGTCCGCGTGGTCAGCATTGGCGGCATCGATAGCCGGGTGATGATGGCCCAGCCGGTCGTGGTTCATGGCAAGGAACCCCTGGCCGGGATTGTCGCCTCCAAACCGCCCCATGTCTTGAAGGCCGAGGAACGCTCCCAGTATGCGCCAACCGAGGACCTGATCATCGATCTTGGCCTGAGCGCCGAGGAAGTCAGCGCCAAGGTACGGATCGGCGATCCGGTCACGGTCGATGTTCCGGCGCTGGAAATGCTGGCTGGCCGGCTGATGGGCAAAGCCCTGGATGACCGGGCCTGCGTGGCGGCGGTGACCTGGTGCCTGCACGAACTGAAATCACGCCAGCATGGTTGGGATGTCCTGGCGGTGGCAACCGTCCAGGAGGAAGTCGGCTCGCGCGGGGCTGAGGTTGCTGCTTTCCACCTGAAGCCCGATCTGGCGATTGCCTTGGATGTGACCTTCGCCAAACAGCCGGGCGTTGGCGACGGCGACAATGCCTATGCCCTGGGCAGCACTCCCATTATCAGCATGGGGCCGAATTTCCATCCAGGGTTGTACGAGAAACTGTCCGACGCGGCGAACCGATTGGAGATGAGCGTGACGCTCGATCCCATTCCGGGGCGGAGCGGCACCGACGCCTGGCCGATCCAGGTCGCGCAGAGTGGCATCCCGACGGCCCTGCTCAGCATCCCCCTCCGCAACATGCACAGCCCGGTGGAGATCGTCGATCTGGATGACGTCAAGCGCACCGGCCGTCTGTTGGCCGAATTCATCATGGGGCTGGAGGAGGACTTCCTGACCACGATTGCCTGGAAGGACCCACTGGCCGAGCCTGCCGCCGAGGAGGAGAAGACCGCATGATGTTGAAGGAGCTGTCCGAAGCATTCGGTGTGTCCGGCGCGGAAGAAGAAGTGCGTGGCGTCATCCTCAATGCGATCCAGGGCCATGTCGAAGACATCCGGATCGATCCTCTGGGCAACGTGCTGGCCGTCAAGCGTGGTCGCAATTCCCAGCCCGGCGATCCCCGTGTGATGGTCGCCGCCCATATGGACGAAGTGGGCTTCATGGTGATGGGCGTGGAGGGCGATGGCACGCTGCGGGTTGCCGGGATCGGCGGTTTCGACGCGCGGATTTTGCCCGGTTTGCGCCTGGCCTTTGGCTCGGACCGGATTCCGGGCGTCATTGGCTGGAAGCCCATCCACATGGGTTATGAGAGTGCTGTGGTCAGTCTCGATCGCCTGCGGGTCGATATCGGGGCAACTTCGAAAGAACAGGCCAACGGCAAAATCAAGGTGGGTGACCGGGCCACGTTCGATACGAAGTATCACGAGCTGGGCCGTCTGGCGATGGGTAAGGCGTTCGATGACCGGGCCGGCTGCGCAGTGCTGATCGAGTTGATCCAGGGCGAGCCGTTCCCGTTTGACTTGCACGTGGCCTTCACCGTGCAGGAGGAAGTCGGGCTGCGCGGGGCCAAAGTCGCGGCCCAGGCGATCAAACCCGACGTGGCTTTTGTGCTGGAAGGCACGATGGCCAACGATCTGCCCGCGGTCGAGGACGACCCAGAAGCCCCGTCAGTCACACCGGTGACCGAGCTGGGCAAGGGACCGGCCCTGACTCTGGCCGATCGTTCCGTGATCGTGGACCCGCGACTGCTGAATCATCTGCGCAGCGTGGCCGCGGCGGAAGGGATTCCTTACCAGTACAAGCAGGCGGCGGTGGGTGGAACGGATGCCGGGGCGCTGTTTGTGGCCAATGCCGGCGTACCAAGCGCCGTCGTGTCGGTGCCCTGTCGTTACATCCACGGGCCAGCGGCTGTGTGTGATCTCGAAGATGTCTCGCGTGCAGTTCAGTTGATGCGGGCCGCGCTGGAGCAGTTTGGGCCGGGCGTACTGGCGCGCCAGTAGACCGCGATTGGAAGACAGGGGAATCATGAAAGACACGATCAAAAAGCTGGTCGAGACCTGGGGGCCGAGTGGATTTGAGCATCACATTCGTGCCCTGATTCAAGCCGAAGTGCAGAGCCTGGCCGATGAGACTCGCGTCGATCCGGTCGGTAACCTGATCTGCAAGATGGGCAGCGGCGGCCTCAAAATCATGGTCGCGGCCCACATGGACGAGATCGGGATGATAGTGACTTATCAGGACGAGGCGGGCTATCTGCGCTTCGATCCGCTGGGCGGGGTGTTTCCGGAGACTCTGTCCGGCAACCGCGTGCGCTTCGAGAACGGCACGACCGGCGTGCTTGGCCATGAAGGCCGGCCGTTCCGCCATGACGTGCCGGAGATCTCAGCGTTTTTCATCGACGTGAGTGATGGTGCGGACTCGAACAGCGGCGTCAAGGTGGGGGACGCGGCAGGCTTCTTCCGCCCCTACGAGGAGCGCGGTACGCGGATCATCGCCAAGAGTCTGGATGACCGGATTGGCTGCGCGGTGGCGATCGAGGCCATGCGCAAGCTGGCCCAGATGGGCAATCTTCCCAACGAAGTTCACTTCGTGTTCACTGTCCAGGAGGAGGTTGGCGTGCGTGGGGCGCGGGCGTCCGCGTTTGGTTTGGCTCCGGACCTGGGCATCGCCCTGGACGTGACCGCCTGCCCGGATACGCCGCGCTCGGAAGGCAAGATGGCCGTTAAGCTGGGCGGCGGGACCGCGATCAAGGTCTATGATCGCGGGTTGGTGGTGCCGCCCGCCGTCAAGAATCTGATGATCGACCGGGCCGAGGCGGCGGGCATCCCGTACCAGATGGAAGTCCTCACCCGCGGCTCGACCGACGCTTCCGCCATCAGCTTGGCCGGGGCGGGCGTGCCGAGCGGGTGCATCAGCGTGCCGTGCCGGTTCGTCCACACCGTCAGCGAGACGGTGGACATGGTGGATGTGCAGGCCAGTGTTGATCTGCTGGTCGAGATCGTCAGCAAGCCGATCCAACTCGCGTAATCGACCCAGCGCGTAGACCGCCTGAATCAAAAGCCCCGGCCTGAAGCTTATCGGCCGGGGCTTTCTCGTCGGTGAAGCGGGTTGTTACCGGGCGTCGTAAGCGGCCAGCACGCCCTCGGCCGGGAGCGCGTCGCCATCCAGTGTCACTGATGCCAGGATGGCTTTGAATGTGGGTTCCATGCTGGTCCATTGTTCGGCCGCTGCTTGCATACTGAACAACACGAAGCGATCGCGCCGGCTGTCCATGAGCACGACCTGGAGGCCTGTGGTGGAACCATCCCCGGACTGCCATTGAAAGAGCGCCGCGTCGTGGTTGCCCCATTCAAATGGGCGGGCTTCACCCTCACCTGGAACCGAGTCCGGATTGGCGAAACCGTGATCGGCCGCGTTCTGGAGAAAGGCCTGCATGGCCAGCGGAGCAAGCGCTTCGTCCGAGTCGCTGTCCAGCCCCACACTGCGAGTGAGGGAGATGAAAATGCCTAGACCGGCCGGGGTGGCCGGGTCGTCCGTGGTCCAGCCTTCCGGGTACCGGAACGCGAGCAGGGTTCCCATGAATTCCTTTTCGATCGCGTTGGGTAGTTCCATCGCCAGCGGGTTCGGGGTGGACGTGGGCTGAGCGGTGCTGGTGGGTACGATCACCGGCGCGACCAAGGTGACCCCATCCAGGTTCTCCACGCTACAGCCCACCAGAAGCAATGCCAGGATAACCAGCCAGCCGACCATCTGAAAGCGATCAAGGTGCATCACGCGAATTCTCCGTGAAACGAAATTGGTGTGCCAGAAACCCGTGTCCACCTTAACCCAATCTCACCCGGCAGGCAACCGATCGGAAAATAGCCACATTCGGCAGCCACTTGAGGACAAAAGCGGCACGGTGTGGTCCTGGGTGGCGTGGCCCGTGTTTCGCGGGATGTGGTATGATACCCACAAGCAATACCGGCGGTGATGGATGCGGTTGTCCAGGCGCAAAACGCCTCAGGTAGCCGCCTGTTCAGACGGGAGCACGAGAGATGGGATCGAACGTCGCCGGATTGATCCGGGAAGGGGTCGCCGCCTACAAAGCAGGCCGGCGGGAAGAAGCGATCAAATTGCTCGGCAAGGCGACTGAGCTGGACGAGCGGAATGAGGAAGCCTGGCTGTGGTTGAGCGCCGTGGTGGATACACTGGAAAACCAGTTGATCTGCCTGGAGAATGTCATCGCGATTAACCCAAGCAACACGCGCGCGGCACAGGGACTGGAGTCGATCCGGCGCCAGCTTGCCAAGAAACAGCCGGGTAGTGCACCGGCTGCCCCGCCGACTCCGGCTGCGCCGGTCAGCACGTCACCTTTTGATCTGAACGCGCCCGTGTCGAATCCCGCCGATCTGGCCGAGTTCAAGAGCAAACAGCCAGAGTCTTCGGCGTCTTCTGGTGGCTACCACGGCAGCGGGCGGCATGTGCAACTGCCATCCGAGGACGAATACGATGCCTGGGTCGAAGGGCTTGGGCTTGGGGCGGAGGCCCGCTCCCAGCCAATGGCTGCGCCGAGCAGCGAGCCTTTCGATCTGGACAACGGGCCATTTCAGCAGGCGAACCTGTTGGATGACTCCTTCTTGTTGGACCTGGACGCGGATTCGCATACCGATGCGTCCGAGGACTATGCGGACTTGATCAGCCCTGAGCCGACTCAGGATGAGTTCAGCGCGGGAGGGGTATTCGATCCCTTCGCGCTACCTCAGAGTAGTACCTACGAAGATGATTTTGAGAGTGGCAGCCAGAGAGCCGGGCTTGCGGCTCCTTCGGCTGTTTTGTCCCCAGCGGCCGAGGACGACGATCCTTTCGCCAACCTCGAGGCGATCGGCGGCAGTTTCAGCAGCGCCAGCCCGTTTGCGACGGCGGTCATCGATGAGGCGTTTCAGGCGGAAGACGACCTGAAAGAATTCTTGAACTACATCCCTGAGGATATCAAGGCGACCCGGCTGCCCGGCCAACGGGCGATTCCCCGCGCGATGGCCCTGGGTGTGGTGGCCCTGAGCAGCGGGATTGTGTTGGCGTTCATCGTGTTGATCGCCCTCATCCTGAACCGATAGCACGGATTGCGCTTCGTGGAGGCATACGGCATTTGTCTCTGGTGAAAAGAGGTTTGCGGTTCGTTTTGGAGCGCCGTTCCATCTGGGCCAGCATCGCGGTGATGTTGGCCCTTACCCTGATGGTGGCCGTGACGGCCCCGCCGGAACGCACGCTAGGGGGCGACAACGCCCGCCTGGTCTATTTTCATGGCGCGCTGGTTTGGGCTTCGCTCTTGACCTGGTTTGCGGCGGCGGGTGTGGGGCTGGTGGCCTTACTGCGGCGCAGCGCGCGCCTTCAGACCGTGAGCAAGGCGCTGAGCCGGGTCGCGCTCCTGTGGTGGGCGTTTTACATCCCGGTCAGTATCCTGGCGGCCAACGCGACCTGGGCCAACAATTCCTGGAATCTGACCTTCCTGATGGAGCCGCGTTTCCTGATGGCGTTCCAGATGATGGCCCTGATGTTGATCGCCCAGGCGGTGCTGCTTTTTTCCAATCACCCGCTGGCGCCAGGCCTGGTCAATCTCGCGGTTGTGCTGATCATGGTGCTGCTCTTGAACGTGACTGAGCGCGTCCTGCATCCTCCCGCGCCCATTCGAGATACGGACTCGCTCCGGATTCAACTCGCCTTTGGCGTAATGACCATCTTGCTGCTGGTGGTGGGAGGCCAGTTGGCCCGCTGGCTTTGCCTCAAGGATAACGCCGCCAACTCGCGGCCTCACGCGCCGGAATAGCTTCCCCCATCCTTCTGTGGGAGTGTCTCCTTCAAAAGGCCTCTGAATGCATCACAACCACACGCTTGATCGCCGCGACGTCATGCTGGCCCTGTGCCTGACTGTGCTGCTGGTGGGGGTCTACTGGCTGACCTACAGCGGACGCATCCTGAGTTCCGACGAAGCCTCCCTGTTCGACGGGGTAGAGGGCTTTGTCCGGCGGGGCAACACGCAGGTGACGCTGACTCTGGACACGCTGAATGTCCGCGATTTCTCCATTGGAGTCCAGCCGCCCGGCCCTCTGGTGGATGCCGAGCCGATGCAGATCGTGGCCGGGGCGCTCCTCTTTGGGATGGGGCAGGCGCTGCCCGGTGTCGGTTTGCTACATACAGCATGGCTGCTGAATGTCCTGGTCTGCGCGGCCAGCGGCGGGGCGTTGTTCTGGTACGGCCGGGTGCTGGGTTACGGCCGCAAGACGGCGATCGTGACGACGCTGGCCTATGGCCTGGGCACGATGATCTGGCCCTACAGCAAGCTCTTTTTCCGCGAGCCGCTGGCCGCCTTGTTGTTGTTCGGGGCCTCCCTGTGTCTTCACCTGGTTCGCCAGCGATGGGGACAGCGCGCTGCCTGGGGCTGGCTCGGCGGCTTTCTGGCGCTGTACCTGATGGCGCTCCTGACCAAGGAAGCCGCCATGCTCAGCATTCCGATCTTTCTGACTCAGGTGTTTCCTCGCATTCAAACCGCTGCCGGCCGCCGGAGGCTCGTGATCGTGCTGTTGATTGCGGCCGGGCTTGCGATCGCGGTGCTGCTTGGGCTGAACACGATTTTGGACCTGATCCAGGTGCCGCGATCCTATAACCCGCTGTCTCGCCTGGCCGGGATCGCGGGAAAAGAGGAGTTCATCGGTTATGCCCTGCTGAGCTACCTGTTCAGTCCGGGGCGCAGTCTATGGGTCTTCTCGCCGGTCCTCGTGCTGGGGCTGGGTGGGGTATGGCTGCTCGCCCGGCGCGGCCGCTGGCGGGAGGCGCTGGTGCCGATGGTAGCCCTGCTGGCGTTCGTGGTGGGCTACGCGGTCATTCGCAACGAGCTTTGGTACGGTGGTCTGGGCTGGGGACCGCGCTATTTGCTGCCGGTGATCCCGTTTATGATGTTGGCCGTCCTGCCGGTCATCGAGCGCCTGTTGGAACGTGGCCTGCCTGTCCCGGCGCGTGCGGCGATGATCCTGCTGCTGGCTATCAGTGTCGGGGTGCAATTGTTGGGGGTGCTTATCCGGCAGGA
>CAZHMJ010000057.1:0-12930 GCA_964533805.1 uncultured Anaerolineae bacterium | reverse complement strand
AACTGGGAAAGTATGGAGTCATCCCCTGGCTGGGCGGAACATGGGAGGTCGCATACTCTCCGGTAGTTCTCCTACCGGGCGTGCTGGCGGATTACGCGCTCGACTTTGCCTGGATCAGGGTTGGCGTGGGCGCGGCGTGGCAGCCACTCTCCGCTCTGGTGGTGATTGCGGCCGCCGTGGCCGGGCTTGTGTTCTGGTCGCGCGCGGCTCGGATCGACCGGCGTTCGGCGTTCTGGCAGGGGACCGGATTGGTCTTGCTAACGGTGGCTTCGTTGTGGCTGGGCCTGCGCTGTATCTATCCCGATCCGGCTTACCTGGGCGACCAGACGAAGCTGCATGGTTTGCTGTCCCTGATCGACGAGCAAACCCAGGCGGGCGATATTCTGGTCCTTTCCAATCCGGCCTACCGCGAATTCTTCATGAATTACTATCGTGGGGCGGACGTCCCGGTCTATACCCTGCCCATGGCGCCGGGCGAGCAGCCCAGCCCGGGGCAGCCTCCGGAGGTGGTGAGCACCAACCTGGACTTGCTGGTGCGCCAGGATGTCACCGTCTTCTTGATGAACCTGCCCGAATACACCGATCGAGTCTGGCTGGTGGAAAACAGTGGACCATTCACCGGCTATACCGTCCGGCCGGTCGAATGGTTTATGGCGCGCCACTACTTCCCGGTCACGACCGCGCAGACGGATGAATCCGCCCGGCTGATCCTGTTTGACGTCAACAGCGACGCGCCATCCGGGCAGGCGATGGCCTGGCCAGAGCAAGCCGTCGACGCGATTTTTGGCGGCGAGGTGCGCTTGATCGGCTATGACATCCCGACGGCGCGGGTGCGCGTGGGACCGTTCGCCGGGCCTGATCCCCTCCGGGAATCGTACACGGCTGGAGATGTGCTGCCGCTGTCCCTGTTGTGGCGGGCCGAGCGTGCGCCAGAGACAGACTACAATGTGGGAATCTTCCTGGTCGATAATCAGGGGGCGGTTGTCCTGGAGCGACATGGCGCGCCGCAGGCGTTCTTCCGGCCCATGAATACCTGGCGGGCCGGGGATTTCATCCGCGACAATTACGGGCTGCAACTCCCCGCTACGCTGGTGCCGGGTGAGTACGAGCTGTGGGTCAAGGTCTACGACTGGCGTACCCAGGCTGCGCTGACGGTCATCGGACAGAACCGGATTGCAGACGGTTCGGCGGCCCGCCTGGGAACGATCATGATCGAGTGACTGGCCGTCAGCGGGCTGTGTCGAGTGCCTTGGGCGCGGTCGGCAGTTCGTCGGGGGCGGTGGGTCTGGGGGGCGGCGGCTGGTCCGCCGCGGCACCCATCATGCGCCGGATCGCTTCCAACTCCTCAGGTGAGACTTCAACGCCGTTCTTGCCAAAAGCCTGGTCGAAGGCCATCTGTTGAAACAGGGTCAGGCCGGCCATGTTAGGCAGGGATGTCGCATCGCGCGCCACCCCCTGAGGATTCTCATCGGTGCGCATCAGGAGCATGCTGGCCGCGAGGAAGCCCACCCCAATCCATTGGGGTGAGGTGAGACTTTCGCCCAGAAAAGCCAGGGTCAGCAGTAAGGAGACTCCGATCTCGGTCATGGCGATCAGGGCGGTCTGCAATCCACCCAGGCTTTTGACACCCATAAACATCGTCAGACGGGCCAGCGCGGTGGAGGCACCCAGGGCGACGATCGCCCAGATGGCTCCACTGCTCAGAATCCAGGTTGGCGCGGAAATGCCGTAGGCGATTCGGGCCATCACGACAATGACAGCCATCGTGGTCAGCACGTATAGCGTGACGGTCTGGGCCGGCATTTCGTACAGGACGCGCTGGCTGAGGAGCATGGTGCCGGCGAATAGGAGAGCGTTGCCCAGCATCAGGCCTACACCGAGCCAGTCGATGCTGGTGGCGGAGGCCCCGGTGAGCATCAGGAGGGCAACCAGCGCCAGACCGACCCGCAGCATGGTGCGATAGGTCACCTGGTGGCCTGCCAGGCGGGCGATCGCCACGGCAAACACAATATACATCCCGTTGAGAAGCTGGGCCAGACTGGCGCTCATCAGGTTCAGGCCGGTGTAATACATCAACGACCCAATGCCATTGACGGTGCCAATGACCACACAGCCCAGCAGGCCAGCCGGGTAGATGAAGATATAACGCCGCCAGAAGATCAAATACAGCCCCCATAGGATGGCGGCCGCGATGACGGTTCGAATGGCTGCAACGGTGAAGGGGTCCGAGCCGCTTTGATAGGCGAGCTTCCCAAAGAAGGGAGCCATTCCCAGAAAGACGGGCGAGAGAAAAGGAACAAACAGCGCCAGCCGAAGATTGCGACTCATGGTCTTTGCCCGTACCACCTGCTCATACCAACCGGGATGTTCAATTAAAGCATAATTAATGTAGCATGAAATTCAATGATTTGGTACTGGCAATCTCAGCCAGCAATGTAACCATTATCCTGCGCCGAGGGCTGGCTGGCTCGCTTGCGGGTGCAGTCCGCGCAGTAGCCGGTATAACAGGCGTGCGTGGTGATCAGGGTCAGACCCTGGGCCGTGGCCCAGGTCAGCGAGACTTCCTGAATGATCTCCGGATCGACCGGGACCATCTTGCCGCAGCCCCGGCAGGTCAGATAATGGTATTCAGCGCCGCCCGCGATGCGGTAATATTCGCGCCTGTGGTCCGGGTCCAGGTAGCGGGCTTCGACCAGGCCAAGCTCAACGAAGAGCTGGAGGGTGCGGTAGACCGTGGCGAGGCTGGTATCGCCTTCGTGTTTGGCGGCCAGGGTGTAAACCTGATCGGCATCCAGAAATGTCTTGTGGTTGCGCAACATATCCAGCAGCAGCAGGCGCTGCGGCGTGACGCGGTGTCCGGCCTGGCGCAAGATGGCTTCGGCTTCCGCCTGGGTCGGCATCCGGTTTGGGGTACTCATAGGCCTGACTCGGTTCATCCCTGGACAGACGATCCGCGCGGGGTTACGTCGCGCGGTGTCGAATACGCCCATATATTACCGGATCGCTCTTAAAAAATCATCACATTATTCGAACTCTGCGGCCCATGCCGGTGTGGTATGCTTGGCGTGCGCGGGCAGACTGCCGGATTCAGGCGGCGAGGCCGGAGAGGAGACCCGACGATGACAGAGTTGCTTTACCAGACGGAGAGTTATCTCCGCGAATTCGAAACCCGAGTGACGGGCGTTGACGCTGAACAGCACACGGTGATCTTGGACCGGACGGCGTTCTATCCAGGTGGCGGTGGACAGCCGGCCGACCGGGGCAGCTTGGAAGTCGACGGGGTGACGTATGTGGTGGCGGCTGTTCGCAAGGTGGGCGCTGATGTACTTCACGTGCTCGAAGGTCCGGCGTTGCCTGCGGTGGGCCGTCCAGCCCGCGGCGTGGTCGATTGGAGCCACCGCTACCCCTTGATGCGCACCCATACGGCCATGCACATCCTGTGCGGCGTGGTCTGGCGCGACTATGGGGCCAGCGTGACCGGGGGCAACATGGAGCCGCTGCGCGGGCGCATGGATTTCGAGTTCGAGCGATTCGACCAACAACTGGTGCGCGAGATTGAAGAAAAGATTAATATTGAGGTGGCGGCGAATCGGCCGGTGCGGGTTCGGATTCTACCGCGTGACGAAGCGTTCCAGATTCCAGACCTGATCCGCACCAAGATCAACCTGCTGCCAGAAGGCATCCTCGAAGTCCGGACCGTCGAGATCGTTGGTCTGGATTTGCAGGCCGATGGCGGCACACATGTCGCTAGCACTGCCGAGGTCGGGCGAATTCGCATCACCGAGACCAAGAACAAAGGCGGAATTTTCAAGCGCATCTACGTCGCTCTCGACGAACAGGCCTGAGCCTGGACGTGTGTGGATAAGGATTCTCGATCAGCGTGGACACGATCTTGCCGCCGGTTGAGCCAGACGAAGCCCTGGTGGCGCATGGGATTTATCGCCAACTACGCCGGGGCAAGTCGACGCGCATTCAGGAGTTCTGGACGGCGCATGCATTGTCCGATGGCGCGCAAATCTGGCGGAGCCAGCTTTTTTTTGATGGTGTGACCCCGATCTCGGCCTGTTTTCTACTGCGCGATCCAGATGGGCGCCCGGTGCAGATGGTGTTCTATTGGCGCTGGCAGAGTGGGCGCGACGACCTGGTCGAGTATCGATTCATGCCGGATTATGCCCTGGTTGTGCACGGCGGTGATGTCCAGAAGATGATCCTGCCTGCCAATTACGAGGTTTATGGCTGGCATACGATCACCGAGCATTTCCTGTGGGCTGGCTACGACCGGCGGCTGCAAGGCAGGCAGGCGGTCACTCTGGTGGCTCCGGGAATTCAGCATGGAACGTTGTGGCCCGCGCTGCTCCAGGTGGATGCCGAGCTTGACCGAAAGGAAATCGTGCCGGGTCCAGATGGACCGCGGTTGGGGTATGGTTTCGCACTGACCATGCCTGAAATCGGCGCCCAACGGCTGCACCTGGATGCCTATGGCGTGCCGGTGCGCTGGGTGCTGCCGGTCGAGTCGCTCTCGGTGGAACTGGCGGAGTACGCGCGGATCGGTTAGTGGAAGGGTGGGGCATGTTCCGGCGCTTTATCGACTGGCTTGGATCGCGGCGAGCCTGGGCGCTGTTCCTGCTATTGGCGATCACGGGGACGCTGAGCCTGATGCTTCAGGCCGTGGGTACAGACGTTCCGTGGGTGATCCCGGTTCAGAACGGGTTGTTTCTCATCGCTCTGGTGGGGGGGATCATCCTTGTTCTCAGCCGGCAGGACCCGCTCGACCGTCGGTCACTGATCATCTCGATTGGCCCGCTGCTCCTGGGACTCGGACTGGGCATTCTGTTTCCGGACTTTCTGGTCTGGTTCATGGGGGCTGGGGTGGGCTGGCTGATCCTGTCCCAGGTTGTGCTGCGGCGGAACGTGCGCCGGGAGTACCAACAGGCTATCCGCCATCTGCGGCGGAATGAATACGATGAAGCTATCCGAATCATGGGCGATCTGATCCGTGTCGAGCCAGCCGAATCGAGTCACTATCGCTTCCGGGCGGATCTCTATCGCTTGCAGGGCAAGCCTTCCAAAGCACTTCAGGACTACCGCCGCATCGTCGAGCTTGAGCCGCAGTCTGGCGTCGGGTACAACGGCCTGGCCGAGGTCTACCTTCAAGAAGGCGACATGCAGCAGGCCCTGGTCTACGCCCGCCAGGCGAACGAGGTCGAGCCGGATGAGTGGGTGATGCCCTATAACCTGGGCATGATCGAGGATCGCCTGGGAATGAGCGATCAGGTGATCGAGCATCTGCGGCGCGCGCTGGAAGAAGGCCGGCCGGATGTCCGTCATCAGGTTTTGATCCATCTCTGGCTGGCTCGCGCGTTGGCCCGCCTGGGGCAGATGGCCGAGGCGGAGGCGGAACTGGCCAGCCTGCGTCGCCTGAAGCGGGGTATTCAGGAGTGGCGGACGATCATCGCCAGCGAGCAGGCGGCGGCGCTGCGCAAGGTGCTGGCGGACGATATCGCGCTGGTGCAGCGTTTGGCGGACGGGACCGGTCTCGAGGCCCTGGTTGCGGAGCGTTCAGCAGACGAGGCGGGAACATGAGACGCCGTTTGTTGATTGGACTGGCCCAGATCCCACTGGTTCTGGCGATTCTGGGGATTGTGGTATTCATTGGCGGGATCGCCGGGGAATACATCCTGAACCGGCGCGATTTGTTTGCTGACAGCACGCCTTCGCAGTTGACCTCGGTTGCCCTGATTGGATTGGGTGTCGCTGTCGCGATGTTCCTGGTGTGGTTCGTCAGTACCGCGTTCCTGCTGGGTGTCCAGACCCGGCGGCAGGGGCCTGGCTATGGGGAAGCCTATCGCCTGATCGAAGCCTTCAAATTCGATGTGGCGATCCCGATCCTGGAGCAGCTCCTCGCCGAGGGCAAAGAGACGGTCGATGTGCTGATGCTGCTGGCCAGTGCGTACGGATATGCCGGACGATTGGCGGATGCGCAGCGCGTCGCGGATCGGGTCGTCGCGGTTTATCCTGAGGAGACCGCGGCCTATCTGACCCTGAGCAACGTGTACCGGCTCCAGGCGGCATACGAGGCTGCGGCCGAGGTGTTGAGCCGGGCCGCTGCGCTCGATCCTGAGGCTGGCGTCATTCAGGCCGAATTGGGGCTGATGCAGCTTTATGCGGGCGATCTCGATGGGGCGCGCAACTCTTTTGAACGGACCGCGCGCCACCGGCTGCCCTCGATGTATGCGCTGCGGGTGTACTACCACCTGGCGAATTTCTATACGGAAAGCGGGGATGCCCGTCAGGCGGCGCGCGCTGCCGCCAAGATGGTCAGCGCGCGGGACGGGCTGCAAGGTTGGAAGTCGGGCTTACAGCCGCTGGCCGGCACGTCCTACGGACAGCGGCTGGCGCGCGAGTTGGAGGAGATCGAACGGGCGCTACAGGAAGCGGACGAATCGCATACCGGGCAGGAGGGCGCATGAACCGGTTTTTGACACAGGCGCGCGCCGCCTGGGCCGAGCTTCCAGCGCGGGTGCGGTATCTGGTGGTGATATTCAGCCTTGGCGCGCTGGCCCTCGTGGCCCTCACGTTTGCGGACTCCCGGGCGATTCAGGTCGCAGCCATCATAGGGATGTTTGCGCTCTTCATCCTGGTACAGGGCCTGATCCTGTTCACGCTTTGGCGCCAGCACCCGGAAGTGCGCCAGGCACGCCGCCTATACATAGCCGGGGATTTCGAGGGCGCTATACGCGTGCTCAGGGAGGCCGAAGGCTCAACCCGGCTGGATACGGCCGGATTGACTCTGCTGGGGAACGCCTACCGCCAGGTGGGACGCCTGGATGAGAGCGAACAGGTGCTCAGCCAGGCCCACGAAGCCGATCCGAACTCGCCGATCGCGGCGTTTGGCCTGGGACGCACGCGACTGGCCCAGGGGCGCTTCGCTGAGGCGGCGGCGTTGATCGAACTGGCACTTGAACGGCGCGCCCAGCCGGTGATTGTGGCTGATCTGGCACTGGCCCAGGTGTATGCCGGTCAGACGGAGGCGGCCGCACGGTCACTCCGGCAGGCGGCCGGTATCGAGCTTGAGCCACCCCGCCGTTTGATGACCCTCTACCTGCAAGAGCGCCTGTCGGGGTCATTTTCGGAGGAGGCGAAGGACGTCTTGAGTCGTTACGAGCAAGGGCTGACTCTGTGGCGCGCGGAAGCCGAGCGGTTTGGCGATACGCCCTACGGCGCGGCCCTGGCTGAAGATATCGGTCGAATTGAGCACTTGCTGGCAGGAGAACCCCAATGAGCCAACAGAAAACCTCAAAGCCCCGCCGTAATCCGATGCTGCGGCTGGCCCTGATCCTACTGGCGGGCATCGTGCTGGTTGTTGTGGCGGCCGTGCTGGCTTATTCTGCATTTCAATCATCCCGGAACACGCCTCTTGCGGTGGCAATTTATCCCGGCGCGGAGCAGGTCGGCACTGAAGCTATCCTGGCACAGGGCCATGGCCGGCTGCTCTATGTGAGCGACAGCCCGGCGGAAGAAGTTGGCGACTTCTATGTGCGCGAGATGGGCGAAGACTGTACTGTCCTGACCAATTCGGAGAACGCGCCGGACGAACCGGCAGTGAGCTATCGCTGTATCGCGGATGGCTCCTCGTTTTTCGTGACGCAGTACACGATCGTCACCGTCCAGCCCGGCACGGGGGAGTACGCGGGGCGGACTCTGATCGACATCGAACAGGTATGGGGCCAGTAGATCCGGCCGGTTCGGCCTCTGGCGCTGCCCCGGCCCCGCCGGAGACCAGCCTTAAGCAAGCGCCCGGCCGTCCAGGTCTGTCCCTCTGGTGGGTTGGTCTGGTAGGTCTGGGCAGCCTGTTGGTGGCGATCGCCATTATCGCCTCCGTGGCCGGTCCGCTGGCGGGCCTGGTCAGTCCCCCCGATCCCCCGCTCTTCGAGCCGTCCCGTCTGGTGGAACACCGCGGGCTGGCCTATGGCGTGGATGAATGGGACTACACCAGCGAGACGCCGGGCTGCGAGGTCTATGCCTGGTACCAGGCGCGGGCGGAATCGTGCCTGTCTGATCCGGTAAGTTCCTGCCCGGCCGGGCGGACTGACCCTGCTCAAGCTGGGTCATCTGGTGTAGGATATTGTCAAGGTACGATCGCCTTTGGCGAGTTCAGTGCTGATTGGGTAGTTTACATCTCTGATGGTTATAATACCGGGGATGGGCGCGCCCATTTTTCGATTGCCAGGGAAGTGAACTGGATGCCCCGGCAGGATTGAAGCGTTCCCACTGGTGAGATTCTCTCCATCAGGACATTTGTCGTGTTGGGCAATGCATTATGGACAAGGCACCGCCGCGGTCGGGTGGGGTGACCAGCGGGCCGCAGGCGTGTGAACAAGGAGGTGTTATCCCATGACGATGTGGCACCGCCGCTCGTCGGGTCCGATTGGCAGGCTGGGATAATCATTCTGACGAAGCCATTCAACCAGTGCCAACGGAGTTGATGAGATGTTCAAGCCTGTTTCTGCCAAAGTGAATATCCCCGATCTTGAGAATGAGCAGCTTGAATTCTGGCGCAAAAGCCATGTTTTCGAGCGAACCATGTCCGAGCGGGAAGACCGGCCGCGCTATGTGTTTTACGAAGGACCGCCGACAGCCAATGGCAAGCCCGGCACCCATCACGTGATCGCGCGGGCCTTCAAGGACCTGTTCCCACGTTACAAGACGATGCGCGGTTATTACGTCTTGCGCAAGGGTGGGTGGGATACGCATGGCTTGCCGGTCGAGATCGAAGTCGAAAAAGAACTCGGCCTCAAGGACAAAAAAGAGATCGAGGCGTATGGTATCGCGCCCTTCAACGAGAAATGCCGCCAGAGCGTCTTCCGCTACATCAACGAGTGGGAGAAGTTCAGCGAGCGGATGGCCTACTGGGTCAGCCTGGATGATGCCTACGTCACCTTCACCAACGAGTACATCGAGTCGGTGTGGTGGCTGCTGCGCCAGTTGTGGGACAAGAAGCTGCTCTACAAGGGCAAGCGAGTCGTGCCCTACTGCGCCCGCTGCGGCACGCCGCTGAGCAGCCACGAGGTTGCCCAGGGCTATAAGGATGTCAAGGACCCCAGCATTTTCGTGCGTTTCCCACTGCGGGACGAGCCGGGGACCTATTTCCTCGTGTGGACGACTACGCCCTGGACGCTGCCGGGCAATGTCGCGCTGGCCGTGGGCCGCGACGTGGATTATGTCCTGATCGAGGGCCCGACTGAGGATGGCGGTACCGAGCGGCTGATCCTGGCCGAGTCGCTGCTGTCCTACGCGCTCAAGAATCGTGACGCCTACCGGATTCTCGATCGCTTCAAGGGCAGCACCCTGACCGGCAAGCATTACAGCCCGCTCTTTACTTTCCTCCCGGTCGAGCAGGACTACGCCTACGTGGTCGAGGGCGATTTCGTGAGCACAGAAGAAGGCTCCGGGATCGTCCATATCGCGCCTGCGTTCGGCCAGGATGACATGCAGGTCGGCAAGAAGTATGGCCTGCCAGTCCTGGAAACCGTGCTGCCGAACGGCGCGTTCATCGACGCGGTGCGGCCCTGGCGTGGAATGTGGGTCAAGGACGCCGATCCGGAGATCATCAAGGACCTTCAGGGCCGTGGCCTGATGTACCGCGTGACCCTGTACGAGCACAGCTATCCGTTCTGCTGGCGCTGTAACTCCCCGTTGCTCTATTACGCGCGGGATACCTGGTTTGTCGCCACGACGGAATATCGCGACAAACTGATCGCGCTGAACCAGACCATCAACTGGGTGCCGAATCACATCCGCGATGGGCGGTTCGGCAACTGGTTGGAAGACCTCAAGGACTGGGCGCTCGGTCGTGAGCGCTACTGGGGCACGCCGCTGCCGATCTGGCGCTGCGATAATCCGGAGTGCGGCCACATGCTGTGTGTCAGTAGCGTGGACGAGCTTTCGCGCCTGAGCGGCTTCGACCAGAGCAACCTCGACCTGCACCGGCCCTACGTAGATGAAGTCCACTGGGCCTGCCGGGAATGCAATGGGCGCGGCACGATGTACCGAGTCCCGGAGCTGATCGACGTCTGGTTCGACTCCGGCTCCATGCCGGCGGCTCAGTGGGGATATCCCCACCGCAACCAGGAGATGTTCAAGGCACAGTATCCGGCCGATTACATCTGCGAAGCGGTCGATCAGACTCGCGGCTGGTTCTACAGCCTGCATGCCATCTCCGGGCTGGTGTTCGATAGCGTAGCGTTCAAGAACGTGATCAGTCTCGGCCACATCCTCGACGAGAACGGCCTGAAGATGTCCAAGAGCCGGCCGGAGACATTCGTTGAGCCGTGGCAGGTGTTCAACAAATTCGGTGCCGACGCCTTCCGCTGGTACATGTACACGTCCGGCCCGCCCGGTGAGCCGCGCCGGTTCAGCCTGGACCTGGTAGGCGAGGTGGTGACCAAGTTCTGGCTCACCCTGTGGAATACGTACAGCTTTTTTGTGACCTATGCCAACCTGGAAGGCTGGACGCCGGAACAGCCCGCGCCCCCGGTCGCCGCGCGCGATCCGCTCGATCGCTGGGTGCTCAGCGAACTGCACTGCCTTGTGCGAGAAGTGACGGAGGCACTGGAAAACTACGACGCGCCCGGCGCGGCGCGGCCAATCCAGAGCTTCGTCGACCAACTGAGCAACTGGTACGTGCGCCTGTCGCGGCGGCGTTTCTGGAAGGCTGAGGATGGCAGCAGCGCATATGCCACGCTGTATGAAGTCCTGACGACCCTGGCGCATTTGCTGGCCCCCATGATGCCTTTCATGGCGGAGATGATCTATCGCAATCTGGTGGCGGGTGTGAAGGCCGGTGCGCCTGACAGCATCCATCTGGCTGCCTGGCCGGAGGTCGATGAAGCCCTGATCGATCGGGAACTGATGGACGCGATGGACCTGGCCCAGCGCCTGGTAAGCCTGGGACGCGCCGCGCGTGAGAGCGCCAACCTGCGCGTGCGCCAACCGTTGCTGGAGGCGGCGTTCGCGCTGCGCTCCACCGGCGAGCGCGAGTCGATCAGCCGTCTGAGCGATCTCATCGCGGATGAGTTGAACGTCCGGAAGATCACGATTCTGGATGGCGCTGGCGATGTCGTGGCGTACGCGCTGAACCCGCTGCCGGCCAAGCTGGGCAGAAAATTCGGCAAGGACTTCCCCCGCGTACAGAAGATGCTGCGCGAGGGAGCGCCCGAAGATGTGGCGCGCTGGGCCAAAGCCTTCCTCACCGGACAGAACGTGACGGTCACGCTGGATGGACAGGACTACGAAGTCCTGCCGGACGAAGTGGAAGTCCAGCAGCGCGCGGCCGAAGGGTATGCCCTGGCGGAAGATGCCGGCTATCTGGCGGCGCTGAACATCACCCTGAGCGAAGACCTGGTGCTCGAAGGGCTGGCCCGGGAGATCGTGCGCCGCATCCAGACGATGCGCCGCGATGCTGATTTCGAAATCAGCGATCGGATCGTGGTCACCTACCAGGGATCGAAGCGCGTGGTCAAGGCCATCAAGACCCACATGGAATACGTGAGCGGCGAGACTCTGGCGGATGCATTGCTGAGCAGCGCTCCTGGTCAGGATGCATTCAGCCAGGAATTCTCAATCGATGGCGAGAGCGTGACCCTCAGCGTCCGGCGTGTTACCCCCTAATTCAGATACTGCAATGAAAAAGGACGTGGTCGAATGCCACGTCCTTTTTTGTTGTCCAAAGAGGCTCTCGATTACCGGGCCGGGTGAGGGGCAGGGCCGAGCGCCGTCGGATATTCACTGCTTGAGCCGCTTTCCGCCGGACGCGCGGCGGGTTTGGCCGGGCTGGCGTCGGGCGTGCCATTGGCCTGCGTCACGTTCTCGCCCATGATCTTGAGGAATTCTTCCTGGCTGACCGTTTCGATATCCAGCAGACGCTGCGCCAAACGATCCAGGCGATCGCGGTTGTCCATCAACAGGGTCTTGACGCGCTCGTAGTCCTCGTTGACGATCCGGCGCACTTCCTCGTCGATTTCCTCGGCGATGTGCTCGCTGTAGTCGCGCTGCTCGCCGATTTCACGGCCGAGGAAGACCAGTTCTTCCTTCTGGCCGAAGATCATCGGGCCGAGCTTGTCGCTCATGCCATAGCGCTTGACCATCGCTCTGGCGATCTTGGTGACCTGATCCAGGTCGCTGATCGCGCCGGTGGTGATCTCGTTGAAGGCCAGCTCTTCGGCCGCGCGGCCGCCCAGGGCACCGGCGATCTGGTCGCGGAGGCGGGCGGTGGTTACGTAGTTGATGTCCTCGTCGGGCATGCTCCAGGTCACACCGCCGGCCATCCCGCGTGGCACGATCGTGACCTTGCGCACCGGGTCGCTGTTGGGCAGGAGGTGGAAGGCCACGGCGTGGCCGGCTTCATGGTAAGCCACCAACTGGCGTTCTTTGTCGGAGATGAGGCGGCTCTTGCGCTCCGGGCCGAGGACGACGCGCTCGACGGCTTCCTCGAAGTCGCGCATGGCGATGCTCTTCTTGTTCTTGCGGGCGGCCACAATGGCCGCTTCGTTGACCAGGTTTTCCAGGTCGGCACCGACGAAGCCCGGCGTGGACTTGGCCATCGTCTCCAGGCTGACATCGCTAGCAAGGGGCTTGCCCTTGACGTGTACCTTGAGGATGGCTTCGCGACCGCGCAGGTCAGGTCGGTCGAGCACGACGCGCCGGTCGAACCGGCCGGGGCGCATCAGGGCCGGATCGAGGATGTCCGGGCGGTTGGTGGCGGCCATGACGATCACGTTGGTGTCCGTGTCGAAGCCGTCCATCTCTACCAGAATCTGGTTGAGGGTCTGCTCGCGCTCGTCGTGGCTGCCGCCCAGGCCCGCCCCGCGGTGGCGCCCGACGGCGTCGATCTCGTCCACGAAGATGATCGCCGGGGCGTTGGCCTTGGCC
>CAZHMJ010000056.1:0-20253 GCA_964533805.1 uncultured Anaerolineae bacterium | reverse complement strand
TCGCAGGCAGCGTCAATAAACTAAATCATTATCTATTTTATTCCGTCCGGCTCGGCCTGGGGTACCGGCACCAGGTAGGCGCAGCTCTCGTCGCCGCGCGCCATATGCCCGATCCGGCGCGGTACGATCCCGCCCAGCAGGGACGATAGCAGGTGAAAGTCCATCTCGCACAACTCGGCATGAGAAGCCGTCAGATGGTGGTAGGGACAGTTATGCATGTGCAGGATATAGCCGCGCTCGGTACTCTCCCAGCGGGCGTTGTAGCCTTGCTGCGTGAGGTAATCGATCACGTGATTCAGGCGAGCTGGCATGGGCAAATCGCCGGCTTGCAGGCCGGAAGCCATCACGCCGGCCACGCCTTCCAGGATGACATTCACCTCTCGCGGAGGGAGCGTTTTCTTGATCTGCTGAAGCAGTTCCTCGGCCAGAGTGCGGTAGTTGTTCGGGAAAAGCTCCAGAGCTTTGTCGGTCAGGGCATAAATGTACTGCGGGCGGCCCGGTGTGGTCCTGCGGCGCACTGCGGGAGCCGAAACGAGGCCATCGCCGCGCAGGATTTCGAGATGGTGGCGGACGGTGACCGCCGTGATCTCGCCGATGCGGTCTGACAGGGCCGCAACGATCTCGTCGACGGTGGCTTCATTCTGTTCTTTGAGGATTTCGAGGATGTGCTGGCGTGTCTGCTGCATATCTGGCAACCTTGTTTCACCTGGCATTCAGTTCCAGATTTGCTGGGATCTTAGCATGGCGAACAGGTCTTTGTCAAATTGAATAGACAATAAACATAAAAATCCACTGGTCTGATCCTAGTCAGTCCAGGCGTTCTCGTCCGCAAGCAGCTCGACACGGATTTCGTTCTCGCTGGCGCCCGGCCACACGAGGATCTCATAGATCGATCCTCCCGACAGGGCCAGACGCGGGATGATTGCGATCACCTGGCTGCCCTCCAGCCGGTGGATGCGGATATCATAGGCATCGGGGGGCAATCCAAGGTATTCGCTGGCCTCGCCCGGACCAACGGCCCGTGTCTCGTAGCTGCCCTGATCGTCTGGCAACGGCGTAAGCACCATTTCGGGGGTGCCGGTCGGCGCAGGCGTGCCCGTGCCGGGCAGGGGCAGGTCGATTCGGGCGTAAATCTGCCCTTGTTCAGGCGCCGCATCGATGATCCGCAGGACAGCCGTGCCAGCTTGAACCAATTCCGTCCGGTCGGCCAGGATGGCCGTGCGCATGTCTTCCGACTGGCCGTAGATGACCAGGGAAATCCGGTCGCGGTTGAGCAGGGTCAGGTCCTCAATCGCGTAGTCGGGAGCGTTGATGGAACCGCCACCTGGCCCGATTCGCAGGGTGTACTGTTCACGGCGGACGTTCAAGTACGGGCTTGCCTCCTGAGCGGGCAGGTTGTCGAGCAGTACTTCGTCGCCGAGCCGCACCCGGACAGCGAGACCGTCCGCCAGCGCGTTGATGACCCGCAGCCCGGCGACGTCCCCCCCGTCCGCGGCCAGGATGCCTGACTCGGCGGGCGTATTGATCCCGACTTCGTCGACCAGCAGGAACGGATCGTACTCAGCCCCGGTCACGATGTAGATGTAGGCATGCCCCTCGGCAAAGGTCATTTCACCGGCTGGCTCGACGGCGCGTGTGTTGGCGCCCTGGCCGGTCATCCAGAACAGGTTGATTAGCCCGGCCGGCATCTCGATGATCCGACTGGCGGTGCCATAAGCCAGAGCTGGGAGGCCTTCCAGGGGGCTATCGCCAACCAGGGCATAGGCGACCGGCGTATCCGGCGCGGCGTTGACCGCCACCAGGCGCGTTGTGAGAGGGGCGGTCGGTTCGAGCGAAGTCGCAAAGACACGCAAGGCAGGCAGCCCTCGATCCTGCATGAGCAGGATGACGCCCGCCTGGCCGGGCAGCAGGTTGAAGCGCGTCTCGGCGATCGGGCGGGCATTGGCCGGCGCGGCCGGCATCATAACGCGGATTTCGTAGGTCCGGGCGGTGCGCGACTGCCAGTCGCTCGCGGCATGATAAGCCACGCCCTGGGCCAGAGGAGTATCCCCGAGGTAGACATCAACCGCTTCGGCTTCCGGCCAGGCGTTGATGAATCGCACCTGGGCCGGGGTCTGGATCGGCGTGCCGATCAGCAGCGGGCGGTAACTTCCCCCGCCCACCGTGCCAGTCAGGATCGCGGTGTAGGCCTGCTGTGGAGCCAGGGCTGCGTCGAGTTCCGCGAGTTGCGCCTCGCTGCTGGCGACGGCCAGGTGGTGTGACCCCGGGTTGACGGTGTACGCCGTCCCAACCTGGCCGAAATCGACCGGATCGCCCAGCGGGACGCCATCGACTTCCAGGCGCGAGGCAGGGCCGCGCGGGACGGCATGGATAAACGCGAGGCGGGTCTGCCCTTCGGCGAGCGGGCTGAGGTCTTCCTGATAAGCGGCTACGGTCAGCGTATCGGCCGTCCCGGTCACCACCAGGAGATAGGATTGTTCCGCTTCAATCGGCACGGTCGCTTCGGCCAGAATCTGGCTGCCAGTAGCCGCGCCGGAAGGCACGACCTGGAGTGCATAGGTTCCGGCCGCGACCGCGATCGGGTTGGTGTAGGCGCCCAGACCCAGGCGGCTTGCCACCAGGCCGAGATCGAGATAGACGTCCACCGCGCCACTTTGCGGAGCAGCCTGGACGATCCGAATCTGACCCTGTTCCTCCGGGTCGCGGTGCGTTTCGGGCAGGGCCGCGGCGGTCGCGGTGGGCCGGGGCAGAGGAGTCTCCGTCGGAACCAGGGTTACTGTAGGCAGGATGGCGGGCGGGGTCGGAGCGGGCGTGCAGGCTGCAATCCACAGGGCCACGACCCATACGGTGATCAGAATGCGTGAGCGAGTCATCACCACTATCCTATCCAGGCTGACACGTCGGTAATTGTAGTCGTGACAGACTGGAACGCGAGTCCGCCAGCATCCCAGCCGAAAAACAAAGCGGCCCCGCCACGGGTGGGCAGGGCCGCTGAATACCAGTCTCGAGGTTACTGGACTGCGGGCACGTCGGCCAGCTCGACGCGGCGGTTGTTCAGGCGAAGCTCCACCCAGGCGCTGTTGACCCAGCCCGTCGTGTTGTCATATTCGACCTGAAGCCAGCCGCTGTCCGCCGTCCGGCCGATGACCAGCAGGGTCGCATTGCCGGGGATGAGCGCCAGCGATTCGCTGACCGCATCGGGGGTGCGGCGCAGGTGCAGGTTCGCGCCAGGGTCGAGGACCGTGGTGGCGATGATCCGGTTGCGGAACTCGGCGCTTTCGGCTGCCGCGGTGCTCTGGACGACGACATCATCGCTCACCGAGCCGCGCTCGGTCGGGTCGACGATGATCAGCAGGCTGCGCATCAGCAGTTCGTTGATCCGGTCTGGGGCTGCCCGGTAGGTATTGCCACGGAATACGAACTGGAGGTACTCCGTCGAGACCCAGCCCGTGATCGTGCCGCCGCCTTCGGGCAGGTAGTTGACGAACGTCCAGGAGAAGTCCTCCAGAATCCCGACCGGTTCCAGTACCGTGCCGTTGGGCAGCGCGGCCAGGACCTCGGCCAGGGTGTCCGGAGTGCGGCGGATGTTCAGGTTCGCGCCGGGATTGAGGTTGAAGACGACCCCATAGAACTCGGCGGTGGAGGGCGCCGTGGTTGGCTGCGCGGCACTCACCCCGCTCGCCTCACCGGCGACATTCGAGGGCAACGGGTCGAGATCGGCCAGCCGGACGCGCTCCCCGTCCTCGGTGACCTGGACATATTGCGCGATCACCCAGGCCGTGATGGTGCCGCCTTCCGGCGTGTTGTAGACGACGGACAACCAGGTCTGGGCTGGATCGAGGTCTTCGTTGGGCGGGAGGTCGGCGAGGTTTTCGAAGTCCGGCTCACCGGCGCGACCCAGCACCAGCAGGACAGTGCCGGTTGGCACGCGGCCCAGCGACAGCGCGCTGGCGTTGGGATACTGGCGAAGCTGGACGTTCGCGCCGGGGTTGAGGTTGTAGACCTGACCAATCGGCCCTTCGGCCACGGGCAGCACTTGGGGCGCCTGCGTTGGGGCCGGCGCTTCGGTGGCCACTGGTACTTCGGTGGGCTGGGCCGGGATTTCGGTTGGTTGTTCGGCGACCGGCGCTTCGGTCGGCTGGACGGCGACCTCGGCAGGCGCGGCGCCCATTGCCACGGCGCTGCCCGGTCGCGGGTTGAGTGCCGTCTGGCTCAACCGAACCTCGAACTGCTCGGCCGATCCGGCGACCAGGACGCGGTACAGCATGCCCCCATTGAAGGCCATGTCCAGCGCAGCCGAGCCGCCGCCTTCGCCGGAAACCAGCAGTTCGTACAGCCCGGCGGCGAATTCGGTCGGGGCGACGCTTTCGAACGCCGCGCCCGTATCGATCGTGGTGCCATTATCCAGTTCGGCCAGCAGACCGGTCCCCACCAGGGTGTTGAGGATGCTGACCCGGGCCGTAGCCGGATCGAGATCAGTCAGATCTTCATTGAAGACCTGGAGGCTCAGGCTGCTGCCATCGGTGACGGCCGCGATGGTGCGGGCCTGTCCGGCCAGGGCCGTGTCGCTGAGGTCGAGGTTGGTGGTAGTGATGGGGGCGACGGTCGTATCCGAGCCGGTCGTGCGCACGGTGACCTCGTAGCTGCCCAGGGGCAGGGCCACGAAAGGTGTGACCGTCAGCGCTTCCAGATTGGGCACGGCCAGCACGCCGTTGAGGTAGACGTCCACGGCAGGCGCGCCGGGGATGGCGTGGGCGATGCTGGCGTAGACGCTGTCCCCGGAGGGAAGCACTGGGGCCGCCAGGAGCAGGATGTCTGGCTCACCGCCCAGGATCACAAGCCGATAGAGCTGCCCGGCGGCCAGATAGTAGTCCGCCACCGGACGGATGGCGCTGTCAACCGTGCCTCCGGTGGGCGTGACCGCCAGCGGGTAGGTGTTCGCGGGGATGTCGATGCTGCCTGAGCCTTCCCCGTAGCCCAGACTTTGAAGGACCGGGCTGCCGTCCGGAAGAACCACATCGACGGCGTCAGCGCCGTCGGCGGCATGGATGGCCGACAGACGGATATTGCCCAACACCAACGGGCTGAGATCATCCTCGAAGACCAGGACCTGGGGCGCATCGGGTGTACCCATGACGATAGCCGTGACTGCCTGGCCGGCGGTTGCGGTCAGGGTGGTTTCGGCCAGGGTGGCCCCAGCAACCTGGACATTGACCAGGCGCTCGCCCGGATCGACGCGGAGATAAGGGGTTGACTGCGCGTAGCCGAGCTGCGAAGCTGCCAGCGCGCCATCCACCAGGATGTCCGCGGCGGGCGCGTCAGGGACGGCATGCACGAAACGGACCAGGAAGGCATCCTCTGCCTGCCGGACCGGGCTGGCGAAAGCCGCTGGAACCATGCCCAGCAACACAATCATCACGAGGCCAAGCGTGAGAACAAGACGACGACTCATCTGACTTTCTCCTCTAGGTAAGCGCCCCCCACCACTGGCAACCGAAGGCAGCTTTAGGTGCCTTCCTGCCACTGGTTCAGGTAGGCGAACTGTTCTTCGGTCAGCGTGTCGATCTTGACGTGCATGGCCTCGAGTTTGAGCCGTGCGATTTCCATATCGATGTCCTGAGGCACGGTGTAGACACGTCGTTCGAGCTGCGCGTGATTCTTGACCATGTATTCCGCGGCCAGGGCCTGGTTGGCGAAGCTCATATCCATCACACTGGCCGGGTGGCCTTCGGCTGCCGCGAGGTTGACCAGGCGGCCTTCCGCCAGCAGGTAAATGCGACGGCCATCGGCCAGGGTGTACTGCTCGGTGAAGGGACGCACCATATGCGGCTCTTCCACGGACAGGCTACGCAGGGCGGGAATGTTGATCTCAACGTTGAAGTGACCGGAATTGCAGACGACCGCGCCGTCTTTCATGGCCTCGAAGTGATGGCGATCAAGGACGTTCAGGTCGCCGGTTGCCGTGATGAAGATGTCGCCCTGGGCGGCTGCGTCCTGCATGGGCAGGACGCGGTAGCCGTCCATGACCGCTTCGAGCGCCTTGAGCGGATCGATCTCGGTCACGATCACATTGGCGCCCATGCCGCGAGCGCGCGAGGCGATGCCCCGGCTGCACCAGCCATAACCGCCCACGACGACCGTACGGCCGGCCAGGAGCAGGTTGGTGGCGCGGATGATGCCATCCAGGGTGCTCTGGCCCGTCCCGTAGCGGTTGTCGAACATGTGCTTGGTCATGCTGTCGTTGACCGCGATGACCGGGAAGCGCAGCGCACCGTCGTTGGCCATCGCCCGCAGGCGGATCACACCCGTGGTGGTCTCTTCAGTGCCGCCGATGATCTCGGACAGCAAGTCAGTGCGGTTCTTGTGGATTTCGCTGACCAGGTCCGCGCCGTCGTCCATCGTGATGTGCGGTTTGTGGTCGAGCGCGCGCTGGAGATGATTGTAGTAGGTCTTGTTGTCCTCGCCCTTGATGGCGAACACCGGGATTTCATAGTTGGCGACCAGCGCGGCCGCCACGTCGTCCTGGGTGGAGAGCGGGTTGGAGGCCGTCAGGACGACATCCGCGCCGCCGACCTGGAGCGTGCGGACCAGGTTGGCTGTTTCCGTGGTGACATGCAGGCAGGCCGCCATGCGGATGCCCTGCAGCGGTTTTTCCTTGGCGAAGCGCTCGCGAATCTGGCGAAGAACCGGCATATCCTGCTCTGCCCACTCGATGCGGTAGCGGCCGCCGGTAGCCAGATCGATGGAGCGGATGTCGTGGTCAACAGGTGCAGTCATTGAAGCTCCTTAAAGGGACTATTGAAGTTGCAATCTTTAAGCGAAAACCAGCGGGCCATTGTATCACAGCTTTGGAGGCTTGTCCGCCCCAGTTAGCAACAACAGGATGGCCCTGACTTAGCCCAGCAGCGCGTCCAATGCGCCGCCATCCTCAAAGCGCGTCCGGAACCGGGCGACGAACTCGTGCGGCGTGTAATGGTGAGTCTGGGTGCCGACATGCTCCAGCACGTAGGTCGCGCACAGCGCGCCCACCTTGCCACACAGGTCCCAGTCCCAGCCGGCGGCCATTCCGCGCAGCAGGCCGGCCCGGAAAGCATCCCCGACGCCGGTAGGGTCGGCGATGTGATCGGCGGGGAAAATCGGCACGGCGACTTCGCGCCCTTCGGTGTAAATCCGCGTGCCGTTCTCGCCCAGGGTCACGACGACGACCGGCACCCGGTCGATGATGTCCGCGCGGCTGAGACCGGTCTTCTGCATGAGGATTTCGAATTCGTACTCATTGCAAATCAGGATGGTGCTGTATTCGATCCCGTGCCGCAAGGCGTCGCCATCCAGCCGGGCGACTTGCTGGCTGGGATCGTACATGTAGCGCAGCCCGGCGGCGTGGCACTCGTCAATGTAATTGGCCATCGCCTGGGGATCGTTGGGTGAGATGATGACCAGGTCCGGGGTGGCCGGCAGGACGTCTTTGAGGGCGAGATCGCGCGCGAAGGACATCGCGCCGGTATAGAACGAGGCGATTTGGTTGTTGACGGTATCCGTGTTCACGAAAAATGACGCCGTGAACACGTTGTCGATCTGGCGGACGGTTGAGGTGTCCACGCCGGCGTGTTCCAACCATTCCCGGTAATCGCCGAAGTCCTTGCCGACCGTGCCGACCAGCCTGGGCTTAGGGGAGAGGCGCAGCAGGCCCAGGGTATAGGCGATATTGGCTGCCACGCCGCCCCAGTGCTTGGTCATCTCGTCGACGAGGAAGCTGAGGCTGATGCGGTCAATTTTGTCAGGGATGATATGATCCTGGAATTTGCCGGGGAAGCGCATCAAATAGTCGTAGGCAATCGATCCTGTAACTGCAATTTCCATCTTCAAAATCCTTGTGTGAGTCTGGGCGGATCAACCGGCAGAGTATACCACAGTTTGAAAACGGGGTAGCGCGCGCGTTTTTAGCGCTCGGAAGGGAGAAATTGACACTCCTGATCGTATTGTGTACTATAGACACTAAGTGTTGGTGCGGTTCCAGGTCCAGAATCGGGAATACCCTGGTGAGAGGCGGCAGGTATGAAAGCGGATGACCGGTCGATCGCCGAAGGCATTCTGTATACGGATATGTACCAGCTCACCATGGCGCAGCTTTACTATCGCTTTGGGCTGCACGAGAAACCGGCCCAGTTCGACCACTTCTTCCGCTCCTATCCGGATTATGGGCTGCATTCGGCGGGGTACTGCGTGAATGCTGGCCTGGCGTGGGTGCTGGACTGGATGGCGGAAGCTCGGTTTGGAGAACGGGAGATTGCGTATCTGCGGGCGCTGCGCGGTCCGGCCGGGGAGCCAATGTTCGCGGAGGATTTCCTGGGCTGGCTGGCCCAGAACGGCACCTTCGAGGGGATTTCCCTCCAGGCGGTGCCGGAAGGCCGGGTGATCCATCCCAACGTGCCCATCACGGTCGTGACCGGGCCGCTGGCGATGGCGCAAATTCTGGAGACCGCGCTGCTCAACCAGATGAACTATCAGATTCTCATCGCCACGAAAGCCGCGCAAATCCGGGAGATGACTCGCGGCCAACTGGTGCTGGAGTTTGGCTTGCGGCGCGGCCCCGACCGGGGGGCCAATGCCGGCGCGCGGGCCGCGCTGATCGGCGGCGCGGACTTCACCTCCAACGTCGGGATGTCAGCGGTGCTGGGGTATCCTCCCAAGGGTACCCACGCGCACAGCATGGTGCAGGTCTTCATGGCGCTTGGCGGATCCGAGTTGGATGCCTTCCGAGCCTATGCCGAGATCTATCCGGATGACTGTCTGCTCCTGGTGGATACCGTTAACACGCTGGAAAGCGGCGTGCCGAACGCGATCCGGGTCTTCGAGGAGCTGCGCCGCAAAGGGTACCGGCCGCGTGGCATCCGACTCGACTCGGGCGACCTGGCTTACCTGAGCATCCAGGCCGCGCGGATGCTGGACGCGGCGGGTTTCGAGGACACGGCGATCGTGATTTCCAACCAGCTCGACGAAATGACGATCTGGCAGATCATCACCCAGATTCGGGACGAAGCCGCCCGGTACGACGTTGATCCGGAGCGGTTGGTGAAGCGGCTGGTCTATGGCGTGGGCACGCGCCTGATCACCTCCAGCGGTGATTCGGCGCTGGACGGTGTGTATAAGCTGGTGGCGATGCAGGACGGCGGCCGCTGGGTGCCGGCCATCAAGGTATCGGATACCCCGGCCAAGACGCCCAACCCAGGACAGAAACGGTTGTGGCGCGTCTACGACGCGCGCGGCAAGGCGACGGTCGACCTGCTATGCCTGGAAGATGAAGACCCTCGCCGTGCGGATGAATTGGAACTACATCACCCGGTGGAGTACGACAAGTGCCGGATTCTGCACCGGGAGACGATCTCCGAGTTCGAGCTTTTGCTGGTGGAAGTGCTTCGGGAGGGGCGGTTGGTGTATGATCTTCCATCAATCGAGGATATGCGGCGCATCCGCCAGGCCGATGTCGAGCGGCTCGACACGGGCGTTCGCCGCCTGATGAATCCGCACGTCTACCATGTCTCGCTCACCAGGCGGCTGTGGGAATACAAACAGAGGTTGGTCGCCTCGGTGAGTGGATAGTACAAGTGGTCTGGCCGGAGATGGGAGAGGGATAGAGCATGCCTGTACTGGATAAGTTGACGGGTGACGGCAAGCCGGAACCACCCGAAGAGGGCGCCGGGAAACCGCAGGCCCGGCCGGAGCGGCCCGAACCGCAGATCATCATTGGCCGGCCGGGTTACGCCAACTTCTCGCTGGCGGCATTGCGCGAGCGGATCGAGGCGCAGGTCCAGGAGGAACTGGACTCGCGCCCGGACATCCTGCTTGAGACGCAAGACGAACCGGCCCGGCGCGCCCTGGTGCGTGAGGCGGGTGAATACATTCTGGCCGTCGAATCGATGACCCTGGACCGGGCGGAACGAATCCGCCTGTTCAATGAGGCCTACAGCAACCTGTTTTCGTTTGGTCCGCTGGATGTTTTCCTGGCGGACGACTCGATCACCGATCTGGTGATCGACGGCCACGAGGCGATCCAGATTCGGCGGCGGCTGGGTGTCCTGGAGACGGTTCCTTCGCACTTCGAGGATGCCGTCCATCTGGCCCGGATCATGGAACGGATTGTGTCAGCGGCGGGGGCGCAGTTTCTCGAATCCGAGCCGTTCATGGAAGTCGGGCTCTCGTTGCTGGGGCGTCCGGCCCGCCTGACGTGCGTGCTGCCGCCGCTTAGCCCGGTCTTGCACGTCGATGTGCGGCTGCACCCCAGGATGCCGTCTACGCTCGATCACCTGCTTGAGGCGCAGGCGGTCAGCCCGGTCGATACCACCGTCCTGCGCGCCCTGGCGCAGAGCGCTCACGGTTTTCTGGTGATCGGCGAAGGGACCTCCGGCAAGACCACGCTGCTCCAGGCGCTGCTGCCGGAACTGCCTGGCCTGGCTTCAGCGATTCTGGTCGAAAGGGCGGCGGAACTGTATTCTGGCGATGTCGGTCGGAGGCTGGCGGCTCAGCCTGCGACGGCCGACCAGCCCGGAATCTCATTCGCGGCCCAGATCGCGGCCGCGCTGGACGCCAGTCCTTGCCTCCTGATCATGGACGAACTGCGCGGTGACGAATCCGGGCCGATCTGGCAGGCTCTGACGCGCGCCGACCAGCCCCGTTGCGTGGGCGTGCTGCGCAGCAGCCCTGATCCGGACCGGCTGCGCAGTGCGATCAGTATCCTGCTGCGCAAAGGCCAGCCCGCGATCCCGCAAGCGGCGATCCATGATTCCTTGCTGACACGGCTGCCCTTTGTGGTGATGACGCACATTGGACCTCGGGGGCTGCACGTGACCGGGATTGCCGAGTGGGAGGCGACGCCCGAAGACAGTCTGACTCTGCGCAGGCTGGTTTCGGGCGGTTTGTTGACAGGAAACGCGCCCCGCCATGATCTGCCGGTCGAGCCAGGGTTCTGGAGTGCCTGACCCAACGCTTCACGCTGCGAGTGTTCAGGGGAAGAGCCGGGGGGCTCTGCCCTCGAACGGCTGGTTTTCGCTGAAGCGATAGAGCCGCGCGGGACGTCCCCCGGTCGCCCGGTGACGGGGGGTAGGAACGACAATCGCGTTTTTGAGGATTTTCTTGCGGAAGTTGCGCTTGTCCAGATCGGGTTCGTCCAGGATGATGCTGTAGACATCCTGAAGCTCGCTCAGGGTGAACTCCGCGGGCAGGAGCTGGAAGGCGACCGCCGTGTACTCCAGCTTGTAGCGGAGCCGTTGCAGGGCGTATTCCAGAATATGCGCGTGATCAAAAGCCAGCCCAGGCAGACAGTCCATCGGATGCCAGGCTGTGTCGGTCGCGTCCGCGCCGGCCCGCAGGATGAGCCTGTCCGCGGAGACCAGCGCGAAATAGATCACGCTTACGACCCGCGCGCGCGGGTCGCGGCCGGGGTCGCCAAACGTGAACAACTGTTCGAGGTAGACGTCGGCGACGCCGGTTCCTTCCGCCAGTTCGCGTTGAGCGGCTTCCTCAAGCCCTTCCTGTAGCTGGACGAATCCCCCAGGCAACGCCCACAGGCCTTCGCAGGGGGGCTCACCCCGCCGCACAAGCAGCACCTTGAGCTTGCCCTCAAGGATGGTGAAGATGACGACCTCGACGGCCAGCAGCGGGCGCTGGGCGGGATCGGGGATGACACTGTCATTTGGGGTCGGTCGGTGAGCCATGCCGGAAGTGTAGAATCGCCCCAATCCGCTGTCAAGGCGCGCTCGACAGTCCCAGGTTGACCAACCCGGCCAGCGCCTGGTCCAGCGCTTGGGACAGGGTTTCGTACGACACCTGGCCGGTCAGGACCTGCCCCTGCCACTCGATCCATTCGGGCAGCCCGCTGCCCTTGCGAATCAGGATGGCTGGTAGGCTGTTGACCCCCAGGCTGGCAGCCAGGTCGATGCTGTGCTGGATGCCCTCCTGGTAGCGACTGGTGTTCATGCAACTCGTCAGATCGCTGGTGTTGAGGTTCAGGACCTGGTTGGCCGTGTCGTTGATGTGCTCGGTCGTGAAGGCTGTGCGGCCATACAGCACCTGGAGCTGAAACAGTTCGTCGACCATTTCCCAGAATGCACTCTGCTCGCCGGCGCATAGCGCGGTCCGCGCGGCCACGGGCGACCCGGCCGGGTCGAGACCGGCCAGGATGCGAAGCTCGTAGCGCGCTTTGCCCGTCCGGACATAGCGGGTCACGAACTCATGAATGGTCTGGCGATAGGCGGCGCAGTGGGCACACGAGAAGTCCGTGAATTCCACCAGCGTGATCGGTGCGGCGGGATCGCCCAGGATGGACGCGCCATCGCTGGTCACGCGGCGAGTCAGCCCCTGGTAAAGCGCACCAGGGCTGGCTGAGTTGGCCGGGGCGGTCGTGGCCAGGGCCAGCGCGCCGATTGCCCCAGTGAGGACGATCAGGATAACCAGGATCAGAATCTGTATCTGTCGTGAGCTCATTGCCTGTCCCTGCCTGCCGGAGAGCGCGACACACAGGGCCGAGGATAACCGGGCCGGGTTCAGACGTCAATCGCGCGGCTTGAGGCCAGGAAGCAGCCAGGGGACGCGCTGGCGGTAGGCCGTGTAGGCGAGGCCGAACTCGGCGGACAGGCGTTGCTCCTCCAGGCGCGATCCGAAGATGAAATACAGGGTCGAGGCGACGACCAGACCAAGGAAAGCTTCGCTCATGACCGGTGTGAACCAGAGGGCCAGCAGGCTGAACAGGTAGAGGGGGTGCCGTACCAATCCGTAGAATCCGGCCGTCTGGAGTGGCTCCGGGGGCAGTGGCAGCGGCGCGCCGGAATAATACGCCAACACCTGCCGCAGCCCGGTGAAGCGCAACGGATCGGCCTGGAGCACGGCCAGGATCAGCGCCAGCGTTGCCCCGATCTGGATCACCAGGAAGCCGGCGGCCCAGGGCTGCGGGACGGCCCACATCGTTCGGGAGGGGATCAGAAAGACGATCAGGACGATCGGGGCAAAGGTCAGGACGCTCAGGAGGTTGTATAGCAGGCGGTAGAAGCCCTCGAAACGGCGCTCGCCCAGCCGGCGCCTGGCAGCGGATTTGATTCCCAGCGCGGCCAGCAGGCTGTGGAACAGGCCAAACAGCAGTACGGCAGACAGCGTGATCCAGAACACGATAAACCCTCCTCGATATCCGGCCCATTCCCGATTCTTTTCCGGTCGGCTATGTTATGATATACGGACTTGCCGGGCTGCCTGAATCTTTCGTGCGGCTCATCAGGAGGTTGCCATGCGGGCGGTTGATCTGATTGCCAAGAAACGCGATGGGGAAGAACTGACCACGCAGGAAATCCAGTGGTTCATCACGGCGTACACTCGCCAGGACATCCCGGACTATCAGGCCGCGGCCTGGCTGATGGCGGTCTACCTCAAAGGGATGAGCCGGCGCGAGACGGTCGATCTCACCCTGGCGATGGCTCATTCGGGCGAGGTGCTCGATCTCTCCAGTGTGGTCGATTATGCCGTCGACAAACATTCTTCCGGTGGGGTCGGCGATAAAACCACGCTGGTGGTCTTGCCGCTGGTGGCGGCTTGTGGCGTGCCGGTGGCCAAGATGAGCGGGCGCGGGTTGGGATTCAGCGGCGGCACGCTGGATAAGCTGGAGTCGATTGCCGGGTACCAGGTCGGGCTGACGCTGGACCAGTTCCTGGCCCAGGCGCGCGACGTGGGGATCGTGCTGTGCGGCCAGACGGCCGATCTGGCTCCGGCCGACGGCTTGCTGTACGCCTTGCGGGATGTGACCGCGACCGTGTCCTGCCTGCCGCTGATCGCCAGCAGCATCATGAGCAAGAAGATCGCGGCCGGGGCGAACGGGATCGTGCTCGATGTCAAGACCGGGCAGGGCGCGTTCATGAAGACTCTCGACGAGGCGCGTGCTCTCGCAGCGATGATGGTGGAGATCGGCCGGGACGCCGGGCGGGATGTGGTGGCGCTGCTCTCCGACATGAATCAACCGCTGGGCGAGGCGGTGGGGAATGCCCTGGAGGTGCGCGAGGCGATCGAGACTCTGCGTGGCGGCGGGCCGCGGGATTTGCGCGAGCACTGCCTGACGGTGGCCGCGCACATGGTCTGCCTGGCCCGGCACGATCGGCGGCCGGAAGCCCTGGCGGAGGCGCGCCGCGAGCTTGAGCACCGCCTCCAGACTGGCGAAGGGTTATCGCGATTCCGGGCACTGGTGGAAGCTCAGGGTGGCGACGTGCGGATGATCGACGAGCCGGAGCGGCTGCCGGCGGCAACCCTGGTGGAGACGGTCAAAGCCGACCGTGGCGGCATGATCGGCAAGGTGAGCGCGCTGGATATCGCCCTGGCGGCGCTCGATCTGGGGGCCGGTCGGGCGAAGAAGACCGATCAGGTCGACCACGCGGTTGGGGTGGAGGTTCACATCAAGGTGGGGGATCGGATCGAAGCCGGAGAGCCGCTATACACCGTCCATGCCAATCAGGCGGGCGCGCTGGTCGCAGCCAAGGAACGGTTGTCACGGGCGATTGAGTTCAGTGAGAAACCAGTGGAACCGCTGCCCCTGTTCTATGACACACTGGGTGCGTAGTTCCGATGGAGATCAGCTGGGCGCTCCGATGAGAGGGCGCCCGGTTTTGTTTTCAGGGGCAGACCCCGTTGGCGACGTGTTCCTCGAACGTGTAGGCGAAGACGTGGTAGCCGGTGCCGCCGCAGGCGGCCCGGAAGTAGAGGTAGTCCGACTGGGCTGGGGCGAGGACGGCCTGAATTGCGGTGAGCGACGGGTTGGCGATCGGCCCCGGTGGCAGACCGCTGACCAGATAGGTGTTGTACGGCGATTGAGTGGTGGTGTAATCCTCCATCGTGATCGCCGGCCACCAGGAACCGCCCCGGTATCCAATCCCGTACTGGACGGTTGGATCGGCGTCCAGTTTCATGCCTATTGCCAGCCGGTTGAGGTAGACGCTGGCGATCATAGGCTCCTCGTCGGCATGGACGGCCTCCCGGTCGACAATCGAGGCCAGAGTAACGGCCTGAAACAGGCTGTAACCCGCCTGAGCAGCCTGCATTTGGAGTGAGGTATCCACTCGTTCCATGAAAGTGCGGAGTAACGTGTCACGCAGTCCAGCAGCCGTGACATCGGGCGGCAGGAAATAGGTGTCGGGGTAGAGAAAGCCTTCCAGGGACGCGCCTGCCGGCAGACCAACGTACGTCGCGAACTCGGCCGGAATCTCGGTTCCTGCCGCCGTGACCGCGAGGAATTCTTCTCCGCTGAAGCTCAGGAGCGGATTGGCGTCGATCGCGGCTGCGATCTCCTCGCGCCGCCAGCCTTCGATGATCTGGACGGTGACCGAGGCCCGGCTCGAATCGGTCAGGATGAGGGCGATGTCCGGGATGGTCTGGGCCGCGTTCAGGAAGTACGCCCCGGCTTCCAGTTCACTGTCCAGGCCGTGATAGCGCGCGTAGTTGCGGAACAGCTCCGCGTCGAGAATGAGGCCCTGATTGTACAGGTTGAGGCCGACGGAGGCCGCGCTATCGCCGGGATTGACCCGGAAGACGACCGGCGTGTTGTCGAAACCCGCCGGTTGGGCAAGTTCGCCTTCGCGCGATGCCAGCCACAGGCGCAGGTAGACGGCTTCCGGCAGGCTGAGGGTGCCACGGACGTCGACCAGGAGCAGGGCGGCCGCCACGGCCACGCACACCAGCCCCCCGGCGATCACCAGCAACACGATCAAGCAGGAACGTCGTTGGCGTGTCATGGTCGTCCCGATCCGTTCGGCGCTTAGTCTGAGGCGGGTTCGACCGCCGGAGGCGGCTCGGACCCTTCGCGCAGACTGTCCAGGTAACTCTGCAAGATCACGGCCGCCGCCACGTCATCGTAGCGTTGGCGATTGGCCGCGCCCGCTTCGCCCAGCAGGCGGACGGCTTCCTCCGAGGAGAGGGTTTCATCCCACAGCCGGACGGGCAGTGCTATTGCCGCCGCCAGGCGACTGGCCCAGAGACGCACGGTATCCGCCTGAGAATACCCCTGATAGTCCGGTGGTGGCAGGGGAATACCGACGATGATCTCGACGGCTTCGATCTCAGCGGCAATAGCGGTGAGCCGGGCGAAATCCTCCTGCCGGGACTGGCGCTTGAGGCGGCGCAGCGGGCTGGCGAGCAATCCGGAAGGATCGCTGGTCGCCAGGCCGAGCGTGACCCGGCCATAATCGATACCCAATAGCCGGCCCGGTGACCGTGTCATGGCGTGTCTCGCAGGACGATCGTGATCCGGTCGGCGACGAGAGGCAATCGGTCGATCTGATCGGGCCACAGGCTGATCTGGGGCTGTGTTCCTGGCTGCAGCGACACGGTGCTCAGCAGATAGTCGACGGCCTCAACTGGAGAACGGCCGGTCAGCGCCTGGCGAAGGGCGGGCACATCAACCCCGCTGGTTACGTTGCCCTGTGCCACGATCTGGAGCGCTACCCGGCCGGCCGCATCCGGCGGGGTGATGGACTGGCGGGTGAAGCGGGCGCTTTCAGGCACGATGAACTGTCCCGACGGGATCTGTTCGGTCAGACCGGCGAAGGCGGCCTGATTTGCCAGACGATCGTCAATGACCACGGCCTGCACGGCAGCGTGCATGGTCAGGCTGACTGTATCCGATTGCGCGCCCACCGGGGCGCTGAAGACCGTCCACTCCGGCCGTTCCTCCGCGATGTGGATCGATTCGAGGACGAGGCTTTGGCCCTGGCCCAGCAGTGGTGAAAGCTCGCTGAAGGCGCGCTGCTGGATCGCCTGGCGGGCCATCGCCAGCAACCGGTCGTGATCCTCTTGGGCCACGATCCGGTTGATCTGGAACGCGCCGCCCTCGATCGGTTCCGGATTCTGGACGGTCAGGATTTCGTTGAGCGGGCCATCGATGAAATTGACCGTATCGGCCGGGACGTTACCAGCCGGGCCGCTGTAATCCGGCAGGGCTTCCACCGCGACGATCGCGATCGCGTCCACCTGGCCGGGGATATTGACCGCTTCCAACGTCCGAAAGCGGGCGAGTACCCCGGCGCTGGTGTTGACCGTGGTGCCGGCCGGGATAGTGGCCGGCTGGGTGGATCGGTTGGTGAAGACCACCACGCCACGCGCCGGAATGGGGTCGTCTTCCTGGTTGCCGGTCGTATCGACGCTGGCGCTTTCGTCGATCTCGACCCGCAGGGGCGTGGCCGGAATGACCCGGTTCTCGAGGTCGATCGCGGTGATGGCCGGATCGGCGGTGATGGACAGGGCGACTTCGATCTGCTCGCTGGCGGGAGTGAGGGTGACCGTCGCTGCCGGCAGGAAAACATAAGCCGCGGCCAGTAGCCCGGCAAAGGTCAGCAGCAGTACGGCTACCACCAGAATGCGGCGCATCATCGGCCAGAATGCGGTCTGGCGCGCGCGGTGGGCCGTTCTGCCGCGCGGTGCGGACGGACTGGCATCGCCGGCCGGCTGATCGGAGCGATCGACGAAAATTCGCGAGCGCCCGCGTTTCCAGCGCGCATGCTGGCTTTCACGGACACTCGTGAAGGTGCTGATATTCAGGTCGCGGGCATGGTCAATCACCTGGGGATCGGTGGTGACCAGCGCAAGGCGGGCCGTCTGACGGCTGACCGCGCGCTGAATCAACACCAGATCGAGCTTGCGCCGGAGGATCTGGCCGTTTTTGGGCCAGACCAACAGCACCCGGCGCGACCGCACAAAGGCCAGACGGTCGCGCACGGTCACGACGTCGTCGTGAGGCTCCAGTTGCAGGATCTCGACCGGACCGGGCATCAGTGAACCTATGCCTGGGCGAGCGCCTGCTGGACCAACTCTGGGACGCGGCTGATCGCTTCGTCCAGACGGCTGGCATCCTTGCCGCCCGCCTGGGCCATATTGGGCCGTCCCCCACCGCCACCGCCCACGACCCGCGCGATCTCACCGATGATCTTGCCCGCGTGAATGCCGCGTTTGGTCAGGTCGTCGGTCACGGCAACGAGAATCTGTGGCTTGTCATCGACGATGGTGCCCAGGGCCACCACGCCCGTCCTGTTGCGGTCGCGGAAACGGTCGGCCAACTCGCGCAGAGTCTCGTTGTTGGCGTGTTTGATGGCCGCAGCCAGGACGGGGACGCCGCCCACCGGCTGCATGTGGCTGAGCTTGGCCTCGAACTCGCTCACGGCCAACTCTCGACGCAGGTCGGCCGCCTGGCGGCGAGTTGCCTGCAAGTCGGCCTGAAGGGCATTGATCCGGCGCGTTAACTCGCGCGGGGGGGCACCCAGGAGGGCCGCCGCCCCTTCCAGAGTCTTGAAGCTGTCCAGCATCAGGTGGGCGGCTCCCAGCCCGGTGACCGCTTCGATGCGGCGGATACCGGCGGCGGCGCTGCCCTCGCTGGTCAGGATGAAGGCTCCGATTTCCGAGGTCTGGTGGACGTGGGTGCCGCCGCACAGTTCGTAACTGAAGCGTTCGGCCGGATCACCAACGGTGATGGTTCGAACTTCCTCGCCGTACTTCTCGCCGAAGAGGGCCATTGCGCCCTCGCGCCGGGCGGTCTCCAGGTCCTTAACGACCGAGGCGACCGGCAGGTTTTCCAGGATGGCGGCATTGATTCCCAGAGTGATCGCCTGTTTTTGTTCCTCGGTGAGGGCCTGGGGGTGGCTGAAGTCGAAGCGCAGCCGGTCCGGCGCGACCAGCGAACCACGCTGCTGGACATGCGCGCCCAGGACCTTGCGCAACTCGGCATGGAGCAGGTGGGTGGCCGTGTGATTGCGGCGGATCGCGTTGCGGCGCTCGACATCGTAACAGGCTTTGACGGGCTGCCCGATGCGCGGCGTGCCTTCGACAACTTCCCCGATATGCACGATCAGACCGCCCAACGGACGGCGCATGTCTTCGATCTCGATGCGCCAGTTTGGCCCTTCGATCACGCCCGTGTCGCTGACCTGGCCGCCCGATTCCACATAGAACGAGGTGGCGGGCAGCACGACTTCGACCCGATCACCCGTGATCGCGCTGTCGACGCTGCGGCCGTTGACCAGCAGCGCAAGCAGATTGCCTTCCATCTGCGCCTCGCCATAGGGGTCGTAGGCAACGCCACTCGCGGGCAGGAGGCCCTGGCCGATCAACTCATCCAATACCTGCTGGTAGACCTCGGCTTTTTCGATGGTGCCCATCGCCTGGCCGCCCCCGCTGGCCAGGATGTGGCGTTCTTCTTCCACCTGGAATTCAGGCTCATCCACGCTGAAGCCGCGTTCCTGGCAGATATCGCGAATGACCTCGATCGGCAGACCGAGGGTGGCCTTCAGATAGAAAGCGACCGTGCCGGGCAGGACGGACTTGCCTTCGCCCGCCAGTTGGTTGAGGGCGTCTTCAAGCTCGGTCACGCCGCGATCCAGGGTGCGGCGGAAGCGTTCTTCCTCCAGGGTGATGGCCTGCCGGATCGCGGCCTGTTTCTCGACCAGTTCGGTGTAGTGATCGCCCATGTGCTCGATCACGGCCTCGGCCACGTCGGCCAGGAAGGGCCGGTCGAAGCCGATCTTGGAGCCAAAGCGCGCCGCGCGGCGGATGACCATCCGGCAGATGTAATCGCGGCCGGTCGCTCCGGGCAGGACGCCGTCCGCGATCAGGAAAGCAGCCGCGCGCATGTGGTCGGCGATCACGCGGAAGGGCACGATATTGGCGTCGCGCTCGGCGTCGGTCAGCCCGGCAAGCTGCTGGGTGCGCTCGATGATGGGCATGAACAGGTCGGTCTCGTAATTGGCCTGCTTGCCCTGGATGACGCTGACGATGCGTTCCAGGCCCATGCCGGTGTCGACACCAGGAGCGGGCAGCGGCTCGTCCCACTGGCCGGTGTGCGTGGGATCGGGCTGCGTCCGGTTGAACTGCATGAAGACCAGGTTCCACAGCTCCAGGAAACGATCGCTTTCGGCGATCAGGCCTGGGATGATGCCTTCTATACCCTGTTCTGGCGTCTTATCCCAGTGGATTTCGCTGGTTGGGCCGCAGGGTCCGGTTTCGGCCATCTGCCAGAAGTTGGTCTTAGACCCCATCCGGGCGACGCGGCGCGGATCGACACCGATATCATTAACCCAGATGCCGTAAGCCTCGTCATCGCTCTCGTAGACGGTGAAGGCCAGCCGATCTTCGGGTAGTTCGTAGACTTTGGTCAGCAGGTCATACGCGTAGCGAATAGCTTCACGTTTGAAATAGGCGCCAAAGCTGAAGTTGCCCAGCATCTCGAAAAATGTGTGATGGCGG
>CAZHMJ010000055.1:0-20498 GCA_964533805.1 uncultured Anaerolineae bacterium | reverse complement strand
TCGGCCTATCCGCTGCCTGAGGAACGCACCATGATCCTGCGCGGCCGTAACCTGGTGACCGGGCTGCCGGAAGCGATCGAGGTCAGCTCGATCGAACTGCGCGAAGCACTGGCTGGCTCGACCAACATCATTGTTAGCACAATCAAGGATGCGCTTGACGATACTCCTCCCGAACTGGTCGCCGACCTGATGGAATCGGGAATCTGCATGGCGGGCGGCGGTAGCCAGCTTCAGGGTCTTACCGAACGGGTCGCCGAAGAAACGAATGTCAAGGTATGGCTGGCCAACGATCCCATGACCTGTGTAGCACGTGGGGCCGGCCGAATCCTGGAAGACTATGATAATCTGCGCCGCCTGCTGGTTGGCCTGGAACGCGGCAGCACCCAGCACTAGGCCCGGTTTTTGGACCTTCCATGTCCACCTGTGAGCATGGGCCGTGTGGCACAGGGCCCTTTGATGCGCGGTCGGCAACGCCCGGCCTGCCGTCTGATCGCTTTCCACCCGCAGAGGATGTATGAACCGCTCTAACCGGCTAGTCCTGTTCGTGGTCAGCGTGTTCGTCTGCCTGGTGCTCATCGCGCTCAGCATCCTCGGCCTGACGACGCCGCTCGAGGGCGTTCTGGCGGTGCCGCTTCAACTCGTCCAGGGGGCCGTGGATGGGGTGGTGAAGGGGGCGACCGGCGCGTTGAGCGGTCTGGTGGAAATGCGCGACCAGCAAGCCTATGTGGCGGATATGGAACGCGCGCTGGCGGCTTTTCAGGAAGAGATCGTCGAGCTGCGCGAGGTCGAGAACGACTACGATCGAATCGCCGCCCTGCTGGATTACACCCGCAGCCGCCAGAACGAGGAGTATCTGGTCGCGGATGTGATTGGGCGCGATATCAGTGCGTTCACTCGCGTGATTTACCTCAATCGCGGGGCGCGTGACGGCCTGACCGAAGGCATGCCGGTCGTGACCGAGAAAGGACTCCTGGGGCGAATTACCCAGGTCAGCGCGACGGCTTCCCAGGTCATGCTGATCACCGATCCGGTCAGCGCCGTAAACGCCCGGCTGCTCAACTCCAGGGCGGAGGGCAGCGTGTTGGGGCAGACCGGCGGAGGGCTGCGCATGGAGTACATCGACCTGAACGCCGTCCTTCAGGAAGGCGACACGGCGGTGACATCCGGCCTGGGCGGGAATTTTCCTGAAGGGATCATCATCGGGCAGGTGACCAGCATTCGGCAGTATGAGTTCGAACTGTACCAGACCGCCGAGGTGCGCAGCCTGAATGACTTTGAGCGGTTGGAGACCGTCCTGGTGATTACCAACTTCCAGCCGGTCGACCTGTCGGTGTTCGAGCAAGCCGATTAGGTCGGGACCCGCGGAGCGCCCCTGAATGAGTGGCTATCTGAGTATTCCGGTTCTGCTGGTGGTCGTCGTCTTGCAGGCGACGGTCATGCCAGAACTGGAAATCGCGGGGGGCGTGCCCGACCTGGTGCTGCTGGTCGTCCTGGCCTGGACGCTGATGGCCGGCTATGAACGCGGCTTGGTCTGGGCCTTTGTGGGCGGCATCTTGCAGGATTTGATCTCCGCGGTCCCGATGGGGACGACCTCGCTGGCCCTGGTTTGCGTGATCTCCCTGGCCGCGCTGATTCTGGGCCAGATCAGCCCGCGCAATCTGATCTACCCGGCTCTGGCAGCGGTGGGGGCGACTTTGATTGCGCATCTGGTTTCTCTGGCGGTCCTGTTCGTGGCCAGCCGTCCGCTTCCCCTGATTGCCACCCTGCTCAGCACGACTCTGCCGGGCATGATCTATAATGCGGTGGTGATGATCCCGGTGTATCGCCTCCTGGGGGCCTTCTATCAGTCCGGACGTCCCCGGCGCGTGGAAAGTCTCGCGCGATGACAGGACGGTTCGAGGAGTGTGGGCTGTGAACCGACGCATTCTTCCCTTTCAGGGCTGGCGTCTGACGATGCTGGGGGCGGTGATGTTCTTCGCCTTCCTCCTCCTGGTTAGCCGCTTGTATACCATGCAGTTCGTCCAGGGTGAAGAATACGTCCTCCAGGCGGAGGAGAACCGGCTCCAGCTCCTGCCCATCGCTGCTCCACGGGGGGTGATCAGCGATCGCTATAACCGTCAGCTCGCCTACAATGTGCCCGCCTTCAACGTGACGATCGTTCCGGCGTCCTTGCCTTCCGATGACGCTGAGATGCTGGCGATCTACAACCGGCTTTCCGCCCTGATTGACGTGCCCGCCACGCGCGCCGCCGCAGACGCGGCCGGGCGTTTCTACGAGCGGAGCCTGGAAGAAATGGTGGATGAAGGCGCGGGCGTGGAACCTTACCGGGCGGTGGTTGTGGCCCAGGACATTCCCCGCAATACAGCCCTGCGCATCCTGGAGGAGCGGCTGCAACTGCCAGGGGTCGCGGTCGAGGTGGCCGCGGTACGCGAGTACCCGGCCGGGGAGGTCGCTTCCCAGGTGGTTGGATACCTGGGACCTATCCCGGCGGAAGAAGCTCAGCGGCTGGAGGAAGAAGGCTATAACGCCAATTACGACCGGATCGGTTATGCCGGGATCGAATTCTTTCTGGAGGACGAACTGGCCGGCCGGCGCGGGTACCAGCTCCGCGAAGTCGACGTGGCCGGCTTGCCGCTGCGCGTTGTCCAGCGCGAGGACGCGATTGCCGGGCGGAACGTCCGCCTGACGCTCGATATTGATTTGCAGACCGCCGCGCAGGAGGCCCTCGTCCGGCGGATTAACATCGTGAACGGGGAAGCGGGCCGGATCGTGACCCAGTCGGGCGTGGTGATCGCCCTGGATCCCCGCACCGGAGAAATTCTGGCGATGGTGAGCTGGCCGACCTACGATAACTCCCGGTTCGCTCGCAGTATCGACGGGGAATACTACTTCCAGTTGGCCGACGATCCCCTTTTTCCGCTGATCAACCATGCCACCCAGTCCCTGTATGCGCCCGGATCGGTCTGGAAGGTGATCACCTCAGTTGGGGTGCTTCAGGAAGGGGTCATCAGCCCGGATGCCGTGCTCGACGATCCGGGCGAGCTGGTGCTGCCCAACCGCTATGCCCCCAACGATCCCGCGGCGGCCCAGACGTTCGTGTGCTGGCAGCGCTCTGGCCATGGACAGTTGAACATTCGTGGGGCGATTGCGCAGAGCTGCGACGTGTATTTCTACCAGGTGGGCGGCGGGAACCCGAATGTGTCGCCGGAGACTCTGCGCCCGAATGGGCTGGGCATTTATGACCTGTTCCGCTACGCGACGGCGTTCGGGATCGGGTCCGAGCTGGGGGTCGAACTGCCCAGCGAGAGCGCCGGCCGGATGCCTGATCCTGACTGGAAGCGCCGCATTGAAGGCGAAAACTGGTCGACCGGGGATACGTACAACGCCGCGTTTGGACAGGGTTATGTGACGGTGACTCCCCTCCAGTTGATCAGCGCCGTGGCGGCCATCGCCAACGGCGGGACGCTCTACCAGCCGACGATCATCAACAGTTTTCTGGACGCGGAAGGCAACGTGATCGAGGGCTTCACGCCGCGCGTCGCCCGCACACTGCGTCTGCCCCAGGCGGGCCAGTCCGCGGTGCTGCTGATGGTCGAAGACATGATCCTCCAGGGCAGCGACAGCCTGGTGTGCACCTGCGAGCCGGACAGCGAGTTCTACGATGCCGATGCCTGCCAGCCGCAGGCATACCGGGCCTCGCTGATCCATGACGGCGTCGAGATTCCGTATACGGTCAATGTGCCGCGCAACTATGTCTTCAACGGGTCGGTGTGTGATCGGAACCGGTTTGACCCGGACTATCAACCGCCATTTGCCGACCTGGAGAATCTCCGGATCGTCGAAGAAGGGATGCGCATGGCGGTGACGGAGGGCACGGCCAAGGGCGCCAATCTGTCGTACGTGTTTGTGGCGGGCAAGACCGGTACGGCTGAATACTGTGACGACGTGGCCCGCCCCCTGGGTTTGTGTGTGCCCGGCAACTGGCCGTCGCACGCCTGGTTTGTGGGCTACGCGCCTTTTGAGAACCCAGAGATCATTGCCATCGCGTTCGTATACAACGGCGGCGAAGGGTCGCTGGTGGCTTTGCCGATCGTGCGTGACGTGTTGGAAGCCTATTACAACTTGAAGAGCCAGCGCCAGCAGGCGCTTCCCTAGAGAAAGTCTGCCCTGGACAGGGTATCGCCCCACAATAGCGTGGTTAAAAAAAGCGTGTATAGTTAAGGCATCTTCCAGCAATCCCATGGGATGCCTGCCCGATTATCGGAGTGCGACAGGTGCGCAACATGAGCACAGGCAGTGTGCTTGAAATCAAAGGCACTAAGAATGGGTTGTTGGTGCATCTGGACCCGGCATGGGACTGGAAGAATTTCGTCGAGCAGTTGATGGCGCGGATTGAGCAGCAGCAGGCGTTTTTCAAGGGCGCCCGGATGGCGCTGGAGGTTGGGGACCGCACGGTACGCCGCCAGGACCTGGGCGCGCTGCATAAGCGCCTGAAGGAGCATGAGGTTGATCTCTGGGCCGTGCTGAGCGAGAGTGTCACCACCGTCACCACCGCCCGCAAGTTGGGTTTACAGACCTCGCTCGACGACCCGGAAAAGCGCGCGCGCGAAACTCAGGCGGAAGTCGCGCCGGAGGTATCACCTCACGCGGCCGAGATGCTGCGGGGTGATGATACGCCGCCGATTGACCCGGAAGAAATGGGCAGCGGCGGGGTGTTGGTCAAGCGCACGCTGCGCAGTGGGCGCCGGGTGCGCAGTGATGGGCATGTGGTCGTGTTGGGTGACGTGAATCCAGGGGCCGAGATCGTGGCAGGTGGCGATGTGATCGTTTGGGGCCGCCTGCGCGGTGTGGTCCACGCCGGGGCTTCGGGAGATTCGACCGCCTTTGTGTGCGCCCTGGATATGACTCCGATGCAACTGCGCATCGCCGGGCATATTGCGACATCGCCCGCCGAGAAACGACGCGAGCCAAAGCCGGAAGTGGCCCGGATTCGAGACGACCGGATTGTGGTTGAAGTATGGAACTGGGGCACACAATAACCAGTTGTTATGCCAGGGAAGTCATGGGTCGCAGGAGCTTAGGGTGAGTCTACGGCGGCACGGCCCATTGGAGATCAGGAAAGGAACCGAAGTTTGCCTATGGGCGCACGAGTGATTACCGTCACCTCCGGCAAGGGAGGGGTCGGCAAGACAACGGCAACCGCCAACATCAGTGTGGCGCTTGCCCAGCTTGGCAAAAAAGTCATCGCCATTGACGCCGACATTGGGCTGCGCAACCTGGACGTGATCCTGGGCCTCGAAAACCGGATTGTCTACGATCTGGTTGATGTCGTGGAGGGGCGCTGCAAGCTCCGCCAGGCCATGATCAAGCACAAGGCGTATCCTGAACTGTACTTGATCCCGGCCGCCCAGACACGTGACAAAACAGCGGTCAGCCCATCCGATATGGTGGACATCACCCAGCAGCTTCGGGATGAATTTGACTTTATTCTGATCGACTCGCCGGCCGGGATCGAGCGCGGTTTCCGGAATGCCGTGGCTCCTGCCGATGACGTGTTGATCGTCACCAATCCTGAGGTCTCGTCGGTGCGCGATGCCGACCGGATCATCGGCCTGCTTGAGGCGGAAGAAAAAGGGCCGGGCAAACTGGTGATCAACCGGGTGAAGATGGGCATGGTCCGGCGCGGCGAGATGCTGTCCATGGAAGACGTGGTAGACATTCTGGCTATCAAGTTGATCGGCGTGATCCCGGACGATGAGTCGGTGCTGCTGTCATCCAACCGGGGCGAGCCTGCCGCCGGCGATCTCAATTCCAGGGCAGGACAGGCCTTCCGGAATATCGCCCGCCGGTTGAGCGGCGAAGAAGTTCCATTCATGAGCCTCGATGGTTCGGAGAGCTTTTTCCAGCGCTTCGTCCGGTTCTTTAGTGGGAGCGTTTCGGGCGCGGGGTAGCGAGGAGCAGAGAAGCCGATGAACCAACTTCTGGATCGACTCATGGGACGCGGCAATGCGGCTGGATCGGCCAAGATCGCCAAGGAACGCCTCCAGTTCGTGTTGGTGCATGACCGGCTTGATCTCTCGCCGGAAAAGCTCAAAGAACTGAAGGACGAAATCCTCGCCGTGATCTCGAAGTATGTGCAGATCGATCGGAACAATGTCGAGATCGCGATCGAGCAGCGGAAACGCGATAACTGGTTGGTTGCCGATATCCCGCTGACACCTGACGACAAAAAAGATTGACTCTGGCAGCCAATTCGGGGGCGGGGAATAATTCAGGAACATCAGGGGGGCGGCGTCATTGACGCGGCTCCTTTTGTGTTCAGGCTGAGACGAAAACAGGGTAGAACCTATGCGGACGACGAGTATCTGGCGACGATTCGACTTCATTTTGCTTGGGGCGGTTCTGTTGCTGATCGTGTATGGTATCCTGATGATCCGCAGCGCGACGTTGGGCGCGGTCGACCCGGACCTGATCAACCGGGTCGAGCGGCAGATTCAGTACGCCCTGGTCGGGACGGCCATGGTTTTCGCTCTGACCGCCCTGGACTACCGGCTGCTTGGCGCGCTGCACACGTGGATTTACCTGTTCGTGATCGCCATCCTGGGCATGGTGGCTTTCTTCGGCCTGATTGGAGACGCGGGCGCGCAGCGCTGGCTGAACGTGGGTATTCCGATCCAGCCTTCGGAGATCAGCAAAATCTTGTTGGTGATCGCGCTCGGCCAGCACCTGAGCAATCACTACGACCGGTTTGGCGAGCTGAAGACCGTGCTGCTGTCGCTGCTGTATATCGCGGTGCCGGCGGGATTCGTGTTCTTGCAGCCCTCTCTCGGCGTGACGATCGTGATCATGACGACCTGGGCGGTGATGGCCTGGGCGGCCGGGCTGCGCCTCAAGCACATTGGCCTGTTCGTGCTCGTGATCCTGCTGCTGCTCCCGATTGTCTGGATCAATATGGAAGCGTACCAGCAGCAGCGAATCATCAACTTCATTTTTCCCGAGGCCGATCCGGACGGCCAGTACAACATCGAACAGGCCCGCATCGCGATTGGCTCCGGTGGGCTGCTGGGGAAGGGGTATGCCCAGGGGACCCAATCCCAGCTTCGCTTTCTCAGGGTGAGGCATACCGACTTTATTTTCAGCGTGATCGCCGAGGAACTGGGCTTCGTGGGCGCGATCGGGGCGATCTTCCTGATGGGCGTGGTGTTGTGGCGAATTCTGTGGGTGGCCCAGCGGGCGATCGATCCGCTGGGCAGCCTGCTGTGTTTTGGCGTGGCGAACCTGATCTTTTTCCAGACGTTCGTGTCGATTGGCATGAACCTGAATATGCTGCCCGTGACTGGCCTGACGCTGCCCTTTATCAGTTCTGGCGGTAGCTCGCTGCTGACTCTGCTGGTGGGGATCGGGCTGGTGGAAAGCGTGGCGGTGCGCCGCCAGGCGCATACCTGAGCCTGGCGCGCCTGGCTTCAGGTGAACACCTGTGTCCGTGATCGGTCGCCTCTGGAGGTGGCTGTGCCTCCTTGTTGAATGGGATAGTTCCTATCGCGAAATATATCCCCCCCTGACAGGCTCTCTCCAGCACGGTATAATGAACAAACACCTTCAAGACAGCGAGGAGTAGTGGTCGTGGATCATCCTGTTCGTGTTCGCTTTGCGCCCAGCCCGACCGGCCCGCTGCACATTGGCGGAGTGCGTACGGCGTTGTTCAACTGGCTGTACGCCCGTCATACCGGCGGCAAGTTCATTCTGCGCATCGAAGACACCGACCAGTCGCGCTATGTGCCCGGTTCGATCGAACTGATTACCGAAGGGCTGCGCTGGCTGGGGTTGGATTGGGATGAAGGCCCGGAGGTCGGCGGGGAATACGGCCCGTATGTCCAGTCGGAACGCACCGCGCTCTACCGGCAGTGGGCGGACTGGCTGGTGGCACAGGGCAAGGCCTACCGCTGCTACTGCACCTCGGAACGCCTGGAGAATCTGCGCAAGAATGGCGTGCAGGGCTATGACCTGCATTGCCGCCTGCTTTCTGCCGAGGAACGGGCCGCGCACGAAGCCAATGGCGACGCGTACGTGGTCCGCTTCAAGATGCCCCAGGATGGCCAGACGACCGTCCACGATCTCATCCGCGGCGATATCACGGTCGAGAACAGCACCCTGACCGACCTGGTCCTGCTCAAATCGGACGGGTTCCCGACTTATCATCTGGCGAACGTGGTGGACGATCACTTCATGGAAATCAGCCACATCATGCGCGCCGAGGAGTGGATTCCGACCGCGCCCGTTCACAAGCAACTCTACGACGCCTTTGGCTGGGAAATGCCGGCGATCGCGCACCTGCCTGTGATTCTCAATCCCAATGGGCGCGGCAAACTGAGCAAGCGCACGGTGGGCTTCACGGAAGACGGCCGGCGTGTGCCGGTGCGGCTGAATGAGTTCCGCGAGGCGGGTTATTTGCCGGAGGCGATTGTCAACTTCCTGACGAACATTGGTTGGAGTTTTGGCGAGGATCGGGAAGTCTTCAGCGTAGCGGAGACGATCGAGCGTTTCGACCTGAGCCGGATCAATCCGGCTGGGGGCAAGTTCCCGCTGGAGAAGCTGGACTGGCTGAACGGGGTTTACATCCGCGAGATGGCGCCGGAGAAGCTGGTTCCGCTGCTCAGTGAGCGTCTGGAGGCCGCGGGCTACCGGGTCGATCCGGCCAAGATGCTGGCGGTCCTCCCCCTGATCCGGCCGCGCGTCCAGCGCCTGGACGACGTGATCGAGAAGGCCGGGTTTTTCTTCGTGGATGCGGTGCACCCGACGCTGGATGACCTGATCCAGAAGCAGATGGACGCCGCTGATACGCAGCGGGCATTGCAGGAAGCCTACGACTTAGTGGCTGGGGCGGAGGATTTCAGCGCCGAGGCACTGGAAGTCGCCCTGCGGAACATGGCGGATGAGCTTGGCCTGAAGACGAACCAGTTCTTCGGTCTGCTGCGCGTCGCGCTGACCGCCCAGCAGGTTGCCCCGCCGCTGTTCGAGACGATGGCTATTCTTGGCCGCGAGACCTGCCTGGCCCGGATTCAGGCGGCTCAGGCCTTGCTGGTCGATACACCGGTATAAAGCGCTCCGATCAATCGAGAATAGAAAATGCCCCGGCCCACACGGACCGGGGCGTTTTCGTTGGTGTGGATCAGCGTGCCTGGCTCTTCTGCTGGATCTTGGCCCAGTCGTCGCGCAGAGTCACCGTCCGGTTGAAGACGAGATGATCCGGGCGGCTGTCGAGATCGACGTTGAAGTAGCCCACGCGCTCGAACTGAAAGCGGTCGCCCGTCTTGGCGGTCGCCAGGCTTGGCTCCACCCAGCATCGATCGAGCACTTCCAACGAGTTGGGGTTCAGACAGTCGATGAAATCGCGTCCATCACTGCCGGGATCAGGGCTGTCGAACAGGGCCGAATAGAGGCGCACTTCGGCCGGCAGGGCGTGCTCGGCCGAAACCCAGTGCAGGGTGGCCTTGACCTTACGCCCGTCGGGCGCGTCCCCGCCGCGCGTCTCCGGATCATAGGTGCAGTGCAATTCCGCGATCTGGCCGCTGGCGTCCTTGACCACATCCACGCACTTGATGAAGTAAGCGTAGCGCAGGCGAACCTCGCGGCCCGGCGCCAGCCGGTAGAACTTGCTGGGCGCGTCTTCCATGAAGTCTTCCTGCTCGATGTACAGCACGCGCGAGAAGGGAATCTGGCGCGTGCCGGCGGTCGGGTCTTCCGGGTTGTTGATCGCCTCCATCCACTCAACCTGACCCTCTGGGTAGTTGTCGATCACCACCTTGAGCGGGCGGAGCACGGCCATCACGCGGGCCGAAGTCAGGTTGAGGTGATCGCGCAGGCAGTGTTCCAGCAGGGCGATGTCGACCACGCTGTTGCTCTTGGAAACGCCGGTCAGGTCACACAGCTTGCGGATGGCTTCGGGCGTGTAGCCGCGCCGGCGCATACCGGAGAGGGTAGGCATCCGGGGATCGTCCCAGCCGCGCACACGGCCTTCCTGTACCAACCGCCGCAGGAAGCGCTTGCTCATCACGGTGTAGTTGATATTGAGGCGGGCGAACTCGATCTGCTGCGGGTGGTAGATGCCGAGCGCCTCGATGAACCAATCATAGAGAGGGCGGTGGTCTTCGAATTCCAGAGTGCAGATCGAATGCGTGATTCCCTCGATCGAGTCGCTCTGACCGTGCGCCCAGTCGTACATCGGGTAGATGCACCACTGGTTGCCGGTGCGCGGATGCTCGGCGTGCAGGATGCGGTACATGACCGGATCGCGCATGTTGATGTTTGGCGAGGCCATGTCGATTTTGGCGCGCAGGACGCATGTCCCATCCGGGAACTCACCCTTCTTCATACGCTCGAACAGGTCGAGGTTTTCCTCGATCGAGCGGTTGCGATACGGGCTGTCCTTGCCCGGTTCGGTGAGCGTGCCGCGATAGTCACGGATTTCGTCGGCGCTCAGGTGGTCGACGTAGGCCTTGCCAGCCTTGATGAGCTGCACGGCCCACTGATAGAGCTGGTCGAAGTAATCCGAGGCAAAAAACAGCCGGTCCTCGAAGTCGGCGCCTAGCCAGCGCACATCCGCGAGGATCGAGTCGATGTACTCCTGCTCTTCCTTGGTGGGGTTGGTGTCATCAAAGCGCAGGTTGAACTTGCCGCCGTAGTCCCTGGCGACCCCGTAGTTGAGGCAGATCGACTTGGCATGGCCGATGTGCAGGTAGCCGTTCGGTTCCGGTGGAAAGCGGGTGTGAACGCGACCGCCAAACCGGCCGGTCCGCAGGTCTTCCTCGACGATATTGCGGACGAAGTTGGAGGGCGCTGCCGGCGTGCCGGGCGTTGCGGTTGTTTCGGTTTCGTGGTTCGGATTTTCCATGCGAGTTTCACCTTCACGTTGGGATCAGATCGGACGTAGTGTAACGCTTCCTGCGTGCGACGGCGATGGGTTGATCGGGTTGGCTATGCATCTCGTTCTCCCTGATTCAGCCTTGACATCGGTTCCCCGCGTGCTAGAATAACGAATGTCGATGGGGGATAGTTTAATCGGCAGAACGACGGGTTCTGGCCCCGTTAGTCTTGGTTCGAGTCCAGGTCCCCCAGCCTATCAAGGCCCTCCCACCAGAGGGCTTTTTGTTTGCCTGACCCTCCTCCGCCAGACCCGGAAACAAAAAACGCCCCGTTGAGCACGGGGCGCTGGCATGCCTGCGGCGACCGTCACTCAGGGTACGGTGAAGGTCACGCTGCATTGTCCGGAATAGCCGTCGCTATCGTACGCCACGGCACTGACGGTGTGGCTTCCAGACCCAAGACTGGCGATGCTGTACGGAGCACAGGAGGCATCGCCCGAACCCATGCAATACCGGGACTGGTACTCCGTCCTGCGCAGCATGCCATCCACGAAAAACTGGACCCGGTCGATATTTTCCTCGCCCTTGTTGTCCTGAACCAGGGCTTCGACGTTGATTGACCCACTGGCCGCAGCGCCGTCGGACAGCCCGGCGCAGGTCACATGGGGGGCCTGGCAGGCCGGCACATCGGCGTCGCCATCCAGGCTGATCACAATGTCGCAGTAGATCATCTGGATTTGTTCCCCAAGCAGGGCGGCCGCGATAATGACGACGATCGCAACGAGTACGAGGATCAACGCATACTCGACCAATCCCTGTCCACGCCTGAGGTCCGGAAGAACGGACGGCCTTACAGTCAACATAATGGCTCTCCTGGACGATGCACAATGATTCCGGGCGATAAGCGCCTTTCCTATATGATAGAGGGGAACCTGCCTGAGAGTAAATGCTTTTTTGGGAAGTTGAAAGGCGATCGGGGCGAGATACAGACAATCTGTATGGTTTTCTTACATAGTTTGTTGAACCATTGTCGGATGCTCTTGAAGCACAAATAAGGCAATGCGGTTCCTGGTTATAACCGAATCATGACCGAGTCCATACACCCCAGGAATTGCGAGCGACCAGTCGCCTCCCTAGAATGAGGTCAACGACTGAGATGGAATAATCGGGCCGGGTAAAATCACCGTGAATGGAACGAGTAGCGCCCTGGTGGAGCTTGCCGCCTTCCTGTTGTTTTTAGGGGCTGTCTTCACAGGATATGTGGCTCTCATCTGGCTGGCATGGGTGGCACGTCTGGCCCGGACGCGCCAGGACACGAGTCCGGCTCTCGCTCCCCTGATGCGCGATCCAGTGGCGGCTGATCCGCTGGCCCTGGCTCTGGCGCGCACCTGGTCTGCCGATCGGGAGGCCGCGCTTCTGGCCACCCTCGAAGTGGCATGAGTCAGGCCTCAGAACTGTTCCGCCAAGGGCTGCTGACCGTGGTCGGGCAGGCGCTTGAGGCTGCCGGCTACCGGCTCGATCGCGCTCCCCTTGCCTGGAACAGCGGCCTGTTTCGATTTCGCCGTTCATCAGAGAACGCCATCCTGGTCGTCGATTTTCAGGTCCTCGCCCATCCTGACCGGCCTGCACGTTTCCAACCCCAGCTTGCCCGCCAAATTGCGGCCGGACGCCGGTCTGAGTTGCCCGCAGCCCGGATCAGTCTGCCGCGCTTGCTGTGGGACGAATTCCGGGTTGAAGTGCTGCCTGCGCCAGATTACTGGTGGGCTTTCAGCGGCGCGCCTGATCTGGCGGAGGGGCTGCTGGAAGCCGGCAAATTGCTGGTCGGGTATGGATTGCCCTGGCTGGACGGCTCCCTGCGGCCCGGCGCGGAGGCGGGACCGGTTTGACGGACTTTTCTCCCCTGGGGCATAATCCCTCCCCATGAATCGAATAACGATACCCAAACTGTTTTTTGTGCTGAGCTGTTGCCTGGCTCTGCTGGCGGGCTGCGGTCAGGCCGGACCGGCCCCAACGCCCTGGATCATCACGGCCACGCCGGAAGCTCCGCCTGTCACGCTGACGCCGCTGGCTCCGCCTACACCGGAGCCCAGCCCGACGCCGGTGCCCGATATCGCGCTGCGCACCGCGCAGCTCCATCTGACCAACGGGGATTACGAAGCAGCCGTGCTGACTTTCCAGTCCGTGCTGAGCCAGCCCGCCGAGGCCGTGCCGGCCGAGGTGCGGGCCTCAGCCGCGTACGGTCTGGGAGAGGCTGCTCTGCGGGAAGGGTTGTTTCAGGAGACGGTCAACGCGCTGACTTCGTTCCTGGCGCAGTATCCCACGGATAGCCGCGTGCCGCAGGCGTATTTCATGCGGGGGGACGCGATGCTGGGGCTGAGCCAGTGGCAGCCGGCGATCATTGATTTCCAACAGTATCTCGCGTTGCGCCCAGGTGTGATCGACAGTTATGTCCACGAGCGCATCGGGGATGCCTATCTGGCACAGGGCCTGACCGATGAGGCGCTAGCCGCTTATGGGCAGGCGATCGACGCCGGGCGCGGGGCCGTGCCGCTGCTGGCACTGCGCGAGCGAGTCGCCCAGGTTTACCTGAACATTGGGCGGCCCCTGGAAGCCGTGGCGCAGTACGACGCCATCCTGTCCCAGGCCCAGAATGCCGGGTACCGGGCTGAAATCATGCTGCTGGCGGGGCAGGCGCTGGCTGCCAGCGGGGATACGGCGGGCGCTTACCAACGCTTCCAGACGCTGCTGAGCACCTATCCGGAAACAGAATACGCTTACCAGGCGCTGGTCCGGCTGCTCGATGCCAACCAGTCCGTCGACCCGACCCTCTGGGCGCGGGTTGCCGTGGCCGCGGAGGACTATCAGGGGGCGATCAGCGCGCTGTACCAACTCACCTCCCAGGTTCCTTTGGCCGATATTCCGGCGGACGTGCACCTGTTGCTGGGCCGGGCCTACCGCGAAACCGGCAACAGCTCGGCGGCGATGACTGCCTTTCAGACCATCCTCGACCAGTACCCAACCAGTCCTGAATTCGGCGCGGCGCTGCTCGAACAGGGCCGGACGGTCTTTCTCGGCGGCGATGTGCCTGGCGCGATCCAGCGTTACCAGTCGCTCGTGGACACCTATCCCCAGCTTCCGGAAGCTTCGGAGGCGTTGTGGCGTGTTGCGTATCTATACGAGTCGCAGAACCAGCCCGCCGAGGCGCTGGCAGCCTACGAGCGGCTTGGACGCGAGTATCCGGGCAATGAGTGGGCGATGGATGGGCTGCTGCGGGCCGCGACGGCTGCTATCAACCGGGGAGAGACGGCGACCGCCGAACGCCTGCTGGCAGCCCTGGGCGCGACCGGCAGCGGGCCGGATGTGGCGGCGGCCTATCTGTGGCTGGGCAAGCTGGCCCTGCACAGTGGCAACACGACCCAGGCGCAGACAGCCTTGCAGGCCGCCGCGGCGGCGGACCCCGGCGGCTACTTCAGCATCCGGGCAGAAGACTTGCTGCTCGGTAGGGCGATGTTCCAGCCGCCTGCCGCGTACCGTTTCGAGTTTGACAACCAGCTTGAGTTAGGCCAGGCCGAGGATTGGATGCGGGCCACGTTCGGAATCACTCAGACCGACGCGTTGTGGCCCCTGCCGGCCGAGCTTCAGGCCGATCCGCGCGTGATCGCCGGGGCGGAGCTCTGGACCCTGCAAGCGGTCAACGAGGCCGGTGAGGAGTTTTCCAGCCTGATGGATGATTACAAGTCCGATCCGCTCAAGTCCTACCAGCTTGCGATCTGGCTGCGCGGGATCGGGGTGTACACCTACTCGATCGTCGGGGCGGCCAACATCCTAAAGGCTGCGGACGTGGAGACGCTGGACGCGCCTCCCTACCTGGCCCGGATGCGTTATCCGGCTTTCTATTCCGACCTGGTGCTGCCGGAGGCGCAGGCACGAGGGATCGATCCTTTACTGCTGTTCGCTCTGATTCGCCAGGAAAGCCTGTTTGACCGGTACGCGACTGCCGCAGCCGGGGAAAAGGGGCTGACCCAGGTGATCCCCTCGACCGGGGACTACATCGCGCAGCAGCTGGCGTGGCCAGACTACCAGCCTACGGTCTTGTTCCGGCCGTATGCGAGCATTGCGTTCGGGGCGTACTACCTGTGGGAGCAACTCAACCGGTTCGACTTCAATACCCCGGTGGCCCTGGCCGGGTACAATGCCGGGCCGGGGAACGCCGCCTCCTGGCTGGAGGCGGCGGGCAGCGACCCCGATCTCTTCATGGAGGCGATCGCCATCAGCGGGACACAGTTGTACGTGCAGCGGATTTACGAGCACTACCACGTCTACCGCCAGCTCTACGGGACCAGCTAGCGAGGCAGAGGGACGTGACCCGGGGAGGGAAATAGAAAAAGCCCGTGTCGCTTGCGGGCTTTTTCTGTCGCGATCAGGAAAGAAGCCTATTCTGTGACAGTATTCATATCCAGCATTTTGCGAACTTTATCAACGAGGTCATGATGCAGGATCGGCTTGGGAAGGTAATCGTTGGCCCCGGCGTCCATCCCGCGCATCACGCTTTCCGCGTCACCGCGGGCTGAAAGGATCAGCACCGGAATCATGCTGGTTTCCGTCCGGCTGCGAATCACCTTGCACAACTCGATCCCGTTCATACCCGGCATCATCACGTCCAGGATGATGAGATCGGGCGTTTCCTTATCGAGTTCTGCCAAAGCGGCCTGAGCGTCCTTGGCCTTGAGGACACTGAATCCGCCGCGCTCAAGCATAATGCCGATTAAGGTCAGTGCGCCGATTTCGTCATCGACAACTAGAATCCGCTTCATGCCAGGTATCTCCCTTCTGTGGTGGTGCGAGGCGCGACATCACCACCCTGTGAGGATAGTTTAGCATTCTTTCAGTCCTTTGCAACCGTGACTGTGGTCAAAATCGCCGGTTAGCTGCACGATCAATCATACACCAGTTGTCTTACCTGCGGACTAACATCGTGAATAAGTTTCCCTCCCCCCGCCAGGAATGACCTGGAATCGTGAGTTGTGCGCCTATAAGACGTGTGTTCTGGAGTAATTCCCAGTTTGGAGTGTGAAGTCATGCAAAACGAATCCAAAGTGGCCTATGGCGACCAGGTTTTGTTCGTCAACCGCGATCGCAAGACATTCCTGCGGCGGATCAAACCGGGCGGGCGTTTGCAGACCCATCACGGTGTGATTCTGTATGATGAGCTGGTTGGCTTGCCGTTTGGTTACCGGCTGCAAACCCACCTGGGCAACCCGGTGTGGATGCTGCGGCCCAATCTCGAAGATGTGATTCTCAATCTGCGGCGCGAGTCGCAGATCATTTACCCCAAAGACCTGGGTTACATCCTCCTCAAACTGGGAATCCAGCCGGGCTGCCGGGTGATCGAAGCGGGAACGGGCTGCGGCGGGCTGACGCTGACCCTGGCGAGCATGGTCGGGCCGGAGGGGATGGTCTACAGCTACGAGCGTCGCGAGAAGATGCAAGCGATCGCCCAGGACAACCTGCGCCAGGCCGGGCTGGACGGCCGCGTGACGTTCATCCTCAAGGACGTGGTGGAGGGCTTCGACCAGGAGAACGTCCACGCGCTTTTTCTGGACATGCATAATCCCTGGGAGTTCCTGGATCAGGCTCACCACGCCTTACAGGGTGGGGGCTTCCTGGGATCGCTGGTCCCCACCATCAATCAGGTCGCGGTCCTGGTTGACGCGCTGCACAGCGAGCAGTGGTTCATGGTCGAGGTCGAGGAACTTCTGCTGCGCCAGTACAAAACGTCGCCGGGGCGCATCCGGCCGGAAGACCAGATGGTGGCCCACACCGGCTACCTGGTCTTTGCCCGCAAGCTGGCGGGCGGCGTGGCGATTGCTGGGGACGCGAGTGTGGATGAGAACAACGAAGACGAACCGCTGGACTAGGTGGAGACACAAAACACAGGGAGGGTCGCTGCCCTCCCTGTGTGCAAACAGACTGGAGTAAAGAGGGGGTTATTCCTCTTCTTCCTCTTCCTTGCCACGCTTGATGACTTCCACGGCCTCAGCGTCGACCGCCACAGCTTCTTCTTCCTCGGTTTCGAGGGCCATGGCATAGTCGGTGCGGACCAGGATTTCCTCAGGATCGGTGACGATTTCCACGTCAGCCGGTGCCTTCAGGTCGGCCACAGTAATCGTCGCGCCGATTTCGGTCAGGCCGGACAGGTCGATTTCCAGGTGGGACGGGATGTTGCCGGGGAGGCATTCCACTTCGACCGCATTGACCTCGGTGATGATGATCGCCTGGCCAGACCTCACGATGGGCGACTCGCCGATGTGGACGACCGGCACTTCCGTCCGCAGCTTGACGTTCATGTCGGGGGCGTAGAAATCGACATGCAGGATGTTGGGGGTGAGGATGTCCCGCTGCACGTCACGGACGAGCGAGTTGATCTTCTTGCCACCAACCCGGAGTTCGATCAGATTGGTGCCGCCGGCGGCCTTGAGCGATTCTTGCAGTTCCTTTTCGGGAATCTGAAGTTGAAGGGCGGCATCCAGCGTGGGGCCGTAGACAACGGCCGGAATCAGGGATTCCGCGCGCAGTTGCTTGACCTGCTTGCCGATGACGGTGCGTGGCTGGGCTTCCAGCACAATTGTTTCAGACATTGACGTTGCTTCTCCCTACAGATGATTTAGTCTGTTATGGCGTCTTCTTAGCGTTTGATGCCGCCAGTCTGAGGACCAGCCCGATGACCAACCCCAGGACGATCACCCCGCGCAGGTCAAAAATCGGACGGATGCTGCCCTGGACCTGACGAGCCAGCAGCAAGCCAACAACCGTGTTGTCATAGACCCGGACATCCGCAGCCTGCAAGACGTGCACGAACGACCGGATCAGCGTGGCCTGTTCGGCCTCCATGACGCCGATCACGCTGGTTCGTGCCTCAGCCTGGTGAGTCTGGACAGCGCCCAGGGCGCTGGTCTGTGTCTCCAGGGACGAGGTCCGCCCGCTGCCGATTGCACTGAGATGAGTGACCACGGTCTCCGCTTGCAGGGATTGAATCGCACTCTGCTCAGCAGAGAGGGTTCCCGCGTGCAAGTCGTTGATGCTGGCGTGACGCGTGGCGCCTATCTCAATCGGGGAATCCGGCGTGTGATGTTCCATGCCTGCACCCCAACCGTGCCATAGAGCGACAACTGACGCCAGGGGCGTCAGGCGGTCGACCCTGCAATTGTAGCCGCCCCCTCCGGTTGCGTCAATCCCAACCTGACCAGGATTTGTGGCCCTGGCAGGGCATGGGGCGCGTGGCGGATGGCCCGGTGGCGGGTATACTTTGCGCGTTGCACCGGGGGCATGGAGAAGGGCTGGCCTTTTTGGATCCACGAATCTTTTCTGTCATTCATCGCATCCATGATTGTTCTGTCCAGGCCGCGCTGGCGATCAGCGGCGGCGGGAGTCAGGCGCTGGCCTGGCTGCTGGCCGTCCCTGGTGCGACGCGTACCGTGTTGGAAGTCACTCTGCCCTACAGTTATGCCGCGTTCGACCGGTTCATCGGGTTCCAGCCGGTGCACTATGTCTCCCCGGAGACCTCGGTCATTCTCGCGACCACGGCTTACCGGCGGGCGCGCTAGCTCGCGGCGGAGGGAACGCCGGCGATTGGCCTGGCCTGCACCGCGGCTCTGATCACCGATCGACCCCGGCGCGGACGGCATCGCTGCGAAGTGGCCGTGCGCGACGAAGCCGGCACGACGAGCTATACATTGGTCCTGGAGAAGGGCGCGCGCGACCGGTCAGGCGAGGAGGAAGTGGTCAGCCGCCTGGTGCTGCACGCGCTGGCCCAGGCCTGCGGGATCGACAACGGCCTCGACCTGGGCCTGCTGGAAACGGAGCAGGTCGAAGTCCGGCAGGTCGATGATCCGGACCTGATCCTCCAGGTCCTGCGCGGTGACCTGCCCGCGATCCAGATCGGGATCGACCGGAGCGTGACCCAGACCCTGCCACGGGATGTGGTTATCCTGCCGGGGGCGTTCAACCCTCTGCACGGAGGGCATTTGCAGTTAGCCCATGTCGCCAGCCAGATCGCCGGCCGGGAAGCGTTCTATGAGTTGTCGGTTCACAACGTGGACAAGCCACCCCTGCTGGAGGCGGATGTCCGCCAGCGCCTGGAACAGTTCTATGGGCGCGGCAACCTGCTGCTCACGACCGCGCCGCTGTTCGAACAGAAGGCCCGGCTGTTTCCGGGCAGCGTTTTCGTGGTCGGCTTCGATACCGCGTCGCGGCTGGTCAACCCACACTATTATGGCGAGAGTCGGGAGGCGATGCTGGCTTCCCTCAACGTGATCCGTAGCCTGGGCTCCAGTTTTCTGGTGGCCGGCCGTCTGCACGAGGGGCGATTCCGGACTCTGGCCCAGGTTCCCGTCCCGCCCGGCTTCGAGGATTTATTCACGCCAATTTCGCCGGAAATATTCCGGTCCGACATTTCGTCCACCGAACTGCGCAGCCGCTTTGCCAGTCCGGCGGATTGGCCGGCAGACTGACCCGGTGGTAAGGTGGTCTCTAGAATGCTTATTGGCTGGTCTCACAGGGAGTTACGTTCGAAATGAGTCTCTTGGAGGCATCCCCCCGCTTGGCAGCCTGGTATCGCGCGTCGCGCCCGCGCACCCTGACCGCGACCTATGCCCCGCTCGGTGTGGCGGCGGTCATCGCGATTCAGGACGGGGTGTTCGAGCCGGTGACGTTTGTCCTGTCCCTGATCGCGGCCCTATTCCTCCAGATCGCCGCCAACCTGATCAATGAATATGAAGACTACCGGCGCGGGGCGGACAAGCTCAAGCAGGCCGGGCAGGGGATGGTCATCAAGCAAAGGGTGCTGACTCCGGGGCAGGTTCTGGCCGGGGCGATCGGCACGACGCTGGCCGGTGTCCTGATCGGCCTGTTTCTGGTGACACAGAGCGGGCCGTTGCTGATCTGGATCGGGCTGGGCGGGGTGCTCGTGGTGGTCACGTACACGGCCGGGCCGTTCCCGCTGTCGTATCACGGTCTGGGCGAGCTGGCGGTCTTCGTGTTCATGGGGCCTTTGATGATTCTGGGCGCGTATTACATCATGAGCCACGGCCAGACGAGCGCCGTCCCGCTGCTGGTCGGCCTGCCGGTGGGCAGCATGGTCGCCGCGATCCTGCATGCCAACAACATCCGCGACATCGAGGCCGACCGCGCGGTCAACAAACGCACGCTGGCCGTGCGCTTTGGCCTGTCTGCGGCGCGGGTCGAGTACGTGGTCCTGGTCGTGGGCGCCTACGTGTTGGTAGGCGTACTGGTGCTGGCCGGGGTGATGCCCTGGCCAACCCTGGTTGTGCTGGGCACGGCTCCGGAAGCCTACCGCCTGATCCAGATCGTTAATACCAGCACAGAGATGGCCCGGCTGCACCAGGCCCAGGGCCGCACCGCCCGACTGCACGGCGCTTTTGGGCTGTGGATCACGGTGGGCTGGCTCATCCATCTGCTGGTGAGCGCGCTCCTGACCCGGCCCTAAGCCAGCCATCAGGGCAGGGTCAGCTGCCACAAAGCCAGCGGGAATGTGTTGCCGTAGACGGTCAGGAGCACTTCCTGGCCGGGTGCTAGCGGTTCGGTGAAGTCGGCGTCGAACAGGGTCAGCAGGCAGGC
>CAZHMJ010000054.1:0-20711 GCA_964533805.1 uncultured Anaerolineae bacterium | reverse complement strand
AGGATGACGCTTTCGGCGGCGTGGTCCTGCGCCGCGCGGGCCGCGCTGAGCCGGCGCTGGAGGTCGGCGATGCGAGCCGCGACGGGGGTACTCTGTTTGTCCTGGGCCATGGTCGAGTCCTTATCCCAATCCTCATACGGCGTTCATTATCGTACAGACACGGGGGGGCGCAAGCGATGGGGCAATCGCATCAAATGGGAAAGACATCTCACCACGGAGAACGCGGAGGACACAGAGGAAGGACTTCACCGAGGAATCCCTTCGGCTTCCATGCCATTGAGCTGCAAGTTCTTCCATTTCTGCCTTTCTCCGCGCTTTTCCTTGGCGTCCTTGGCGTCTTTGCGGTTCAGTCTGCTTTTGATGCGATTGCCCTGGCGCAAACGATGGGAGGACTCGTCCGTTCCCCGGTCTGGTCACATTCGGGGTTACAATGCCTTTAGCTGGCGTCCACACTTTGTTTACATCTGCATGTTATCCTGAGGGCATGATGAACCGTCTGCGCGCCCGACTGCTGCTGTCCTACCTGGTCGTCCTGGTCGTCACCCTGGTGGTGAGCGGCCTGCTGCTGGTGCTGATCCTGCGCGGCCAGCCGGTCGCCAGGGAACCGATCGTGGCCCGCTTGACGACCCTGGCCCGCGCCGCCGCTCAGCGTGAGATCGCCGCCGGGCTGCTGCTCAACGCGCTTCCCAGCCGCCTGGCCCAGGCTCTCGACCGGATCGCCTCCAGCGCCAACACGCGCGTGATCGCCGCCTCGCCGGAGGGCGCGATCATCTACGATTCGTTGGGCACGCTCGGCGTCGGGGCGGCGGTCGACTTCCGCCTGAGCCAGAGCGGACCCAATGGGCCGGCCGGTCCGAACAGCCCGGCGGGTCAAAACAGCCCGGACGGCCTGTTGGAGGGCAGCTTCGTGCAGGACGGCCAGGAGTGGCTGATCGTGGGCGACCACATCCAGACGCGCCAGGCCGACGCCCTGCTGCTCTTCGCCGCGCCGCGCCCGGAATCGTCCTGGCGGGAGGTGCTGCGCCTGTTTGGAACGTCGGTGCTGCTCCCGCTGCTGGAGGCCGGGACGGTGGGCCTGGGCGTGGCCCTGCTCATGGCCTGGATCACCAGCCAGGGTATCTTGCGCGGCCTGTTCGGGTTGCAGAAGGCGGCGGGCGAGGTCGCGGCGGGCAACTACGCGGAGCGCGTCCCGGTCAGCGGGCCGGACGAGGTGCGCGACGTGGCCCAGGCCTTCAACCACATGGCGGCCCAGGTGCAGGCGGCCCAGGTCGCCCAGCAGGACTTCCTGGCGAACGTCTCGCACGACCTGCGCACCCCGCTGACCAGCATCCAGGGCTTCTCCCAGGCGATCATCGACGGGGCCAGCAAGGACCCGGCCTACCACGCCCGGATCATCTTCGACGAGGCGGGGCGGCTCAACCGGCTGGTGGGCGAGCTGCTCGACCTGGCCCGGATTTCCTCCGGGCGGCTGTCGATGCACCAGGGCCGGGTGGACGTGGGGGCGGTCGCGGCGGCGGTGGCCGAGCGGCTGACGATCCGGGCGCGCGAGGCGGGCATCCAACTCGTGCGGGACATCCAGCCCGCGCCGGAGGTGACGGGCGACGGCGACCGGCTGGCCCAGGTGTTGACCAACCTGATCGACAACGCGCTCAAGTTCACGCCGGGGGGTGGGGCGGTGCGGGTGGCGGTCGGGCCGGGGGAGGGCGGGGTGCGGATCGCGGTCAGCGACACCGGGCAGGGCGTCCCCCAGGAAGACCTGCCGCGCATCTTCGAGCGCTTCTACCAGGTGGACAAGGCGCGCGGCCCCCGGCGCGGCACCGGGCTGGGGCTGGCGATCACGGCCGAGATCGTGCGCGCCCACGGCGGGCGCATCCGCGCCGACAGCGGCGGCCCCGGCCAGGGCACCACGATCACCGTCTGGCTGCCCGCGATCGGGATGAGCACGGTGGTACGGCGGGCGAATTAGGCGGGCATTGTCATCATTGAGAATTCGAGGCCGACCGGGCCATGTAGGGACGGGTCACTGACCCGTTCGCCGCGTGCCAATCGCCTGCCTTCGCCGGACAAGCCTCTGGTCAGTGCGCTCCCCAAAGCCCGGTGGGCTTACCTGACGCATATCGGGCGGGGTCACGCTGGTCACAGCGCCCAGACCCGCCCTGGCGTCCCCACGGATCGTTGTTGGGTTGATTTCTACACTATCACCGGGACAGATTGCGCCTGGCCGTCGCCGGAATCAGTCCCTCAACCCCCGGCCCCTTCTCCCTCAGGGAGAAGGGGAGCCGTACCAACCCTACGGCTTCAAGTCCCTGGTCCTGAGTGAGAGAGAGGCAGGGTGAGGGCCACCTGCCATGCCAAAGCTGAGCACTTGACGTCCTTCTCGGTAAGTTGATCCGCAATCCACAACCCCACACCGAGACTCCCCTCCTGAATCAGATCATCCTGTTCGATGTAAAATATACTTGACATTGTGTCTGGTGTATGATACTCTATGCAAGGTAAATTTGACGTTGAGTAAAACTCAGCAGACACAAGGGGGATGAAAATGTCCTTTCAAGAACGGCGCAGCCTCATGAGCATGGTCAGCACGGTGCTGATCGTGGTCGTCTATTCCGCGCTCATGATCCAGCGCTACCCGCAGGCGGACGCCTACGCACCGGAGGTCTTCCACTTCTGGGGCGCGTTCTTCCTGATCCTGATTCCGGTGACGGTCGCCGCCAAGATCGTCCTCACCATCGTCTTCTACATCGCGAACGCGATCGCCACGCGGGAGGAAGGCCCTGAGATCACCGACGAGCGCGACAGGCTGATCGAGCTGAAAGCCACGAGCCGCTCGCTGTATGTGTTTTCGGCCGGCGTCATCCTGGCGATGGCCGCGCTGGTGCTGTCCCAGCCGCCGGCGGTGATGTTCATCATCTTCATCTGCGCCGGGGTGGTCTCCGAGATCGTGAGCGATCTGTCCCAGTTCTATTTCTACCGGCGGGGATTCTAAGATGACCGAGACACCGATTAGCAACAACATCCGCAAGTTGCGCTTCTATCACGATGAAATGACCCAGCAGGAACTGGCCGACAAGGTGGGGGTGACGCGCCAGACCATCGTCGCCATCGAAGCCGCCAAGTACTCCCCATCGCTGGAGCTGGCCTTTCGCATCGCCCACGTCTTCGGCGTGCCGTTGGAAGAAGTGTTCACCTACGATCCCGAATGACGAGCCGGGCTGCATTGTTGACGACCGGCCTGAACAGTTAGACCAACCGAATCAAACGGTGAGGAAACTCATGAAAGCCATTGTGTATACCCAGTATGGATCGCCCGATGTCCTCCAGCTCCAGGAAGTCACCCAACCGGCGCCGAAGGCCGATGAACTCCTGATCCGCATTTCCGCGACGTCCGTCTGCTTTGGGGACGTCCTGGCCCGCAAGTTCAACACGACCACGCCGCGCACCTTTTCGATGCCCGCCCTGTTTTGGCTGCTCTCGCGGCAGGCATTTGGCTGGCGCACGCCGCGCAAGCCCATCCTGGGCAGCGAATTCGCCGGGGAAGTGGAAGCGGTCGGCAGCGCGGTCACGCGCTTCAAGGCCGGCGACCGGGTGTTTGGCTATCGCGGCCCCAGCTTCGGCGCGTATGCCGAGTACCTGTGCATGCCGGAAAGCGGGATGGTCGCCATCAGGCCGTCCAACCTGACCCCGCAGGAAGCCGCCAGCGTGCCGTATGGGGCCTTGACCGCGCTGAGCCTCCTCAAGAAAGCGGCCATCCAGCCCGGCCAGAAGGTCCTGATCAACGGCGCGTCGGGCGCGATCGGCTCGGCGGCGCTCCAGCTCGCCAAGTATTACGGCGCCCACGTAACCGGGGTATGCGGCACGGCGCGTCTGGCGATGGTGAAAGCCCTGGGCGCGGACGCGGTCATCGACTACACCCGCGAGGACTTCACCCGGAATGGAGAAACCTACGACCTGATCTTCGACGTCCTGGGCAAAAGCTCGTTCGCGCGCTGCAAGCACTCGCTTACATCCAGCGGGCGCTACCAGTTGGCCAGCTTCAAAATGAAGCAGCTCGTCCAAATGTTGTGGACGTCGATTCGCGGCGGCAAGAAAGTGATCTGCGCACTGTCCTCCGAGACGCCGGCCGATCTTGAGCAGATCAGGGCGCTGGTCGAGGCGGGGGTGATCACGACGGTCGTCGACCGTTGTTATCCGCTGGCCCAGGCCGCCGAGGCGCACCGCTACGTCGAGGCCGGGCAGCGGACGGGCCACGTCGTCCTCGCGGTGGCTTGAAGACCGGCCCTGGAGAAAAAACATGAAAGCGATTGTCTACACTCGATACGGGCCGCCGGAGGTGCTTCAGCTCCAGGAAGTGCCCAAACCCACGCCCAAAGACCACGAAGTCCTGGTGAAAGTCCACGCGACGACCGTGACCATCGGCGACGTGAGGATGCGCAGTTTCACCGTCCCGCGCGCGATGTGGCTGGGTGCGCGGCTGTACCTGGGTCTGTTCCGGCCAAGGCGGAAAATCCTGGGGATGGAGCTGGCCGGGGAGGTCGAAGCGGTGGGCCGGGGCGTCACCCGCTTCAAGCCTGGCGACGCGGTCTTCGGATCGACCTTCGCGGCGAATTTCGGCGGCTATGCCGAGTACAAGTGTCTGCCGGAGGATGGGGCGCTGGCCCTCAAACCCGCCAACCTGACCTATGAGGAAGCCGCCGCCGTGCCCGGCGCGGCGATGACCGCGCTGCGCATTCTGCGCAAGGGCCAGATTCAGCCCGGCCAAAAGGTGCTGGTGTATGGCGCGTCGGGCGCGGTCGGCACGAACGCCGTCCAGCTTGCGCGGAACCACTTCGGGGCTGAGGTGACCGCCGTGTGCGGCACCGCCAACCTGGAATGGGTCAAATCGCTGGGCGCGGATCAGGTCATCGATTACACCCAGGAGGATTTCACCGAACGCGGGGAGACGTATGATGTCATTTTCGACGCGGTGGGCAAGCTGCCCGCCGCGCAGCGCCAGAAGGCCCAGAAGATGACCCGCTGCTACCTGGACGTGCACAAGGATTCGGGCGGCAGCGAGAAGATCGATGACCTCCCCTTCCTCAAAGAACTCATTGAGACGGGGAAGCTGAAGCCGGTCATCGATCGCAGCTATCCGCTGGAACAGGTCGTCGAGGCGCACCGCTACGTCGAGGCCGGGCACAAAAAGGGCAATGTCGTCCTCACAATAGGGAAGCATCGCTAGACCGGGCAGGGGCCAATCAAGAGGGGGCCAAACATGGATCGATCAATCAAGTTCTGGGACAGGGCGGCGAGCACCTACGATCGGGAAGAGGAAGGCGACTGGGCGGTGACGCTGGCCATGATCGAAAAGGTGAGGGCGTACCTCACGCGCGGGGATGTCGTGCTCGATGTCGGCTGCGGGACGGGCCGCATCGCCCAGGAGATCGCGGGCGAGGTGGCGCTGATTCACGCGCTCGATACTTCGGCCCGGATGATCGCGATCGCCCAGGCCAAAGCCGAAGGGCGCGGCATCACCAACGTCGACTACGCCCAGGCCAGCCTGTTTGACGCGCGCTGTGCCACCGGCTCGTTCGATGCCGTTCTCGCCTTCTACATTTTGCATCTGCTGGATGATGCCGATCAGGCTTTGCGCCGGATCAATGCGCTGCTGAAGCCGGGAGGCTGGCTGCTTTCCGTGACGCCGTGCATGGGGGAACAGAGGCTGATGGGTGGTTTGCTGGCGCTGGCCGGCAAGACCGGGTTGGTGCCCAGGGTGTGGCCGTTCACGAGCGCCGGGTTGGCGGCTCTGATCGCCGCTGCCGGGTTCGAGATCGTCGAGGCGGAATGTCCGGATTCCCATGCCCGGCAGGTCTTTATCGCCGCGCGAAAACCGGAAGTTGCCTGATCCGGCATGAGTGGCATTGCCCCGTCCGGCGGATGGTCCTGAGACCCTCCCTCGCGATTGCTCGTACAATAGGGCAGGGGTCGGAGAGAAGAAGCGTTGGGTTAACCCGGCTCCAGGAGAGAACTCGATGAGGCGTTCCGCAGGGTGGTTGCTTTTCATGGTGACGCTGGCCCTCATGGTTTGGGGTGGGGCGCGGCCTGCGCTCCCCCGCCTCCAGGCCCAGACCGTTTCGCCGCTGACCGGGCAACTGGTCGGCCGGAATGGACAGGCGGTGCCCGCGCAGGTGACGATCCACCTCACCGGTCCGGACGGAGCGTCCAACGACTTTGCGAGTGCTCCGGATGGATCGTTTGCCTATCCGGGGCCGCTGGAGCCCGGCACTTACTGGCTGGCGGTGGACTATGAGTCCCTGCCCGATGTGCTGCGCGCGGTGCTCGATGGGGATGATCTGGCCTCTACCCCGGTCAGCCTGCCTGCCTCGGAGCCGGTCCGGTTGAGTTTGCTTCATGACCTGGCCGGGCTGGGAACTTGCGCGGACATCCCGCTGCTTTTTGGTACGCCGAGCACCGCGCCGGTCGACGCCGACCGGCAGGTCATCTATACCTTGCTGCCGCTGCTGGCGATGGATGATCTCTACGATGGGGAAGCCTATAACCCGCTGAGTCGCTCCGCGCTGACGATTCGCAGCGTCGCCGTGGATCGCAACCGGCACGCGATCGTGATGCTGGAGGGTGAATTCGCGCAGAGTGCGGAGCCGTGTGACGCGGCCTATGCTCGCGCCCAAATCGAGCAGACGGTGCTGTCCGCTGGCGTCCGGGGCGTGACGGTGTTCGTCAACAATCAACTTCTGGATCGCCTGCTGGTCTACCCCCAATAGGCAACGCCTCGATCGGGCGCGCGATCGATGAGGCGTGGGGAGGCTCCCCCACGCCTCGTTTTGTTTGGCGTGGACTGTGCTACACCGTGGCCGGGACGGCCGCCGCCTCGCCGGTGTCGCGGCTGGTACGCGGCTCGGTCACGGCGTCGAAGTCGGGCAGGTCCAGCTCCACGCGGCGCACGGGCCGGATCGCGTAGCCGCCCAGGCACAGCAGCACGCCCCCCAGGCTCGTGAACAGGAACATGGCCCCCATCCCCGCGCCGGGGCCGGTGCCCACCAGCCCGCCGAAGACGCTCACCAGCGCCCCGCCGGGCATCAGGGCCGGCTCGAAGACCCGGTCGGCCAGCGGCCCGGCCAGCAGATAGCCAAGCGGCATCATAGCCGTGCGCGCCATGTTCTGCGCGGCGAAGACCCGCCCCTGCACTTCCGGCGGGACTTTGGTTTGCCAGATGGCGCGCTCCCCGGCGATCAGGATCGGGATGAAAAACGAGGAGACGCAGGCCGCGATCACCCAGACCGGCACGCTCCGCCCGGCCGCGAACAGAAAGTCGCCCGCGAACGAGATCGCGGTCAGGCCCAACGCGGCGTGGATGCGCCGTTTGGGCAGCCCGCCCAGGCTGACCACGATCCCGCCGGCCACCCCAGCCGCGCCCAGCGCGCCCTGGACGCTGGCCAGGGCCAGCTCGTCGCCGCCGCTGCGGGTCAGGATCATGGCCGGCAGCACGCCGAAGTAAGTCAGCGCGGCGAAGAGGTTGATACAGGTGAAGATCAGCAGCAGTCCCAGCAGCCCCTTGCGGGCGAGGATGTAGCGGAAGCCGAAGGTGAGCTGGGCCTTCAGGCCGGGACGGCCGGATGCTTCCGCCGCGCGGGCGGGCGGGGTCGGGAAGCGCACGGCGAACAGCGTGCCCATCGCCGCCCCGAAGGTGACGAGGTCGAGCAGCATCACGCCTCGGATGCCGATCAGGCCCAGCAGCAGCCCGGCGAAGGCGGGCGCGACCACGTCCGCCGCGTTGAGCGCCAACGAGCGCAGGCCGCTGGCCCGGCCGTAGTGGGCCTTGGGCACCAGCAGGCTGCTGGCGGCGGTATAGGCCGGAGCCTGGAACGCCTCGAAGAAGCCGGACAGCCCTTCCGCCAGGTAGAGGTGTCCGATGTGCAGGTTGCCGCTGGCGTACAGGATCAGCAGCCCGGCGGTGGAGAGCGCCGCGCCGCAGTCGGCCAGGATCATGACCTTGCGGCGGTCCAGGCGGTCGACCCACACGCCGGCGATGGGGCTGGCCAGCACGTAGGGCAGGTAGCTGAAGAAGCCCAGCAGGGCCAGGGTGGTCGCGTCGCCGGTTTGCTGGTAGGCCCAGACGATCAGGGCGAAGCGGGTCATGCGCGAGCCGAGCAGCGAGACGAGCTGCCCGGCCCAGACGATCAGAAAGGTGCGCATGGATTGGAGGGTTGCGATGTGCTTCATGGTGAAACCTCTCCGGTTTTCGACCGGGAAACAAGAGACACAGGCAAACAAAAAGGCCGCGGGGTGCGCCCGCGGCCTGTGTCTGCCGATCCTGATAGCAGAATATTAGCAAATCTATTACAGAGCCGGGGGCGCACCTTTCCTGTCCGCGGGGGAGACATCCATATGCATGTCGCACAGGAGAATCGACTCGTACAGCAGGATCATGGTCGCCTCGGTTTCTGTCACCGTGTCCATCCTAGCCGAGAATCGGATTGGCGGCAATAGCCATTCGGCCAGGTTTGAACAAAGACGGATTGAACCGCAAAGACGCCAAGGACGCAGAGGAAAAGCAGGAGGAAGTACATACGAGGATTGTGCTTTTTCTCTTGTTTTTCTTGGCGTTCTTGGCGTCTTTGCGGTTCGTTTGCCTTTTAAGCAATGCCGCGGCGGGAGCGACGACTCCGCCGTTCCAAAGTCCCCTGTCCCACCCTCGCGGAGGACTGGCCGATCAGCACGTGGTGCTGACATTGCGCGGTGCCCGGTACGCCTGTCACAATGCTGGGCATGCCCGGTGAACGACGGGAATCGAACCCGGTTCGCATGGCCCCTCATGCGATTAGCGCCTTGCGGCGGCCATGTGCTGAACTTGCCCGGTCAGCGCGGGTTGTGCTCGCTCCGGCTAGAAATCCACTACCAACTATGGCTATTGGCTATTTGCTGTTGGCTATTAGCTAAAAGCTAAGAGCCAAGAGCCAATAGCGTTTTTTAGTCTTCGATCACATCGACGGCCCAGTTCATCGCCTGGATGCGCGTGTCCAGCTCGCGGTAGCGGCGCGCCAGGTCGTCGGCCTGCTTCTGGAGTTGGCCCACGTTGACGGTCGTGATCGAGCGCAGTTCCGAGCGCATGTAGCGGTTGACCGGCTGCGCCACCGACTGGATGGCGGAGGTCAGCACGCTGCGCTCGATGGCGAGCGCGTCGCGCTCCGCCAGGGCATCGGTCAGCGTGACTCCCGGCTCGAACGGCGTGGCCGCGTTGGTCTGGTTGATCCGCTTCACGAGGTCCGTGAACTCGCGCACCAGGCGCGGCAGTTCTTCCAGCAGGGCCTGGGGGTCTTCGTGCGGATCGCTGCCCTCCTGCACCTGGATGTTGCCTGCCAGACGTTCGCGGAGCTGCTCGATCCGCTTGCGGGTATCGGCGCGCAGGATCAGCGCTTCGGCCAGTTTCATGGATACGCCTCCAATTCTCGATCAGGCGACCGGGCTACCCCCCGATCGACTGCAACTCGCGGGGGAAGGTGGTCAGCGACTCGGCCCCGTCGGGCGTGATCAGGACGTCGTCCTCGATGCGGATGCCGCCCATGTCGGGCAGGTAGATTCCCGGCTCGACCGTGAAGACGTTGCCGACTTCCAGCAAGTCCGCATTGCCCTCGCGGATGTAGGGCGGCTCGTGGGTCTCCAGCCCCAGGCCGTGGCCGGTGCGGTGGGTGAAATACGCCCCAAACCCGGCCTGGACGATCGCGGCGCGGGCGGCGCGGTCGACTTCCTGGGCGGGCACGCCCGGCCCGGCCGCCGCGCGCCCGGCGGTGTTGGCCGCCAGGACGGCGGCGTAGGCGTCCACCAGGCGGGCATCGCGCAGTTCGCCCAGGACGAAGGTGCGGGTAATGTCGGAATTGTAGCCGCCGATGCTCGTGCCGTAGTCGAACAGGAGCAGCTCGCCTTCCAGCACGGGGCGCGCTTCTGGCACGCCGTGGGGCAGGGCGCTGTGCGGCCCGCCGAGCACGATCGGCTCGAAGGGCAGGCTGCCCCCGCCGCCCTGGAGCATGGCGATCAGCAGCGCGTTGGCGATCTGCTGCTCGGTCTGGCCGGGCCGCACGCTGGCGACCGTCTGGCGCAAGGCTTCCTCGCTGATCTGGATCGCCCGGCGCATGGCGGCGACTTCGTCCGCCGCCTTGCACAGGCGCAGCGCGGCCAGCGGCCCGGTGGCATCGTCCAGGGTGATCCCCGGCGCGTGGCGCAGCAGGAGCTGCATCTCGGCGTAGCGCATGACCAGCCCTTCCACCCCGGCGCGTTTGCCGGCCAGCCCGGCGGTGGCCAGGCCCGCCGCGAAAGCGGCTTCGGGGCCGTCGGTGTCGGTGTAGGTGAAGGTCTGGAGGGGGTAGGGCGGCGTGGCGAACTTGGCGACTTCCAACGCGGGCAAGATGATCACCGGGTCGCCCGCGCGCGGGAAGATGCCCACCGTTGGGCGCTCCATCAGGTGGAACTGCTGGCCGGTCAGGTAGATCAGGTTGCGGCCGGGCAGGAGCAGGATGGCATCCAGACCGGCGTCGGCCGCGATCTGGCGCAGAATGTTCAGACGGGCAGCGTACATGGACGACCTCGTTGGTTGCATTGAACAGGCGGACACGGTCTAGAGCCTATCAGGCGGCGGCGCTTTCGGCAACCGGCGCGTGACGGCGCGTCAGACCCGCATCGACTCGTTCCTGCGACGTGGATGGCGTCGAATGACAGCGTCGAAGCGGCAAGCGTCCAGGTGCCAGGCGAAAATGAGTCACCGGGCTGTTTCTGTCTTTGGCTGAACGCTAAGTGCTGGTGGCTGGCTGCTGCTCCTGGATATTATCTGCACGCGATTGGGCTGGCGCTTACGACGTGCCATCTGAAAAATGTGTGAAAAAAAGCACCAGACCGTCACTCTTGGGTTAAGCTTGATGTGGGCGAACAGGTAAGATTGGTACCGGCCTGGAACGAAGGTGGTTGGTGATGGGTGTACGGGTAAGCTGGTTTGGACAGGTCATCCGCTTGAGTTATGAGGGCCGCTTTCGCTGGGAAGAGCACGACGCGGCCGTCCAGGTCATGAACCAGTTGATGGCCGGCGTGAATCATCCGGTTGACCTGATCATCGAGATTTTGCCGGGGGCCAAACTGCCGCCCGGTTCCCTTCAAAAGCTGGGCCTGATTCTGCGCGGCCGCTACCCGCACTGGAGCCGGCGGGCCGTGGTCGTCAGCCAGAGCCAGATTCCGCAGATGATGATCGAGCTGGCGCTGCGGGTCTTTAACCGGGTGCTGGTCGGGCAGGACTTCCAGTTCGTGTCCAGCCTGGCGAGCGCGTATGCCGCGTTGGGACTGGCCCCGGAGAGCATGACGACCCAGAGCCAGGCCGCGGACGGCCGGACGGCGGAGGGACTGGCCCCGGAGATTCTGTAGCCCGCTATCCCGGCCGGCGGCCGTCGCCGTCCGGGGGTGGCGTCCACCCCGGCGCGGCGAAATACGCTTCTTGCTCCTGGCGCAGGGCATGCGCGATCCGCTCGCGCATGCGCGGGGGCAGGTCCATGTCCTGGAGGACCTGGCGAGGGTCGAAGTAGCGCAAATCCAGCGATTCGCGCCCATCCGGTGACAGCTTGCCTCCCACCACCCGGCATTCGAACAACTGGCTGACGATCGAGACCTGGTCGCCGTTGGGGTAGGTCAGGTAGTAATCCGCGCCGCCGTAGACCCCGATCAGACGCACCGGCTCCACGCGCAGGCCGGTTTCTTCCCACGCTTCACGTGCCACCGCGTCGGCGGGCGCTTCGTCCGGGTCCATCCCGCCGCCGATCAGCCCCCAGCGGCCGGTATCGCCGCGCTGTTGGAGCAGCACCCGCCCCGTCTCGTCGAGGATGATCGCCGCCGTCCCGGCCACCTGGATCAGGTCATGCCCGATTTTTTCGCGCAGGCCGCGCACGTAATCCGACGCTCCGGATGACCGGTAGCCGTCGGCGGGCGGAGTCCAGGTCGCGGGGGCGAAGTAAGCCTTGCCGTTCGACGCGGCCAGCGCGGCGGCCACCCGCGCGAAGAGCGGCGGCAGTTCCAGCCGGTCCCCGGCTTCCGCCGGGTCGACGTAGGCCAGTTCGGTTGTCTCGATCCCGTCCGGGCGCGGTGCGCCGCCGGTGGCCCGACACTCAAAGACCAGGGTCACGTTGGAGAGTTCGTCGCCGTTGGTGAAGCGCGTGTGGAAGTCCGGCCCGCCCAGCACCCCGGCCACCCGCAGCGGCGCGACGCGCAGCCCGGTTTCCTCCCAGGCTTCGCGCACCAGGGCATCGGCCGGGACCTCGCCCGGCTCGATCATGCCGCCGGGCAGGCCCCAGCGGCCATCGTCCGCCCGGCGCTGGAACAGGACGCGCCCAGCCTCGTCGCGGATCAGGGCGATCGTGCCGACCGAGAGCAGCGTGGTCGAACCCACCTGGGCGCGCAGGCGGCGCATGAATTCGGACATGGGCATGGCGAAAACCCCTTGAAAGGCAGCAATCAGCAATTAGCTATCAGCGGTCAGTCAAAAGCAAAGGCGCGCAGACGGCGCGGGCAGCGCGTTGTCGGCCTGCATTTCGCCTGCCGCTTCGACGCCCGGACGCTTATTCACCCGCGGGCGGCTGCCAGTCGTCGGGTGGGTCGAAATCCGCGCTGGGGCAGCCCTCCAGGATCGGGCGCAGGCGGCGCACCCACTTGTCGGAAACGACGGCCAGCACCTCGTCCGGCGGCAGGTAGGCGACCTCGGTCGATTCGTGGCCGTCCGGGGTGGGCGTCCCGCCGACCGGCACGCCTTCCAGCACGATGCTGAGCAGCGCGGCATGGTCGCCGCTGGAGATGTAGGTGAAGTGGTAATGCGGGCCGCCGTAAATCCCGGTGATCCGCTTGACGTCGATCAGGACGCCGGTCTCCTCCCAGGTTTCGCGCCGGGCGGCGTCGGCGGGAGTCTCCAGCGGGTCCATCGCGCCGGCGGGCAGCGCCCACAGGCCGTTATCCGCCCGGCGCTGGACCAGAATCCGCCCGGCCTCGTCGCGCACGACGACGCCCACCGCCGGGGCCAGCACGCGCATATGCCCGATCTTGGCCCGCAGACGGCGTTCGTGTTCCGGGATGCCGTGGCTGCGGTAGCCATCGGCGGGCGGCTGCCAGGTCGCCGGGGCAAACAGCGCTTCCGGGCCGCGTCGGGTCGCCGTGGCCAGCAGCACCCGGTCGGAGGGGTACAGGTCCAGTGTGAGCGCATCTTCGATGGACAGATAGGCGACCTCGGCCACCTCCTCCCCATCCAGGCGAAAGTCCTCGGAGTCCAACTTGCACTCGAAGATCACGTCCAGGATGGCGTCTTCGTCCCCGTTGGGATGGACGACGTGCCAGGCCGGGCCGGTGAAGACCCCGTGCAGCCGGGTGGGCGTGGCCCGCACGCCCATCTCCTCCCAGATTTCGCGCACCACGCCTTCGGCGGGCGTCTCGTCCGGCTCCAGCCCGCCGCCGGGCAGAATCCATTTGCCGCTGGGGCGGCGCTGGAGCAGCAGCCGTCCCCAATCGTCATAAATAAACGCCCCTGCGCCGGGAGACATCAGCAGATCGTGTCCGACCAGCGCGCGCAGCTGGCGCTTGTGTTCCGAGAATGGCATCGCAGCCTGCTTTCCATGTTGCGATCACCCGGTCTAACGTTTGCCGGGTTTGGACGCTTTTTTGCCGCCGCCCCTGGCGGGCGTTTTTCTGGGAGTCTTCTTCGGGGCTTTGCGGCCCTTCGTGGCGGCTTTGACCGCCTTGACCAGCGCCTCGGCCCGATCGCCGTGCCTGACGATCCCGCAGGCGGCCAGCCGTTCGATCAGGTCCAGCCAGTGAGCGCGGCGCGGGTCGTCCGCCAGGGCCGGGGCCAGGAGGGCCGCCGCGGCTGGCACATCGTTGTGTTCGTCGGCCAGCGCGATCGCCTGCCAGAACGCGGTCTCTTCCAACTCCGGTGCTTCCTCGCGGGCGGCCTGCCACAGGGCCAGCGCCCGCGCGCGGTCGCCGGCCGCCAGGGCCGCGTAGCCGGCCTCGTCCGTGACCTGGGAATGGCGCAGCCGGACCAGGCGGGCCAGCTCGCTGACCGGGTTGGCGTGCTCGTCGACGCGCAGGTCGTAGTCGACCGCCCAGGCGCGCGCGGCCCGGTCGGCGGGCACGACCTTGAGCGCGGCCGACTGCATGCCCCGGATGTCGCCGCCTTCGGCCTGGGCCGCCTGGAGCGCGGCCAGCATCCGCCGGGCCAGGTCGCCGCTGGCCGCCTCGAACGCGGCGGCCATGGCCTTGACCACGGTCGGGCGGTCCATCATGTTGGCCTGGACGCTGTAGCCCTCGCCGGTGTGATGCCCGGCCTCGCGGATGCAGCCGATGCCGGTGAAGGCCGTCGCCCGGCCCTGGGCATCGACCACCGCCACCTGGCGCACTTCCGGCCGGTCGTCGGAGGCGACCAGCGCGGCGATGATCCGCTCCGGAGGGATGCCTTCGCGCAGCATGGCGCCGGCCAGTGGGGCGTAACTGATGTTGGCCACGGATTGGGTGATGACCGCGCCCAGGCCGGGCTGAGTCCAGATGATCTGGCTGCCGACGCACATCTGGTGGGTCTGCACGGCCACCCCAAGCTGGCCGCTGGCCGGGTCGCGGGCCACGATGCTGTACGTGCTGAACAGGTTGTAGCGCAGGCTCATGCGCTGCCTCCCCCTCTGGTGGCCGCGCTGCTGGGCGGCTCACTCCCGAACGCAGACCAGTATACCCGGCCGGGCGCGGGCGGCCAATCGCAGCCAGGCGGTTCAACAGGGGCATCGCCACCAACTGAAAAAGACATCTCACCGAGGAGCTGCTCATGCCGCTGGCAGCGTCCAGGCGGCAAGCGCCTAAGCGCCAAGCGAAAAACAGGACGCGCGTGCCGGGCGGCACACCCAAGGGATGAAAACGATCGGCCGGCTGTTTTGCCTTTGGCTAACGACTGACCGCTGATGGCTGACCGCTGTTTTCCGAGGAGGATGCAAAGACCGTAGAGAGAAAATCAGTTGCTTGGCGTCCTCCGAGGCGTTCTTGACGTTTTGACGGTTCAATTGACCTGACTTGGACGGGTTGCCTGTTGTCTCCTGCCTCCGTTATACTTGCCGCTGGTCCGGCAGGATCGCCGGGCGGCGGATGAGTTGGGAGTGCCTGACTGTGCAACGGTGGTTCCTGGGGTTACTGGCGGCGGTTCTGATCGGGGTGCTGGCGAGCGGCGGTTCGGTCCGCGCGCAAGGGGGCAGCCTGACCGCCCACGAATTCGACGTCGTGCTGGACTTCGAGGCGATCAAGCAGGGCAATGCCGGTCTCCTGCACATCCAGGGGGCGGACATCGCCGGGGCGCGTCTGTTTTTTCTCAGCCGGCTGGTCGAATGTTACCCGGCCGATGGAGCCTGGCACGGCCTGCTCTCGGTCAACATGGAGTACAACCCCGGCACCTACCCGCTGGAAGTGTTGGTCTGGTTCCAGGACGGCACGCGCACGTCCTGGGAGGGCGAGGTCAGCGTGCTGGATGGCGGCTTTTTGCGCCAGGACGTCACGATCGGCAGCGACCTCGGCTACCTGCTGGAGCCGGAAGTCGACCGCGAGGAGCGTGCCCGGCTGCAAGCCATCTTCAACCAGGTGACCGAGCCGCGCTACTGGGACGGGGCTTTCGCCAAGCCGCTGGACGCCGAGTTTACCTCCCCCTTCGGTGCGTGGCGGCTGTACAACAGCGCCCTGTGGGGCCGCCACACCGGCGCCGATCTGCGCGGCCCGGCGGGGACGCCGCTGCTGGCTCCGGCGGCGGGCCGGGTGGTGCTGGCCGAGCGGCTGGACGTGCGCGGCAACTACGTCCTGATCGATCATGGCTGGGGCGTTTACTCCGGCCTGGCTCACCTCTCCGAGATTCATGTCACGCGCGGCCAGATCGTGCAGGCCGGCCAGGTGCTGGGCGTTAGCGGCAGCACCGGCCGCAGCAGCGGCCCGCACATCCACTGGGAAATCGCCGTGAATGGGGAGTGGGTCGACCCTTCACAATTCATTGGCATTAATCTTCCTTGAGTCTATAATATCAATACTTTATCATGCCGATCCTGTCGGATAGCGGCTGGATTCCATCGCTGGTTGGCTCGTCAGGCGCCGTCCAGGACGGGATAGTCTTCATTATTGCGGAGGATCGATGTCCTGTGAAACCGGGTGGGAGCTGGAGCCCCACATCCTGTATTTCAAGTTGAGTGGCAAGGTCACGCCTGAGGAGTATTCGGCGACGATCGACCGGACGATCGCGCTGGCCAACAGCCGGCCGGAGGCTATGGTCCATACACTGATCGATGCCTGCGAGGTCACCCAACTGCCGACCGTGGCGCTCCTGGGGCGCGAGGTGCGGCGGGTGCTGACCGATTCTCCCAACCGGGGGACAAGCGCCGTGTGTGGACCGAGCCGCGTGGTGCGCCTGATGCTGGAAATGCTGATCAAGATAACCTCGATGCGAGTGCAGGTCTTCGAGAGCCGGGACGAGGCGCGCCAGTTTCTGCTGGACCTGGCCGAACACGGCCAGCCGCCCCGGTGGGGGACTGGGCCAACCCGGTAGTGGAAACAGATGGTTGCGGAAAGTCGAGGCGAGACGGATTATGCCCTACGAGATTAGCTGGGAAGACAAACCGCACGTCGTGTATATCAAAGCAGTTGGAGTCGTGACGGAAGAAGAACTGGTGGCCGGGATCGATGAGGCGATCAGGCTGGCCCTGGAGGTTCCCGATAGTCGGGTGCATACCCTGCTGGACTGTTCAGCCCTGGAACAGCTTCCCCCGATCCCGGTCACGGCCCGGGAATTCAGGCGTATGATGCAGGAATCCCCCAACCGGGCCACCAGCACGCTCTCAGGGCTGAACCGGGTGATGCGCCTGGTGGTCGAGATGGTGATCAAGGTCACCGGGACGCACGTCCGGATATTCGACACGCTGGAGGAAGCACGAACCTTTATCCAGCAGATTGTGGCGAGCGAACGGCAGATTGCACAGCGTCAGGACGACATCGAATAGCCCGGTGGCCGGGCTGAGGTACAACGATCTCAGGCACGCGGGAGGGTGAGCCATGCCATACGAAGTCCGTTGGGAGCAGCGACCCCACATCATCTATTTCAAGCTGGCGGGGATCGTGAGCGAGGCGGATGTCATGGGGGCTATCGACCAGGCGATTACCCTGGCCCAGGAAGTCCCGGAAACGAAGGTGCACACGCTGGTCGACCCCCAGGAGATCGAACGGCTCCCGTCGCTGCCGGTGATGGGCCGCGAGATTCGCCGGCTCCTGGCCGAATCGCCCAACCGCGGCCCCAGCACCATCTTTGGGGTCAGCCGCCTGGTGCGGTTCATGCTGGAGATGCTCATGAAGGTCACGCCGCTGCGCGTCAAGGTCTTCGACACGCGCCAGGAGGCGCTGGAATTTATCCAGCAGATGATTGCGAGTGAGCGCCAGATTGATCAGGCTTCGGGTGATCTCACGGTGTAGCCGGATCTGAACCAGGTTTCTACGCCGGACGGTCCGGGCCGGGACTATCCCTGGCCGATTGAATCAGCAGGCTGTTGGAACGCAGGAGGTGAGCCATGCCGTACGAAGTCCGGTGGGAGCAGAAACCCCGCATCCGTTTCTTCAAGCTGTCCGGGATTGTGAGCGAGGCCGATTTCGTCGCGGCCGTCGACCAGATTCTCGTGTTGGAGCGGGAAGTGCCGGAAGGTGGAGTGCATACCCTGATCGACGCCGAGGAAATCCAGCAGCTTCCTCCCCTGCCGGTGCTCAGCCGGGAAACTCGCCGCCTTCTGGCTGAATCGCCCAATACCAGCCCCAGCACCATCTTCGGCGTCAGTCGTCTGGTGCGCTACATCCTGGAGATGCTCATGAAGATCACCCCGATGCGCATCAGAGTCTTCGACACCCGCCAGGAGGCGCTGGAGTTCATCCTGCAGATGATCAGGAGCGAGCAGCAGGGGGGTCAGACCCCGGATCAAGACGCGGCGCAGCCAGACAGGGATAACCTATGAATTCACATGCCTGGACGGTGCTGGACTGCGAAACCTTGCTCGACCGCGCGCCGTGGGTGTCGGTCTGGCTGGAGCGCGTCCGGCTGGCGAACGGGGTTATCATCGACGACTACTTCCGGTTGGCCCTGCGCGACTGGGTCGCGGTCTTCGCCGTCACCGAGGACGGGCGCGTGCCGTTGGTGCGCCAGTACCGGCACGGCATCGGGGCCGACCTGCTGGAACTGCCGGCCGGCTACGTGGACGACGGCGAGTCGCCGCTGGCCGCCGCCGGGCGCGAGCTGCGTGAGGAAGTCGGCTGCACAGCCGAATCATTCACGCTGCTCGGCGGCTTTTCGATCCTGCCGGAACGGAGCGCGATGACCATGCACCTCGTCCTGGCGCGCGGCGCGCGGCAGACGGCCGCCCAGCAGCTCGAAGCGACCGAAACGCTGACCGTCGAATGGCTGACACTGGATGCCCTGGCCGCTGCCTGGCGGCAGGGGGCGATCACCGCCGCAGCGCATGCCCTCGCCGTCGCGCGCGGGCTGGACACGGTCGGCGCGCTCTAGGTGGAAAGACAGACTATTGGACACGGATAGGAACGGATTCAATCGCCTTGGATTGATCCGCGCTCCTCTCTGTATCCGCACGGATCAGAAACCGGAGATGTGATGACTCAGCAATCCCAGAACTCGATTCGCCAGATGCTGCACAAAACCAGGCTGTTTGAGAAGCTGGATGAGGCCGCCCTGACCATCGTGGCCGGGCTGCTCGAAGTGAAGGAGTTCCAGCCCCAGCAGTACCTGTTCCACGAGCGCGCGCCCCGCGAGTCGGTGATGGTCGTGGAGAGCGGCGAGGTCGTGGTCACGCACGGGATCGGCCAGCGGCCAATCACGCTGGCGACGCTCGGGCCCGGCGCGCTGCTCGGCGAGCGGCTGCTGCTGGGCAGCCCGACCCACGTTGGTTCGGCCTACGCCCGGACGGCGGTGCGCGTGCTGTGTTTCTCGCGGGCGGTGCTCGATCAACTGGCCGAGCAGCATCCCGACCTCTACCAGCAGCTCGTGGCCGCCGCCGCGCAAACCCTGAGTGAACGGCTGACCTATTCGGCGGCCCAGCAGGCCGGCAGCGAGCCAACCCCGCTTTCCGGTCGCTACCGGACCGAGCACGATTCGCTCGGCGAGCGGCGCATCCCGGACGAAGCCTACTACGGCGTGCAGACCCTGCGCGCGGTGGAGAACTTCCCGATCTCGGACATGCCGATCCGCAATTACCCGTTCCTGATCGAGGCCCTGGGCTGCGTCAAGCAGGCCTCGGCCCTCGCCAACGCCGACCTGGGTCTGCTGGAGCCGGCGATCGCCGGGGTGATCATCTCGGCGGCGGAGGAAGTCCGGCAGGGGATGTGGACCGGTCAGTTCGTGGTGGACGTGATCCAGGGCGGGGCGGGGACCTCGACCAACATGAACGCCAACGAGGTGATCGCCAACCGCGCCCTGGAGTTGCTCGGCCACCCCAAGGGCGATTACGCGACCATTCACCCCCTCAACCATGTCAATCTGTCGCAGAGCACCAACGACGTCTATCCGACGTCGCTCAAGATCGCGCTGCACTTCGCGATCGACGACCTGCTGCAAGCCATGCTGGATCTGAAGGATGGGTTCGAGGCCAAAGCGGCGGAGTTCAGCGACGTGATCAAGATGGGTCGCACCCAGCTTCAGGACGCGGTGCCGATGACGTTGGGCCAGGAGTTCAGCACCTACGCCGTCATGCTGGAAGAGGACATGGCCCGCCTGCGCGAGGCGGCCCAGCTCATCGTCGAGATCAACATGGGCGCGACCGCGATCGGCACCGGGATCAACGCCCACCCCGAGTTCGCCGCGCGGGTGTGCGGCCACCTGCGCAAGCTGACCGGCATCCCGCTGGTGATCGCGCCCAACCTGGTCGAGGCCACCCAGGACACCGGGGTGTTCGTCCAGCTTTCCGGCGTGCTGAAGCGGATCGCGGTCAAGCTCTCCAAGACGGCCAACGACCTGCGTCTGCTCTCGTCGGGGCCGCGCACCGGCCTGGGCGAGATCAACCTGCCGCCGATGCAGCCCGGCTCGTCGATCATGCCGGGCAAGGTCAACCCGGTCATCCCGGAGGTGGTCAACCAGGTGGCGTTCGAGGTGATCGGCAACGACACCACGGTCACGATGGCGGCCCAGGCCGGGCAGCTTCAACTCAACGTGATGGAGCCGGTGATCGCCTACGCGCTCTTCAACAGCCTGACCCACCTTCGCAACGCCTGCCGGGTGTTCCAGACGCGCTGCGTGGAAGGCATCACGGCCAACCGCGAGCACCTGCGCCGGATGGTCGAGAACTCGATCGGGATCGTGACCGCGCTCAACCCGTACATCGGCTACGACCAGTCGGCGGCGATCGCCAAGGAAGCCCTGGCCAGCGGGCGGGGCGTGGTCGAGCTGGTGCTGGAGCGCGGTCTGCTCACTCGCGCCCAGGTGGACGAGATCCTCAAGCCAGAGAACATGGTCAATCCGCGCTGGAAGCTGGAGGAATAGAAAGACCGTAGTGAGCACCCGAAATCAATCGCATGAATTGATCGTCGCCAGGGTCGCGGATTGAAATCCACAACTCAGAATAACAAGTCCTCCGGACTAGAAACAGCGGTTCAGTCCGGAGGACTTCCTGTCCTGAGTCGGGGATTTCCAATCCCCG
>CAZHMJ010000053.1:16632-20724 GCA_964533805.1 uncultured Anaerolineae bacterium | reverse complement strand
GCCCACTCGATGGCCTGGCGGCCGCCGGTCGGATAGACGAAGGTCACGCCCAGCCGGCCTTCCAGGACGGACATGATGCCGCCGTCCGGGGTGGGCAGGGCGTCGATGCCGACGAAGAGCACCTGGCTCAGGTCGATTCCGGCGTCCTCGGCAGCGATGTAGGCGCCTTCGGCCATCGGGTCGTTGTGACCGTAGAGTACGTCCAGGTCAGGGTTGGCCTGGAAGGCGGCGGCGGCGGCCGGGACGGCGCGCTCGCGCAGCCAGTCGGCATTCTGCGAGAAAACGATGTTGGCCTCGCTCAGGCCGCCGGCTTCGAGGCCGGCGCGGAAGCCGTCGCCCCGGTCCTGGGCGGGCGGAGCGCCCTCCAGGCCACGGATTTCGGCGATCTTGCATTCGGCCCGGCCGTTTTCGGCGCACCAGTTGGCGGCGTATTCACCGGCCGCCTGGCCAATCGCGACGTTATCTGCCCCGATGAACATCGAGTAGTTCATGTCCACCAGGTTACGGTCGAGCACGATTACGGGCACGCAGTTGTTCCAGGCCTCGGCCACGATGTCATTCAACGGCGCGGCCTCGTTGGGAGAGATGATCAGCAGGTCGATGCCCTGGGTGAGCAGGTTCTCGACATCGCTGACCTGGTCGGCATTGTCCTGGGCCGCGTCCTGGAAGATGACTTCCAGGTCGGGATAGGCTTCGGCGGCAGCGGCGATCTGGCTGTCCATGGCCTCGCGCCAGGGCTCGGCGCGGTTGGCCTGCGACATGCCGATCACGTAACTATCCTTGAGCGCGGGCACCGCACAGTTGGCGGGAAGGGGTCCCTCTGGACGCGCCTCCATAAGTACGGTACCATCGACCATCTCTGGTGTATAGGTGGTCCAGCCGTCGCCCTGAGCCTGGGCTTGCGGAGCCGACGCAGGGATCAGAGCGATGGCTGTGACCACGACCAGCACGACGCACAAAAGTTGACGCTTACCCATCAGATTCTTCTCTCCTCGCAATCAAACCGATGCGAAATGCGATAAACATCATGGGCGAAACGGCGATAATTCTCTCCTTTCCCCTATTCGGCCTCGCGCGGGCGGAACTGCTGTAGCGCGACCGCGCCGATCACAATGAAGCCCTTGGCAATCAGTTGCACGTTGCTGTTGACGTTGTTCAGGCTGAGCATGTTGTCCAGGATGCCGAGGATGAACGCGCCCGCGATGGCCCCGACGATGGTACCTTTGCCTCCCATCAGGCTGGCCCCGCCGATGACCACCGCGGCGATGGCGTTCAGTTCGTAGTTGATGGCTTCATTGGGACTGCCCTGGTTGAGCTGGGATGCATGGACGATACCGGCCATCGCGGCGAAGAAACTGCACAGCGTGAATGCCAGAATCTTGATGCGCTTGACGACCACGCCCGACAGGCGGGCGGCGGTTTCGTTCCCGCCGGTGGCGTAGATATGCCTGCCAAACCCGGTGAAGTGCAGGATGAGGCCCATGATCAGGGCTACGACGAGCATGATGATCGCCGGGACCGGGAAGACGCCGTTGATGCGTTGTCCGATGAGTTCGAAGAAAGGGTCGGCGCCACCGGCCTGGTAGGAAAGCGGCACCGCAATGTCGGTTGACCAGACATGGGCCAGGCCACGCGCGATGAGCGACATCGCCAGCGTGCTCACGAAGGCGGGCACCTTGAAGCGCTCCGAAACCCAGCCGTTCCACCAGCCGATCAATGCGCCCATCGCCAGGATAATGAGGATGGCTGGAATGGCCGGCACATGGTCGCGCATGAGCAAAAATGCGGAGCCGGTCGCGCCCAGGGCGACCATCGAACCGACCGAGAGGTCGATGCCGCCCACGAGGATGACCAGCAACTGGCCGACCGCCATGATCCCTGTCTCGGAGACGTCGCGCGCCACGTTGCTGAGGTTGCGCTGGCCCAGGAAGATGAGCTGGTCATTGCGGACGGGCGAAAGCAGCACCGCCAGGACGATGATGATGATCAGCCCGAAAAAGCTCTGGAACCGGAAGATGGCGCTGATGACCCGCAAGTAGCGCGGATTCCGGCCCAGCCCTGCCTGGTAACGGTCCCGTAGCTGCCGGAAAGGGGCCAGCAGTCGGCTGACGCCTGGCACGCTCACGGCCGTGCTGCCGGGCCGTGCAATCCGGTACTGCACAACCAGGCCGATGGCGGCGAAGAATGCCAGCCAGAATCCCCCACCGCCCAGGATGGTCAATGGAATGTTATCGGTCATCCGTCGGGTGAGATCGAAGTAAGCCAGGAAGAGACGCCGGTCGAGCAGGAAGAACTGGGCATAGTACAGCAGCGCGGCCAGCCCGGCCAGCAAGGTCAGGGCGGCGGTGATCCGGCGGTAACGCGGCCGGAATAGCCCGACCAGGGAGAGTACGACCGCCGCGATTCCGGCCAGCGGGATCAGCAGCAGCGGTGAGGCGATATCTCCCCGCGTGATTTCGATCGAAGACTCCACACGGGTTGTGTACTGGGCCATGACCTGTTCGAGCGAGTCATTCCAGCCGGCGACTTCGCTGCCGGTGAAGCTCACCGTCTGGCTATCTTCCGCAACCCAGTAGAACCATGCCGTCGCGAAAAAGCCGAGCAGCATCACAAGCGCGCAGACGAGCGCGACGATATCGGCCAGCGGGATGCTGCTGCGGGTGGGCGTCCTGACCGTGGACTGTTCTGCCTGGACAGACATCTTCATCCCCCTATCAGACTGCTACGAAGCCTGCACATGGTTGTTCGTCTTGTCGGTGAAGCGTGTCGCCGCTTCCATGATCGCTTCCTGGTCGAACTGCGCGCGGCTGAATTCGCCCGTTGGCTTGCCATCACACAGGACGTAGATCCGGTCGCACACGGCCAGCAGTTCGGGCAGCTCGCTCGAAACCAGCAGGAAGGCCGTGCCCAGCCGGGCAAGCTGGCCGACCAGGGCGTAAATCTCGGCCTTGGCCCCCACATCGATGCCGCGCGTGGGTTCATCCAGCAGGAACAGCTTGATGTCCGACAACAGGAACTTGGCGATCACGACCTTCTGCTGGTTGCCACCACTCAGGTTGGCGACCAGAGTCTCGATGCTGGGCGTCTTGATGTTGAGGTTTCCGACGACTTCGGAGACCGCCTGGCGTTCTTCGCGACGATTGACCACCGTGAAGCGGTTCATGAAGCGGTGCAGCGCGGCCAGACTCGCGTTCTCCACCACCGGCCGGCCAAGGATCAGGCTTTGCGCCTTGCGGTCTTCGGCGACCAGCCCGATGCCCCTGGCGATCGACCGCTGGGGCGAGTCGACCGCGATCTCCTGGCCGTTAAAGATGACTCGCCCGCTGACATCGTGTGGCGGATAGACTCCGAAAATCGATTCGAGGAGCTGGGTGCGACCCGCGCCCATCAGCCCGGCGATCCCGACGATCTCCCCCTGCCGGACCTCGATCGACACCCCGTCCAGAACCTGCTTTTGACCCTGCTTGTAGCTGAGGCTTTCGACCTGGAGGATGGTCTGGCCGATCTGGACGGTTTCCTTGGGATAGAGCACGTCCAGGTCACGGCCGACCATCAGCCGGATCATCTCGCGGCTGGTCATCTGGGCGGCTTTGGCGCTGCCGGCCACGCGCCCATCGCGCAGGACAGTGATCCGGTCGGCGATGGCGGTCACTTCGTTGAGGCGGTGGGAGATGTAGATCACGGCCACGCCGCGCGTCCGCAAGCCCCGAATCACATCAAACAGGTAGGTCACCTCGGTATCGCTCAGGGCCGAGGTCGGCTCGTCCATGATGATGATGCGCGAATCCAGGCTAAGGGCCTTGGCGATCTCGACGAGCTGGCGGCGACCGACGCGAAGTTGGCTGATGGCCGAGTCAGGATCGATGTCCAGCCCCAGCTCAGCCATGAGATTATGGGCGGCCCGCCGCATGGCGCGCCGGTCAATGATGCCCAGCCGGGTTCTGATTTCCCGGCCCAGGAAGATGTTCTCGAAGACGTTCAGTTCCGGCACCAGGTTCAATTCCTGGTGGATCATGGCGATGGCGCTGGCCTGAGCGTCGCGGGTGTCGTGGAACCGCACGGGCGTACCGTCGAGCAGCAGCTCGCCCTCGA
>CAZHMJ010000053.1:0-16622 GCA_964533805.1 uncultured Anaerolineae bacterium | reverse complement strand
GAGCCGGTAGAAACCGGAGAGGATCTTCATCAGGGTGGATTTGCCCGCGCCGTTTTCGCCCACCAGGCAGTGGACCTCGCCGGGGTGGACGTCGAAGGTCACGTCGTCGAGGGCGACCACACCGGGGAAGCGCTTGGTGATGTGGCGCATGCTCAGAATGGCCGGAAGACCGTTGTTGCGGGTGGGCGGGTCGATCTCCGGTTGGGCCGGCAAATCGGGATGAGGCTGGATCATCTCACTCATGACGTGTGTCCTTATGGGGTTTGGCGCCGCTCGATTCGCGGATGATCAGGCGTGTCTGGAGGACGATGGACTGGGTCGCGGCTTCAGGGTCGGGCATCCGGCGCAGGAGCAACCGGCCGGCTTCCTGGCCCAGGTCGTAGGTGGGCTGGGCGACGGCGGTCAGCGGCGGGCAGAGCTGCCCGGACCAGGGCATGTCGTCGAAGCCGACGAGGGCCACATCCTGCGGCACGCGGACCTTCAATTCCTGCAGGGCTTGGAGGGTGCCCAGGGTCATCAGGTTGTTGGCCACGAAGAGGGCCTGGGGTGGCTCCCGCAACTGCATCAGATCGAGGGTGAGCTGGTAGCCGCTGGCCTTTTTGTAGTCGCCGTGTTTGATCAGGTTTCTGTCCAGCGGGATTCCGGCTTCCTCCAGGGCTTTGCGGTAGCCCTCGTCGCGCTCGCGGGCCGTGGTCAGACCGGCCGTGCCGCCGATCAGCCCGATGCGGCGGCAGCCCTGTTCCAGCAGGTGGCGCACCGCCATGAACGCGCCATGCACGTTGTCGACCTGGACTGTATCAAATTCATAGCGTTCGGCGCGGCGGTCGAGCAGGACGATCGGGATGCCCTTCTGGCGCAGGCGATCCAGTTCCTGGTAATCGCTGCCGGGGGCAGGGGAGATGATCAGCCCACCCACGCGCTCGGCCAGCATGACGTTGAGGTACATCTGCTGTTTGGCGGGGCTTTCATCGGTATTGCACAGGACAACGCTGAGCCGGTTGGCGTAGGCGACGTCCTCGACGCCGCGCACGACGGAGATGAAGAAGGGATTCTCGATATCGGAGATGATCAGGCCGACGACATCGCTGGTATTGGAGCCGATTCGCAGGCGGCGCGCGACCCGGTTGGGCTGGTAGCCCAGGGCGCGGGTGGCTTCGAGGACGCGCTCGCGGAGTTCCACGGAGACGCGCGGATGCCCGTTCAGCACGCGTGAAACGGTCGCGCTGGAGACTCCGGCGTAGGCGGCAACATCCTGAATCGTCACCGTTCCCACGGCAAATCCTTACCCGAATAGCCGCGATTGTGAAATCGTTTTCTTGCTGCGGATGCCATCAGGGCGGATTGGACCCTGATTACAACCGGAATTTCTCAGAAAATATGGCGGAATGGGTAACGATAACGGAAAGAAGCCGGCTGTTTGGAGTGATGTCTAGAGAACGATTTCATATGCATTATATGATCCGTTCGGTTGAGATGTCAATAATATGACATCTTTAATAAACCGAGTCATTTTATGATCGAGATCGCCAGCGCCGGAATGAATCCGGTCGTTATTTTGGATGTATTTCATCATAAATTGAGTGGGCGGAGGCCGATTCCGATGCTACACTGGGAGCACAAGAACAAAAATTGCCTGCCCCGCTATCTCGATAGTTCTTGATTGTTTTGTTTGGAGAACGATGGAGGTTTTTGTGCCTAAGAAAAGTCCCACACCGGCCCCTTCCGCCGCGCCCTCTTCACGGAAGGGGATGGGCACCATACCGTTTCCCGGCGGCGTCGCGTTTCGCGTCTGGGCGCCGAATGCTTCGGCCGTCTTTGCGTCGGGCGATTTCAACCAGTGGAGCACGTCGGCCCACCCGTTTGCCAGCGAAGGCAACGGATTCTGGTCGGTGGATGTGCCGGGGGCCAAGATCGGCGACAAGTACGAATTCGTGATCGTTAAGGATGGCGAACAGCTTCACCGTAAGAATCCCTACGCCAGCGAAGTTGTGAACTCCGCCAAAAAGGCGATCATCCACAACCCGACCTTCGATTGGACGGCCGATAAGTTCAAGTTGCCTGCCTGGAACGAGCTGGTGATCTACGAGCTGCACATTGGGACGTTCAACGATCTGCCCGGCGGCGGCCCCGGCACCTTCGAGGAGAGCCTGAAAAAGCTACCCTACCTGCGCGATCTCGGCGTCAATGCGATCCAGATCATGCCAGTTTCCGAATTCGCGATGGATGTTTCGTGGGGCTACAACTCCTCGCAGCCGTTTGCGGTCGAATCGGCTCTGGGCGGGCCGCAGGGCCTGTTCAAGTTCATCAATGCGGCCCACGAGCATGGCCTCGGGGTCATTCTGGATGTGGTCTACAATCATTTTGGTCCCGGTGACCTCGACCTGTGGCGCTTCGATGGGTGGTCTGACGAGAATCATGACGGCGGAATCTACTTCTACGACAACGATCGCGCCGGCACGCCCTGGGGCCAGACCCGGCCCGACTACGGCCGGCCGGAGGTGCGCCAGTACCTGCGCGACAATGCCCTGTTCTGGCTGAACAACTATCACGCCGACGGCCTGCGCTTCGACTCGACGGTCAATATTCGCAACCGGAACGGCAACAGCGATCCGGCGGGCGACCTGCCCGATGGCTGGAGCCTGCTCCAGTGGATCAACGAGGAAGTGCAGGCCAGCCAGCCATGGAAGATCACCATCGCCGAGGATTTGCAGAACAATCCCTGGATCACCAAGGACACTGGCGCGGGTGGAGCGGGTTTTGGCTCCCAGTGGGACGCCACTTTTGTGCATACTCTCCGGGACGTGCTCATCACCCCAAACGATGCCGACCGCGATTTGCTCGCCGTGCAGAACGCGCTCAACCACCGCTACAACGAGGACGCCACCCAGCGGGTGATCTACACCGAGTCGCATGACGAGGTGGCGAACGGCAAGCAACGCCTGCCGGAAGAGATCACACCCGGCCAGGCGGATAGCTGGTTCGCCCGCAAGCGTTCCACGCTCGGCGCGGCGCTGGTCTTCACCGCGCCCGGTATCCCAATGATCTTCCAGGGGCAGGAGTTCCTGGAGGATGGCTGGTTCCAGGATACGGAGCCGCTCGACTGGAAGCGCCTGAAGGCCTATCCCGGCATCCACACCCTCTACCGCGATCTGATCCGGCTGCGGCGCAACCGGGACAACCAGACGCGCGGCTTGATCGGGCAGCACATCAACGTCTATCACGTCGACAACATGGAGAAGCTCCTGGCTTTCCACCGTTGGGATCAGGGTGGACCGGGCGACGATACCATTGTCATCGCGAACTTCGCCGACCGCAGCCATGACAACTACGTGATTGGCCTGCCTCACCCTGGAATGTGGCAGGTGCGCTTCAACAGTGATTGGCAAGGCTACAGCGACGACTTCGGCAATCATCCAGGCTTCGGGACCGAGGCTGTTGAGAACCCGCTAGGGGCGATGCCCTGCCAGGCCAACATCGGGATCGGCCCCTATTCGGTGCTGATCCTGTCGCAGGATTGCGCCTAGGCGATGTGTCACTGGTTCAAAGGAATAGGGTACGGATGACACGGATGGAACACGGATTGGCACGGATTTCTTGAATCCATGCCTTTTCAGTGAGTGACCGAAAATGACAACATGGATGTGAGGGGCTTTCGTAGCAGCGCGGCTGGCCGCGCCGCCGTCTCTGTGCGGCGAATGGGGCCACGTGGACAGGGACTCCGTCGTCGCAGGCGACGCCGCTACGAAGACGCGCCTGGGCGACCGGGGCATGCGCGTCATCTCTTTCGATCACTCACTCATGTTGGCTTCTACAACCCTGGGCAACGGCTTTCCGTGTGCTGGAGGGTCACGTTCTCCGTCGGGATCGTGGCGACGGCGTAGCTCTCGGCGTTTTGGCAGGCCGGGGGCAGCAGCGCGCTTTCCGCCGAGGCCGGGGGCGCGCCGTAGAACTGGTACTGGATTTCCGTGCCGGGCAGCAGGCGGGCGTTCAGACTATACGCCCCGTCGCTCAGGGGGAGCCGTGTCAGGCGGCGGCCCTGTCCGGTGAAGTGAGGCCAGAAATAGATTGTCTCCGGCAAGTCGCCCGTGTCGAAGCGGAAGCTCAGCGCGACCTCGACCGGGTACTCATAGGGGTACTGGAGGAATTCGATTCCCGGCAGGATTTCGTTGTCCTCGTGGAAATCGAAGAAGGTGGCGTTGTCCCAATGCGACCCCTGCCCCCACAGGGTAAAGCAGTCGGTGGCAACCCAGGCCGGTTCCCAGTAGATTACCCCTACGCCGCCACCGGCAAAGACACTCTGGGCCAGGTCGGTTAGAAACTGGCGCTGGCCTTCCGGCGTGGCGGGATAGTCTTCCGACAGGAAATCGGCCCCCAGGTTGTTCCCGGCGTGATCGTCCGCCCCGTCCAGTGTCCAGGGGTAGGCCGTCTCCACGATCATTACGTCCGCGCCGAATTTGTAGTGAAGCTGGCGGACGACATTTCCGACCGTTTCCACGCTATGGTTCGACCAGCCTGGATAGTACGAGATGCCGATCAGGTCGTAGTCGGTCACCCCCGCCCGCTCGGCGGCCAGTAGCCAGCCTTCGACTTCCTCCGGCTTGGCGATGTGCAGCATGACACGCGGCGCTTCGCTGGCCGCGGCTCCGGCATCTCGGACGGCCTGAATCGCCCGGTTGATCAGGAAGGCATTGCGATCCCAATCGATCGGATAACCTGACGTCCCTTCCGGGCGCAGGATTTCCGTGTTGATCTCGTTCCCGACCTGCACTATTTCCGGCATCAGCCCCAGCGAATCGAGTTCGGTCAGGACGTCGTAGGTGTACTGGTAGAGCGCCTGTCCCAGCGAGTCGAGGTCGGTGATGTCCGCCCATGCGGCGGGGATGATCTGTTTGCCCGGGTCGGCCCAGGTATCGGAGTAGTGGAAATCGAGCAGGACGTCCATGCCCAGCGCCTGGGCGCGGCGCAGCGACCGGATCACGTCTTCCAGGGTGCTGTAGTCGGTCCAGTCCGGGGTGTGCCACAGCCGGATGCGCACCAGGTTCGCGCCGTAGTCGGCGAAAATCTGGTAGGGGTCGCGCGGCTCTCCACCGACCCGGAAGACCGCGCCGCAGTCGTCCATCTCGTTGACGTAGGACAGGTCCGCGCCGAGGTAGTACCCCGGCGGCACGGCTTGCTCCGGTCCCTGGGCTGAGGCAGGACCAAGGCTCAGCACCAGCCCGGCGACCAACACGAGGAAGAGAGCACCGCGTGTCTTCATAGAGTGCCTCATCGATCTCCGGCGCAAATGCCTTGCGTCAAAATGGCGATTCCGTAGGGTTCCAGGCTCAGACTCGATCCGGCGGGTTGGCCCGATACCGCGTCAGACCACCCGGCCCCGACCTCGGCCAACTGCGTCTCGGCGGTGAAGTTCATCACGAATGCGAAGCGCTGTGTCTCTGACTGGCGGACCTGAACCGAGACCCCGGCGGGTGGCTGGGCGGGCAGCCCTGACTCCAAACCAGCCTGGCGCGCCAGCGCTCCGTAAACGTTATCCAGGAAGCGATCCTCGGTGCGGGCGGCGATGAAGCAGGCACGGCCCTTGCCGTAGGCGTTGAGAGTCAGCGCGGGAGTCCCCGCGTAGAACTCGGAGCTGTAGGTCGCCAGCACGCTGGCCTGCTCGGCGTGGATGATCTCGGCGTAGTCGTGGAAGCGGTAAGTCCCTTCGAGGCCCAGGGCGTTGCCCGCGCTGACCGTGATCGTCCCGGACTGCTGATCGGTCAGGGTGTCGCGCTCCTCGGCATAGATGCCCAGGGTGCGCCGCAGGGCGGGCGGGTAGCCGCCCAGGAAGCACAGGTCCGACTCGTCGACCAGCCCGGACATATAGGTGGTGACGAACGTCCCGCCCCCGGCCACGAACTGCTCGACGCGCTCCGCGAAGCCGGGGATCAGCATGTACAGCATCGGGGCGACGACGATCTTGTAGGAGTCCAGGGCCGCCTCTGCCGGGAGGATGTCGACCGGGATGCCGCGCTTCCAGAAGGGGCTGTAATGGCGCTGGCAGGTTTCCCGGTAGAGCTTGCGATCGCGCGTCGGCAGCTCCGCGCCGTTCAAGGCCCACTCGTTCTCCAGGTCGTAGATTACGGCCACGGGTGCCTTGATTCGGGTCTCGGCCACGCCTTGTAGTTTCGCCAGGGTTTCGCCGACGTCCACCACGTCGCGGAAGGTGCGGGTGTCTTCGGAATTCAGGTGACTGATGACCGCGCCGTGGAACTTCTCGGCGGAGCCGCGGCTCTGCCGCCACTGGAAGTACTGGACGCTGTTGGACCCATGGGCGATCGCCTGGAAGGACGAGAGACGATGCATGCCCGGCCGCTTGAGGCGGCTGACCGGCTGCCAGTTGGTCACGCTGGGGGTCGATTCCAGCAGCAGGAAGGGCTGCCCGCCCTTGAAGGAGCGATGCAGGTCGTGGTAGAACCCGGTCTGCATCCCCGTGAGGGCATCGTCAGCCTGATGCCAGAACGGGTAGCTGTCCCAGGCGATGATGTCCACCTCTTCGGCGAAGCGCCAGTAGTTGAGGCCGACATTCGGCTGCATGAAGTTTGTGGTCAAGGGTACGTCCGGCGTGATGGCGCGCAGCGGCGCGCACTCGGCCACGAAGAAATCGAGCACCCGGTCGCTGGTGAAGCGCTGCCAGTCCAGCATCAACCCCTGGCAGGAGGGATCGACCGGCTCGATCTGGTCCCAGTCGGTGTAGCGGTGGCTCCAGAAGGTCGTCCACCAGGCGTGGTTGAGGCTGTCCAGGTCTTCGTAACGGGCCTTGAGCCAGTCGCGGAACCCGGCCTGGCACAACTCGCAGTAGCACGGATCGCCCAGGTATTCGTTGGAGACATGCCACAGGGCCAGCGCCGGGTGGTTCTGGTAGCGCTCGGCCAGACGGGTGTTGATCGCGGCGACTTTCTCGCGGTAGATGGGCGAGGAGACGCAGAAATTCTGGCGGCCCCGGTGCGGGACGCGCTGGCGATCTTTGTTGACGCGGCGCGTCTCCGGGTACTTTTGGGAGAGCCAGGCTGGGGGCGCGGCGCTGGGCGTGGCCAGGTCGGCCCTGATTCCGTTGGCGGCCAGCTCGTCCATCAGCCTGTCCAGCCATTCGAAGGTGTAACGGCCTTCCTCCGGCTCCAGCATGGACCAGGCGAAGATGCCCACGTTCATGAGGTTGCACTGGGCCTGGCGCATCAGGCGAAAATCGTCCGCCAGAATGTCGGGCGAGTCCAGCCACTGCTCGTAATTGTAATCTGCCCCATGCCAGAGCTGGCTCAGGAGGCGTTCGGCGCGGTGCTGAGTCATGGTTGACCTCTAGAGTTTGACGGCTCCGCTGGTCAGGCCGCCAATGATGTAGTTCTGAAGCAGGAGATAGATCAGCAGGATGGGCAGCGCGGCGATCACCGCGCCTGCGGTGAAGATGCCCCAGTTCTGGGCGTAGTCCGCCGACTGGAACAGGTACAGCCCGACCATGATCGGTAGCTTGTCCGCGCTGGAAAGCAGGACGCGCGGCAGGATGAAATCCCCGTAGATCGACATGAAGGTCAGCACGGCGATGGTGACCAGGATCGGCTTGGCCAGGGGCAGGGTGATCAGGCGGAAAATCTGCCAGTGAGTCGCGCCATCGACCAGGGCTGATTCATCGATCTCGATCGGAATCGAGTCCAGGTAGCCTTTGACCAGAAAGACGTTGATGCTCAGCGCGCCGGACGTGTAGATCAGGATCAGTGAGGCGTGCGAATCCAGGCCCAGGAACGAGATATGGTTGCCCAACTGCTGCATGATGGTATACAGCGCGATCATCGACAGGATGCCCGGAAAGACGTTGATGATCAGGATGGCGCGCATCAGCAGCGGGCGGCCCTGGAACTTGAAGCGGGAGAGGGCATAGGCGGCGATGGCCGTGCTGAACACGCTGAGCGCGGTCGAGATGCCCGCGATCTTGAAGGAATTGAGCAGCCAGGTTTTGAAGGGGTAGTACTTGTTTTCGAACAACCCCTGGTAATTCTCCAGACCGGGATTCTTGGGAATGATTTCAATCGAAACCAGCGAGCCGGACGGGTTGAAGGAGGCGGAAACCACCCAGATCACGGGGATGAACGCGAACACAATCAACAGCGCGGCGATCACGTACCGGATGGCATAACTCAGCCCGCGCCGCTGGCGGAGGCTCAGCTCAGGCGGCTGGAGTTGCGCGCGGCGGGTCGATTGGGATGTGAGCACAGGTCGGTTGGCCATCAGTGCCGGTCCTCCAGGACGCGCGTGTAGCGGAATTGCAGCCAGGTGATGACCGCCACAAACACGAACAACACGATCGAGATGGCGCTGGCCAGGCCGTAGTCCTGCTGGGCGGAGGTGAAGGCGAGCTTATACACGAATGAGATCAGAATATCGGTGTGCCCGGCCGGGATGGGCGTGCCCGCGATGGGCGGGTTGCCTTCGTTGAAGATGTAGATCAGGTTGAAGTTGTTGAAGTTGAACGCGAATGACGCGACCAGCAGCGGGCTGACGATTTGCAGGAGCAGCGGCAGGGTGATGCGGCTGAACTTCTGCCATACGTTGGCTCCGTCGACCGCGGCCGCGTCGAGCATATCGGTCGGGATGGCTTGCAACGCCCCGCTGGAGACGATATAGAAGTACGGGTACGACAGCCACATGTTGATCAGGATAATGGCGAAGCGGGTCCAGGTCGGATCGGTCAGGAAGTTGGGCGCGGTCCCAAAGATCGCCTGCATGAGCTTGACCAGCGCGCCGAAGTCCGGGTTGAGCAGGTTGCGCCAGATCAGGATCGAGACCAGGGCCGGGATGGGATAGGGGATGATCAGCAGGGTGCGGATGATCTGTTTGCCGGGCAGGTTATCGAACAGCAGGGCGATCATCAGCCCCAGCGCGAAGCTGAACAACACACTGAAGATGGCATACGCGAAGTTCCAGGTGATGATCGCGGCCAGCGGGCCGCGCAGCGCCGCGCTGGAGAAGAACCGGTTGAAGTTGTCCAACCCGACGCCGGTGAAGAAGCCAGGGCGCAGTTCTTCCCCCTCGTCCGAAACGAAGGTGCCCCTGACCGGGCGGTAGGTTGTTCCCGTGGCTCGATCGGTGATGGTGTCCTGGGTCTCGTCGTAACTGTAGCGCGATTGGGTGGTGGCCGCGGCGTTCAGACCGGTGATCCGGACCGTATCCGGTGGCGCGCCGAATTCCATCTGACCGAGCCGGTCGAGCAGCACGATCACATCCCGGCGCTCCAGGCGGCGGTAGCCCTCGACTTCCAGGGGAATGCCGTTTTCGTCGGCCGGGCCAAACGCGCCCGTTTCCGGCTGGACGTCCGCCTGGGTCTGGCCGGCGGTCACCCACAGGGCGGCGCCGTCCTCGGCTTGCAGCCAGAGCGCATATTCTCCCGCGGGCGACTCGAAGGCTGTCCAGCCATATTCCTGGCCGCCTTCCGGGACGTACTGCTCGCGCTGCAGGGTTTCGATCACCTGCTGGCGAGTCAGGACATGCCCGCCGCCGGTGTTGGTCGTGGAGATGTAGAAGGTGTACAGGATCGGATAAAGCACGAACAGCAGGGCCAGACTGAGGCCCACACATAGCCAACGCCAGGCCCGGAAGCGCTCCAGGGACATGCTGACTGTGACCACGAGGCCGAGCGCGGTGAAGACTGCGGCCAACGGATAGCTGCCATCCTGGAGGAGCTGGACGATCAGCCAGACCAGCCCGGCATCAAAAAGGCCGACCAGCCCCAGGCGGAGGGCGGTGGCGGGCCTGAGAAACGGTTGCTCTGTCTTTGGAATCAACATGAGTGCCCCTACCCCCAGTGGTTCTACGGGCCTGACCGGCCGGGCCAGAGAGGGGCAGGTGTCTGGTGGAGACCAGACACCTGCTGTGGTTCGATGGGTTTGTCTAGCTGCCTTCTTCGATCTGGGTGCGAATCTGGGCAGCCGCTTCCGTCAGCGCTTCTTCCGGGGTCAGATCGCCCTGGGCGATCAGCAGGCCGGCGTTGCCCCAGGCGTCCCAGACATAGCCCATCGCCGGGATAGCGGGCATTGGCTGGCCGTTGGCTCCGGCCTCGGCGAACCCGCGCATGTCTGGATCTTCGGTGGCTTCGAAGATGGCAAGCCAGGCAGAGGGACGCGGATCGCCCTCGAAGATGAACTGCTGGGCTTCGTCGGTGGCGATGAACTCGGTCAGGTAGGTCTGGGCCAGCAGCAGGTTCTCACTGTTGGCGTTGACCATGAAGCCCTGCACCCCGATGAACGGCGCGCCAGGCTCACCGCCGGCTTCCGCCGCCGGGCACGCGCTGATGGCATACGGGACTTCGTTGGTCTTGAAGCGATCGACCGCCCAGGGGCCGGTGATGATGAACGGGGCCTGGCCGCTCTCGAACAGGACATGGGCGGCTTCCCAGTCCAGGTTTTCGGAGGCATAGCCATCCCGGATCAGGGCGTTGGCCCAATCCGCGCCGGCGATCATGCCCTCGCTGTCCATGCCGACGTCGTCGGATGTGTAGCTGCCGTTCTCATCACGGCCGAAGATGTAGCCGCCGAACGCGGTATAGACTGGGTAGTAATTGTACCCCAGGTCGGGCAGGGCAACGGCATATTCCACACTGCCTTCATCGACCAGCGCCCGGGTGACCTCTGCCAACTCGGCCCAGGTTTCGGGCATCTCCGGGATCAGGTCCACGTTGCGGAAGCACGCGTCGTTCTCGACGGCGAAGGGCACGCCATACAGTTCGCCGTTGTAGTTGAAGGCTTCGAGCGAATTGGGCAGGAACAACTCGGCCTTGTCGCCCAGGTCGATGGGCGCAACCACGCCGCTTTCGACCAGCGCGCCGATGTTGTCATGCGGGATGATGAACAGGTCGGGGCCTTCGCCGGTGCTGGCGCCACGAATCATGGCGTCTTTCGTGTCCTGGATGCCCATTGGTTCGACGACGACTTCGACCCCGAATTCCTCCGTGAACTGCGCCGAAAGCTCGGTGATGACCGGCAGACGTTGGTCATCCGTCCAGATGGTGAGGACGGGCGATTGGGCCGCGCTCACCGACGACAGAACCAGAGTGCTCAGCAAAACGACGAGAAGAAGCAAGCGTTTCATTGGAGGTCCTTTTCTGGCTATGAATAGTCACTTTCATTCCCTGACACGCGCCGTGTAGGCGTGCGACAGGAATTCGATCCCGGCATGAACCTGGGCGTGTCCGTCGAAGAACGTCGCGTTTTCCCAGGGGGAAGGCCGCTCCGGCGTGGAAATCCAGGCCGGCTCCCAATAGATGACACCGGTTCCCCCGGCGTCTAGCGTGGTCTGGGTCAGGTCGATCAGGAAATCGCGCTGGCCCTGGGGGGTGGCGGGGTAGGCGGGAAGGACCGAATCCGGTCCCAGGAGATGGTCGGTGGTCTGTCCGGCATCCAACGTCCATGGGTAGGCGGTCTCGACGATCATGACCTCGGTGTGGTAGCGCCGCCGGGCCTGGTCGATCGTCTGCCCGGCCTGTTCAATCGAAAGCGTGCTCCATTTGGGGTAGTAGGACATCCCGATGACGTCGAAATCGTGGACCCCAGCGGCCAGCGCGGCATCGAACCAGGGCAGGATGTTTTCCGGCTGGGCGATGTGCAGGATGCTGCGGGGTTGGATGGCGGCTCGTCGTCCGGCAGCGCGAACGGCATTGAGGCCCGCATTGATCAGGCGGGCGTTGCGCGGCCAGTCGATCGGCGCGCCGTTGTGGGGCGCGCGGACCATGATCTCGGTGTTGATCTCGTTGCCGACCTGGACGAAATCGGGCATCAGCCCCTGGCCATTCAAGGCGTCCAGCACGTTACAGGTGTAATCGTACACCGCGCGCTCAAGCCGGTCGAGATCGCCGATCAGCGAGGTCCATGCCGCCGGGATGAGTTGTTTGGCAGGGTCGGCCCAGGTATCGGAGTAGTGCAGGTCGAGCAGGACGGCCATCCCCAGCGCCCTGGCGCGCCGGATTGTGCGCTGGGCGTCGGCCAGGGTGCTGTAGCTTGTCCAGGTGGGGGTATGCCAGAGGCGCACGCGGGCCAGATTGGCGCCGCGATCTTTCAGAATACGGAAGGGGTCGCTGGCCTGTTCCCGGTCGTAGAACACGCCGCCTTGATCTTCAACCTCGTTGACGTAAGACAGATCAGCGCCGAGAAACATCCGCAACGCCCTCGCATGGGGTGGAGACACCGGGATCAACGCGCGTCGACATCTCGTGTCTACACCATACCATGATCGAACGCACCCTGTCAATTCAGGCAGAATTGAGGATTCTTTCGAATGGGTGTCGGGACTTGTTTTACAGAAAGTGTAGGATGGTAGCCTAGCTTGATTCGCGGACGACGAGCTGCGTGCGGACGGTGATGCCATAGGCAGAAGAGTGGGTCTGCGCCGGCCCAGACACCAGGGCGTCGATGGTGTGCTGACCGATCTGGCGGCGAGGCACATCGACCGAGGTCAGCGCGGGGATGGTGTAGGCGGCGATATCCAGGTTGTCGATGCTGGCGACCGCGATCTGGCGCGGCACGGCCAGGCCGTGCTGGTGCAGGCTTTTCAGGACGCCGATGGCAACCTCGTCCGTTCCCGCGCAAATGGCATCGATTGGCAGCCCGGTCTGGAGCAACTGGTCGCAGCAGTCGTGCCCGGAGTGGGAATCGATCGCGAAGGCCATCAGGCGCTCATCGGTGGTAATGCCCTTTTCCCACAGGGCCTGCTGGTAGCCGGTGACGCGCCTGTCCTCCGGGCCGATGTAGGCGACGGTGGATCGATTCGAGGCCAGCAGGTGGCGGGTGGCCTCATAGGCGGCTGCCTGGCGGTCGAACTGGATCGAAGGCACGCCGGCCCACTCCCATTCCACGCACACCACCCGCTCGACGCGCCGCACGATCTCGCCAACGAGCGCCATATCATCCGGCGTGGCGATCACCTGGTCCAGCCCCAGCAGAATCACGCCGCTGATCTCGTCCGGGTGAATCAGCTCGTTGAACAGGGCCGGGTTGTTGAAGTCGTTGAACACGCGGATGAAGCGGATGTGCCAGCCGCGCGCATGGGCATGCTCGTGGATGCTGGCCAGGATGCTGCCGTAGTAGGGGCGCTTGAACATGTAGTTGCTGGCGAGGATGATGCCCAGGGACTTGTTGGCCGCCCCTTCCATGCTGGAGAGCATCTGGGCGTGTTTGTTGGGGCGGTAGCCCAGCTCCTTGATGGCCGCCAGCACGCGCTCGCGCGTCTCCTCGGAGACACTGCGCGGGCCGTTGTTGATCACGTAGGAGACGATCGACCGGGTCACACCGGCACGGTCTGCCACATCCTTCTGGGTGACGGTTTTGCCTTTTCGGTTATCCAGCATGGCAGTCTTGTCCTGTGCGAGCCGAGCCTCATCGACCGGGGAATCTCATCGTCCCATTGTAGCGCGGAGCCGGTGGAAAGGAATACCGCGCCGGACGCTGGTGGTCCGCGCCAGGCAGGTTAGCGATCTTTAAGTCGACCTGAACATCGTCTGAATATCTTTCAGGTATCGTTTGGATAGTCCGTGAGGCCGGGCGATGTTCCCCGTCGCCGGGCCTTTACACCGGATCACCGTTGGCGGCCTCGGCGCAGGCCGCCCGTCGTTGGAGGCGTTTATGGTTGCTATCTACCAGCTTCCACATGTAGCAAAAGCGATGGCGGCGCAGGCCGATCCCGTCCGATCAATTGAACAACGCCGAGCCGGTCGTGTCGGATAATGTCATGGTGGCCCATGTCATTTCCAGCGCGGAGCCTCCGCCGCCTAACAAGCTCCAGACCGCCTATTTGGAGCGCATCAACGGGCTGCTGGTGATCGCCACCGGGGGGGCGGTGGCGTTCGCGCTGGTCCTCAGCTTCGTGTTCGGCCGGGCCCGCTACGCGAGATCGCGGCCGCGATCCAGCCCATATCGCGCGGCAATCTGGAGCAGCAGGTACCGGTACGCAGCCAGGACGAGGTCGGCCAGGTGGCGGCGGCGTTCAACCCGATGAACGCCAGCCTGGCCCGCGCCAATATCCTGCGCCGCCAGATGACGGCCGATATCGCCCACGAGTTGGGCGCGCCACTGTCGGTGGTGGTGGGTTACCTGGTCTCGTTGAGCGACGGGCTGCCCAAACCCAACCCAGAGCGTTTCAAGATCATGCACGACGAGGCCCAAAGTTTGCAGCGTTTGGTGGAAGACCTGCGCGTGCTCTCCCTGGCTGATGCGGGCGAACTGTCGCTTCATTGTCAGGACGTGGACCCGGGTGAGTTGATCGACCTGGCCGCGGCCGCGTTCAGCCACCAGGCCGAACAACGCCACATCGCCCTGTCGGTCGAAGCCGGGCCGGGTACGCCGCTGCTCCATGCCGATCCCGACCGCATCCTGCAAGTCCTGGGCAACTGGTCAGCAATGCCCTGCGTTATACGCCCGAACAGAGGCAGATCGGGCTGGTTTTACGCGCCGAGGCCGGCGGATCATACTGAGCGTGCGGGATACCGGATCGGGCGTCGACCCGGAGCACCTGCCCCACATCTTCGAGCGCTTCTACCGGGCCGATTCGGCCCGCTACCAGCAGCAGGCCGAGTCGGGCCTGGGGCCGGCGATCGCCAAATCTCTCGTGGAGGCGCACGGCGGCCGGATTAGCGCTGCGAGCACGTTGGGGGAAGGCACGACCATCTCGATCGAATTCCCGATCATTCAGGCTGGAGGGGCGCCAGGCGGGGGAAAATAATCGATGAGGGGCAGGGTTTTCCTTGCCCCTCATCGACACGGCTCAAAAGCTTACGCGTGGATCAGGCCCAGCCGCGCAGCCGGACCGCTTCGGCCACGCGCTCGACGGCGACGCAGTAGGCGGCGATCCGGTTGTTCACGCCGAGTTCCTGGGCGCGCTTGTGGACCGCATGGAAAGCCGGGGTGATCTTGGCGTCCAGGCGGGCGTCCACGGTTTGCTCGTCCCAGTAGTAGCTGTAGGCGTTCTGGACCATCTCGAAATAAGACACGATCACGCCTCCGGAGTTGCACAGGAAGTCCGGGATCACATAGATGCCGTTGTTGTACAGGATCGCGTCGGCGTCGGGGGTGGTTGGCCCGTTGGCCAGCTCGGCGACGATCCGGGCTTTGATGTTGCCCGCGTTGGCAGCGGTGATCACGTTTTCCAGCGCGGCGGGCGCCAGGATATCGACGTCCAGCTCCAGCAAGTCGGCGTTGGAGATGGGGCGCGCGCCGGTGATGGTGAAGTCCTTGACCGACCCGGTCTTTTGCTTGTGCTCGATCGCCCGGTAAGGGTTGATGCCATCCGGATCGTAGACGCCGCCTTGCGAGTCGGACACGGCCACGATAGTCGCGCCCAGCATCTTCTGGCCCAGGATGGCGGCGTACTGCCCGGCATTGCCGAATCCCTGGATCGCCATGGTCGAGTTTTGGGTGTCCAGGCCAAGTACTTTGGCAGCCGCGCGGATACAGTACATGCCGCCGCGCGCGGTCGCATCCGCGCGCAGCTTGGAGCCGCCCAGGGCCAGCGGCTTGCCGGTAATGACGCCAAAGTCGTTGTGGCCCTGCAGGACGGAATATTCATCGGCCATCCAGGCCATGACCTGCGGGTTGGTGTACATGTCCGGGGCGGGCACGTCGACGTCGGGCCCCAGGATGCGCCCCACCGCCCGGATGTAGGCCCGGCTGACGCGCTCCAGCTCGCCCTGCGACATTTCCTTGGGGTTGCAGGCCACGCCACCCTTGCCGCCGCCCAAGGGGATATCGACGACCGCGCATTTCCAGGTCATCCACGCGGCAAGCGCGCGAATCGTGTCAATGGTTTCCTTGGGGTGGAAGCGTAGACCTCCCTTCGTCGGGCCGCGCGAGTCGTTGTACTGGACGCGGTAACCCTTGAAGACCTTGATGCTGCCATCATCCATGCGGACGGGCAAAGTCACATGCATCTCGCGCATGGGTTCGCGCAGCACAGCATGCAGCGCGGGATCGAGCTGGAGTACTTCCGCCGCCGCATCGAGCTGCGCCTGGGTGATGGCGAACAGGTTCGGTTGGCCATCGGTGGATACTGCCTGACTGGTCATGGGATCCCCCCGATCTAGAAAACTAGTTCGAACTAAACTGCCCGCGCAGGGTGCGCGAACAGGCAACGACAGACGGTCATGTGTGAAATCAAACTCGCTTCTTCCCACAGAGGGCGGGTTGGTCTGGTGCCAGTCGCCGGGCGGGAGGAGAGGTGATGCTACGAGGGCCTTAGGCGCAGGAGCCAGAAAAACACCAGGGCACGATCGCCTCAGATTGGCCCTCTGCGCGATCTGGATAAGCCGGCCCAGCCGGATGGGATCAGCATGTCAGGATGCAATGAACAACGGTCTCTTGGATAAGCTGGGGCCGGATGATTGAGGGGCGTCGTTCGCAGAAATAGCCTTTGAATCCGCCCCTGAAGATCAGTTTAGGCGCGAAAGGAAGGGGCGTCAACGAGTTTGAAAAAGTGTGGATAGTTTGACAAATCTTGCTGTGCGATGCACACGAGGGGCGGCCCCACCGCAGGGCCACCCTGGTTTTTATCCCATCGTGTTGGTCAGCCTGCCCAGCCCTTCGATTTCGATCGTCACCACGTCGCCGGCCTTGAGC
>CAZHMJ010000052.1:11823-20848 GCA_964533805.1 uncultured Anaerolineae bacterium | reverse complement strand
CAGATCACCTTATCTTGCCTTTTTCGTTTTGTCCACTCAATGGACAAAGTCGAGTCTGCGACTTGGCGGTTCAGTCTGTTTTTGATGCGATTGCCCTGTTTGATCCGGCTGCCGCCGTTGACGCCCCCCGGCTCTTTTGCTACACTTCAGATCGATGGGGCAGTGGCGGAATGGGCATACGCAGCAGACTTAAAATCTGCCGGGAAACCATGTGGGTTCGACTCCCACCTGCCCTACCAGGACGCGCAACGAAACCGGCCCGCCAAATCCTGGCGGGCCGGTGATGTTTGATCGGCCGGACTGCGCTACTCCTGCGGGGCCAGCGTCCCGCTGAACAGGGCCTCCATCGTGCCGGGATGGGCCTTGAACCAGGCCGCCTGGGCCGCCATGAACAGCGCCAGCAGCGCCCCGCCCAGCACCAGCCCCGCCAGGGCCGAGCGCCACACGCCCTGCTGGATGACCATGACCAGCGTGTAGATCACGCTCAGGGTCATCATGCCGTGCCCGAACTGGACGAGCAGGTCGGTGGGGCTTTTCCAGGGAAAGACGAACAGCCCCAGCGTGCCATAGCGGAACATCCACAGCGCCCCGGCGGCCATCACCAGCGGGCTGCGCAGCAGGTAACCCGCCGCGAAGAGGAAGATGCTCGGCGCGCACGAGTTGAGCATCAGCCAGCCGGTCAGCCCCACCCGCAGCCGGCCCAGGAAGAACCAGGTCGAATTCAGCCCGGTCAGCAGGGTGATCCCCATCACGATCCAGCCCACGGTCGTCCAGTCCAGCGACTCGGTAAACATGGCAGCATCCCTTTCCCCATCACAACCCGTCCATACACCGCCAGTATCCAGCCTGACGTAGCGTCCGAGTCAAGGGGGCGCGCCGCCTCGCCAGCCATTCCCCTGCTTTTTAGGGGGTGACGATCAGCCGCGCCCAGCCTACCATATGGCACTGTTGTTTTTTGCCCACTGGCCCGACGATCAATGCAGCCTGGCGAATTCCGTGTATCATGATCAAAACGGGTTTTCGCGGGCTGCCTTGATTCTTCAGAATGGAGATTGAATCCGATGGCATCTGCCGAAGCAATATCCGCCGACACGGCATCCGCCGAAAGCGAAAAACGCTCCGCCGCCATGAGTTCTGTTGTGGCGGCGGTATTCCTGACCGGCTTCAAGATCGTGGTCGGCCTGATGACCGGCAGCCTGGGTATCCTGTCCGAAGCCGCCCATTCCGGCCTCGACCTGGTCGCGGCCCTGATCACGTTCCTGGCGGTGCGCATCTCGGATAAGCCCGCCGACGAGCAGCACCCCTACGCCCACGGCAAGATCGAGAATTTCTCCGCCCTGATCGAGACCCTGCTCCTGCTGGCGACCTCGGGCTGGATCATCTACGAGGCCATCCAGCGCCTGTTCTTCAAGGAAGCCGAGCTGGAGCTGTCGATCTGGGCCTTCGTGGTCATGGGCCTCTCGATCGTGATCGACTTCACCCGGTCGCGCATCCTGTACCGCGCCGCCCGCAAGCACAACAGTCAGGCCCTGGAAGCCGACGCCCTGCACTTCAGCACGGATATCTGGTCATCCTCGGTCGTGATCGTGGGCCTGATCGCCGTGTTCATCAGCGAACAGGTGCCGTCCCTGGCCTTCCTGGCCAAGGCGGACGCCATCGCGGCCCTGGTGGTCGCCCTGATCGTGATCTGGGTCAGCCTCCAGCTTGGCAGGCGCACGGTCGATGCCCTGATCGACACCACCCCGCCAGGCTTGACGGAGCAGATCAAGACCGCCGTCGAACCCATTCCCGGCGTGATCGAGTGCCACCGCGTGCGCGTGCGCCCCTCTGGCCCGCACCTGTTCGTGGACGTGCATGCCGTCATGGACGGCCAGATGTCGCTGGACGAGGCACACGGCCTGATCACTCAGATCGAAGACGCCGTGCGGCGCGTGGCCCCCAGGGCGGATGTCGTCGTTCATGCCGACCCGGATTCCGTCCTGAGTCGCCGCCAGTAATCATCCCGTGCCGGAGGAGCCAGGCAACGCCAGACCTCCGGTGGTGGAAAGGAAGCTCGACCCCATGCTAGACCTCACCCCGGCCGAACTCATCGAGCTTGAGGCCGTCTGGGAAACGCTCACGCCGGACGAAAAGCGGAGCGAACTGAGCAACAGCGGGCTGGAGGAACTCAGCCCGGATGCGATCTCCGCCCTGCTGGTGCTGTATGCAGCCGTGCGCCAGCGCCGGCTGGAACTCGTCGTGGAAAGCTATCATATCGATCCCTTCGGCATGCCCTACCTGACCTACCGGGAGGGGATGGGCATGGATTGGCTCGGAAAGGCGGACAGCATCCTGTGACCGAGAAAGAAGGCCAACCAAGTCCGCGCGGCAGCGCGCTGCGCCTGCTCGGAATCGGGCTGGCGGCCGGGATCGGCCTGGCGATCGTGTCCGCCCGGCGGACGCCGCGCCGCATGCCACACCTGGCCGCATGGACCCGTCTGCTGGCCGAACGGCATGGTGCGGCCGCCGCGGAAGACCTCGCCGCGCGCATCCAGGGGCGCTATACCACCCTGTTCCCCCAGCGTCCGGCGCTGGTCGACCGCCACCCGGTGCTCAAGAGCCGCCACTTTGCCCAATCGATTCTGCCGGGGGTGGCGCTCTACCAGGTGTTGAGCGAAGACAATCCCGACCGTGAAGCCGTCCTGGAAGAAGTCGCGGCCCTCTTCGCGGCGGAGTTTCTCGGCCTGCGCGACGTCCTGCATACCTTCTCCCAGCTTCCGCCCTCTTTCGACCGCTTCCGGTTCATCGTGCGCCAGGCAATGCGCGTGCTCTATCCGCCCGCCGGCTGGGAGACGGAATGGATCGAGGACAGTCCCCGGCGGATCGCCTTCAACATGCACCGCTGCTTCTACCTGGATGTCCTGACGCATTACGGCGTCCCGGAACTGACACCGCTCTACTGCCAACTGGACGACCTGATCTACGCGGATTTGCCGCCCTACATCCGCTTCCAGCGCGGCAAAACGTTGGGCCGGGGCGATGCCTGCTGCGACTTCGCCTTCGTCCAGTCCAACGGCGAAATCCCGATCCCGATGGATTAGGGAAAAAGTCTTCCCGGCGCAGGGCCGGCCATATCGCTGGCAGCGCCCAAGCGGCAAGCAGCAAGCGGCGCACCAATGGGATGAAAATCAGGCCCGTCGTCGATGACGACGGGTTGTTTTTTGCCTTTGGCTGACCGCTGTTTTCCAAAGAGATGGGAGCGATCCCGGATGCGGGGTATAATGACCTTGCGCATTCGGAGTGCTGGTTGGCCTCATGACCCTGTTGAACGAGCGTTACCGTCCGGAACGCTCCATCGAGCACGGCCCGCTGGGGGAGGTCTTCCTGGCGGAAGACACGACCACCGGCGAATGGGTGGTCATCCGTGTCCTGGAGCGCCATTTCGAAATCGCCCCTGAGGTCCTGGCGGCGTTCGTGAGCGATATGGACCGGCTCCGCGCGCTGAACCTGCCCACCATTGCCCCGTATATTGACATCTTCACCCACGAGCGCTGCCTGCACCTGGTCACCCCCTACCTGCAGGGCGTCACGCTGGAAGCGTACATCGAGGACCACGGGCCGCTGGACCCGCGCACTTTCCAGACCTGGGCAATCTCCCTGACCCGCACCCTGTCGGCCGTGCATCTGGAAGACCTGATCCACGGCGACCTGCGCCCCAGCAGCATCTTCCTGGTGTCCAAAACGCCACCCGCCCGCCCGGCCCCGGCGGAAGACGCAGCTTCGGCGGAAGGCGCCGCTCCAACGCAAGATGTTGCCGAGCCGGTCGCGCCGGAGCCGCCACCCGCCGAGCCAGAAACGCCCCATCCGGCCGACCTGCCCGGCGACTCGCGGCTGGTCATCGCCGATTTTGGCCTGTACCGCCTGCTGGAAGGGATGCGCCTCTCCACCACCACGGCCCGGCTGAGCCTGTCCAATTACACCAGCCCGCAGCGCTGGCAGGGCCAGCGGACCCGGATCGACGACGACATCTGGAGCCTGGGCATCCTGTTCTTCTATATGGTCAGCGGCAAGAAGCCGTTCGAAGCGCCGAGCGACGCCGCCATCATGCAGCGCGTGCTGCATGCCGCCACGCCCAACCTGCGCGGGCGCGTGCCGCGCGGCCTGGTGGCCATCATCGAGCGCACCCTGGAGAAAGACCCCTGGCGGCGCTACCGCAGCCTGCCCGCCCTGCTGGTCGACCTGGAGCGCGGCAGCGTGCGCTGGCCGGGCCGCCGGTCGGGCCAGTTCCCGCGCCGGTCGAGTCCCTGGGTCTCGTGGATTTTGTTCGGACTGCTGATGATCCTCCTGCTGGGGATTCCCGCCGGGGGTGGGGCCGCGGTAATGAGCCTCCTCCAGCCGACTCCCACGCCGGTCTCGATCGTCGGGGTGGTGATCCCGCCTACGTCGACGGCGACCCAGACCCCGGTCGTGCTGCCCTTCCAGCCGCCGGACGGCCCGCCGACCGAGACCCGGACGCCCAGCCCGACCTGGACGCCGGTGATCATCACCCTTACGCCCACGGCCACCTTCACGCCGTCCGACACGCCGACCATCACCCACACCCCGTCGATCACGCCTTCGCGCACCTCGACGCCCACCTCGACGGCCACCTGGACGCCGTCCGGCACGCCAACGCCGACCTGGACTCCGACGGGCACGCCGCCGCCCACAGAGACACCCAGCTTCACCCCGACCGAGCCGCCGCCGCCCACGCCCACGCCCACGGCCAGCCCGACGATCACGGCCACCTTCACGCCGACCTCGACCCCAACCGCCACGGCCAACGCCACCGCCACGGCCAACTACGAGGCCTTCCTGACGCGGGCCGCCTACATCCAGGGGACTCAGATCGCGCTGGAGACGCGCGCCGCCTCGCCGCCCCCAGACCTGACCGCGACCAGCAGCGCCCTGGCTCCCCTGGCCGGGACGCTGGCCGCCCAGCGCTTCCCCCGCACGGCGGGCAGCGCCGTCTCGCTGTGTGACGCGGGCGAGCGGATCATCAGCTTCACGGATTTCACCCGCGCCGAGGCTATTCCGGCCAGCCTCCCGGCGGGATTCACCGTAGAACTGATCGGCGGCGACAGCGCCTTGCACGCGGCGCGCTCCGCCGACTGGGCGATCACCGTTCCTGGCGGTTATACCCGGCTGCGCTTCGACCTGCTCCCGCCGCAGGCCAATACCCCGCCGCTGGAATTGCGCCTGGGGTCGTCTTCCCCGGCGGAGACAGTCGCCTGGCAGATTCACTGGGCCATCAGCGACGACCCGAACCGCACCGGCCTGGTGCTGGAACGGCTGGAAAATGGCGTCCCGGTCGCGATTTCGTCCCTGATCCCGGTCAGCTTCGGGAGCTGGGTCACGGTCGAGCTGGCCCTCACCCCGCTGACGCCGACCCGCGACGCGGTCTTGCTGCGGGTCTATGCGGGAGGCGAAGATACCGCCCTCCTGACCGCCGCCAGCGGCGAATTCCTGGCCCTGGACAGCGCCACCTTCAGCGCTTCGGTAGACAGCGCCCCCTGGATCGACAACCTGCTGATCTGCGCGCGCACCCCGGTCGCGCGGCCCTGATCCTGAGGAGACCCCGCCCATGCCTGACCCGATCCGGCCGGAGCCTGTCCTCCGCCCCCTGACCGAATTCCCGGCGGAAGCCTTCCTGCGCATCTCCGGCGGTTACACCTCCCCGGCCAAATACGTCGTCCGCAAGGCAGAGAGTCTGGAACGCATCACGATCACGGTCGAGCGCCAGCCCTTGCCTGAACCCTACGTCAAACGCTGGCCGTATGGCGAGGACGACCTGCTCAACTATGCCCGCATCGTGACCGGGGATGGCCTGTCGCTGGGCGCGTATGACGGCGAGCGCCTGGTCGGAATCGCCATCGCCGAGGTGGCGGCCTGGAATGGCACGCTGTGGGTCTGGGAGCTGCACGTGGACGAGGCCTGGCGCGGGTGGGGCATTGGCCGGCGGTTGGTCGAGCGGCTGGCCGCCAGCGCGACCGAACGCGGCCTGCGCGTGCTGCTGGTCGAGGTGCAGAATACCAACGCCAACGCGATCGCCTTCTACTACCGGACCGGATTCGTGCTTGATGGAATCGACCTTTCCTACTACTCTAATCAGGACGTCACGCAGGGTGAGGTCGCGTTGTTCATGAAGCGTTACTTGGCCTAAGCCTTCGCTTCCCAGGAGTTGATCGATGACCTCGCCTGACTGGCCGGAACCGGTGATCCGTCCCATGACCGAGCTTCCGCGGGATGCTTACCTGCGCATCGCCAGGGGCTACACTTCCCCGGCGAAGTATGTCATCCGTAAGGAAGAGAGTCTGGAACGCACCACGATCACGGTCGAGCGCCAGCCCCTGGCCGAGCCGTACGTCAAGCGCTGGCCGAACTCCGAGGCCGACCTGGCGAACTATGCCCGCATCGTGGCCGGGGACGGCCTGTCACTGGGCGCGTACGTTGGCGAGACGCTGATCGGGATCGCCATCGCCACGGTCACGGCCTGGAACGGCACGCTGTGGGTCTGGGATCTGGAAGTGGACGCGTCCTGGCACGGATGTGGCATCGGCCGCCGGCTGGTCGACCGGCTGGCCGCCATCGGGACCGAGCGCGGCCTGCGCGTGATGCTGGTTGATGTCCAGAATACCAACGCCAACGCGATCGCGTTCTACTACCGGACCGGCTTTGTGCTTGATGGAATCGACCTTTCCCACTACTCTAATCAGGACGTCACGCAGGGTGAGGTCGCGTTTTTCATGAAGCGTTACCTGGCCTGAACGCAGGCCGGGGAGACGGATAGGGTATGGCTCGGATTCTTCAGGATCGGTACATCCTCCTCGAGTCGCTGGGCAGCGGCGGGATGGGCGAGGTCTTTCTGGCGGTCGACAAGGCGCGCGGCAATCGCAACGTCGCCGTCAAGGCCCTGGCCCCGCACCTGGCCCGCGATACGGCCTACCTCAACCGCTTCCGGATGGAAGCGCGCATCCTGCGCCGCCTCAACCACCCCAACATCGTCGAGTACATCGAGGACTTCGCCGAGGATGACCGCCACTACATCGTGATGGAGTACGTGGGCGGCGGCAACCTGCTGGAATACATCGAGACCCGGGGGCCACTCGACGAACGCACCTTCCGCCGGATCATCCTGGCCCTGACCGACGCCCTGACCCGCGCCCACGACAACTCGATCGTCCACCGCGACATCAAGCCGGAGAACATCCTGCTCACCCCGGCGGGCGTGCCCAAGCTTTCCGACTTCGGCGTGGCCTGGCTGGCCGAAACCCGGCCCGCCGACGAAGCCACCACCCGGCTCGGCGGCAGCCCGTATTACATGAGTCCCCAGCTTTGGGACGGCGCGCCGGCCCGCCAGATCGACGACATCTGGAGCCTGGGCGTGGTCATGTTCCAGGTATTGACCGGACGGCTGCCCTTCGACGGGCCGACCGAGATGGCGGTCATCCACGCCATCTGGAACGACCCGACGCCCGACCTGCGCGAGCTGCGGCCCGATCTGCCGCCGGGTTACGCCGGGATCATCGAGCGCTGCCTGGAGAAGTCTCCCACCCGGCGCTACCAGCTCATGCGCAAGGTCGGGGCCGACCTGGAGCAGGGCTTCCCCACCGAGGATGCCTCCCGCCGCACGGGCATCTTCCCCGGCCCGACCCATCGCCGCCGGCTGCTCGCATTCGGGCTGCTCGGCGCGGTAATCGTGTGCATCGCCGGGGCGATCATCCTGACCACCCGGCCGCCCGCGCCGACGCCGGTCGCCATTCTCGCCACCCAAACGCCAGGGCCGAGCGCCACGCCGTTCATCGTGACCGCTACCCCGGCCTTCTCGCCGGAGCCAACCCAGCCCTCGGGCCCGACCGCGACCCGATTCGTGATCACGGTCACGCCCCAGCCGAGCCTGACACCGTCCGACACGCCGACGCCCTCGGCCACGCTGACCCCGACGCCGACCGATACGCCCACGCCAACTCCCACGCCGACCGACACGGCCACGCCGACGGCCACGCTCACGCCCAGCCCGTCCCCATCCCACACGCCGACCGAGACCGCGACGCTGACCTTCACGCCGTCGAACACGCCGACCGACACCGCCACGCCCACGGCCAGCCCGACCGTGACCAACACCCCGCGCGCCACGCTGACCCCGTCTTTCACGCCGACCAACACGCCCGATCTGCTGGCGACTCAGCAGGCGGTCGCCCTGGCGACGCTGGCCCAGGTCTCCACCAACACCGCGCCCAGCGCCACCCCGACCGCGACCGCCACGCCCAGCGCCACCCCAACCTCGGACCTGAGCCGGGGGCCGGCCAGCCTGCTGGCCCTGGACGACTTCAGCGCCGGGGCCGCCCGCTGGGAACTGCCGGCCGGCTGGCAGGTAATCCGCTCGGAGGAAGGCAGCCTGGCCCTCCAGGCCGGGGCGGTCGGCACCGCCCGGCGGCTGGACGCGGCCAACTGGGGGCGCTCTTACGGGTTCCAGGTCCGCTTCCTGCTGGGCGCGGGCGGCGCGTTCATGGTCGACCTGTTCGGGGATATCACGCGCTGCCAGAATGTCTATTTCGTGGTCAACAACGGCGGCGGCGCGTTCCGCTACAACAACCGTCCCCCGGTCAACGGGGCCTGCACCTACGACCACATCCCAATCGCGTCAGTCGAGAGCGATCTGAGCAGCTTCATCTGGCATACCCTGCGCCTGGAAGCCCGCGACGACATCCTGACGGCCTACCTGGACGGCACGCGGGTCAGCGTCATCCGCAACCCGCTCCCGTCGACGTTCGCCGCCAGCGGGCTGGTGACCCTCCCGGAAGGGGCCGTGCCGCCCGTCCTGTTCGACGATCTGGTGGTCAACCCGATCAGCCCGCGCGACGACCGCGACCTGGTCTGGCTGCGCGGTTTCTGGACCTGCTTCGGACACCCGCTGTTCACGATGATGACCGGCATCGGCGTGGCGGTCGCGCTGCGCACCCGGAGCAAGGTGGTGCGGGTGCTGGCCCCGCTGGTCGGGTACGGC
>CAZHMJ010000052.1:0-11813 GCA_964533805.1 uncultured Anaerolineae bacterium | reverse complement strand
GTCTGGCTGCGCGGCGAGGTCTACTGCCTGCAAGATTTCAGCACCGGGCAATCCGGGCTGGCGCTGGAAGCCGCCATCCTGGGCGATTACGTGGACTCGATCTGGACGCTGGGGCCGGAGGAAATCGGCCAGCAGTCGTTCATGCTCTACCCGGACGGCTCCCTGCGCGACGACGGCAGCCAGATCTACTGGCACACCACGTCCAACGGCTCCCTGCGCGCCGGGAATTACACCCTGATCCCGCTGCATGACGGCATCGAAGTGACCGGCCGCCGCTTCAGCGTGCCGCACCGGGGGGCGTATGCCCTGACCAGCGCGCCGCGCGCCGTGCGCGCCAGCCTGGACGAGCGTGGCATCCAGTTGAACTGGGAGGCGGTGCCGCCGGTCGAGGGGGGATTCAACCCCGGCGGCGCGTACCTGATCCGGGTGGTCGATGCCAACCTGCCGGCCAGTATGCGCCTGTTCGGTCCCTTGTACGAGGATCGCGGCGCAGCCAGCGTGCCGCGCTACCAGATTCCGTGGAGCCGCCTGTTCCGCCCGCCGACCGCGACCGGCCTCGCCCTGGACGAACTGCCCGACGGCCAGTACCAGATCGAGGTCTGGGCAGTCACGACCCGGCCCTCCAGCGGGGACGAATGCCGGGCGATCTATTCGGGCGAGACGATCCGAATGGTCATCAGCCAGGGGAATATCACCCTCACGCTGGCGGACGGCCAACTCATCACGGGGATCATCGGCGAAGCGCCCGCCCCGGTGCGACGCCTCTTTCAGTAGCGCAGCTTCACTGCGCCAAGGCCAGAGACCAGAGTCCAGGAGTGCAGAACAGACAACCACGCCCACCCAACGCCTTTACTAATAACTGAGAACTGACAACTAAGAACTGCTTTCCCATGCCCCTCGAAACCGATCTGGATCGCATCGCCGCCCTGGCCGCCGCCCGGCGAGATGAATTCGAAGTGCTGTGTTACACGATCGACCTGCTGGAAGACGAGCTGCCCGATCCGGCCCTCGACGCCCTGGTCGACCGGATCGCCGCGCCGATCATCACCGCCATCGATTGCACCCAGTGCGCCAACTGCTGCCGGTCGCTGGATGTCTACCTGACGCCGGAGGACGCGGTCCGGCTCGGCGAGGCGCTGGCCCTTTCCCCGGCGGAGGTCGAAGCCTGCTTCATCGACCGCGCTGCGGCGGCCCAGGTCGGCGAGTGGGGCCGCTTGCGGGCGCATCCCTGCCCGTTCCTGGACGGCACGCGGTGCAGCCTCTACCCCCACCGCCCGGAGACCTGCCGCACCTACCCGGCCCTCACCCCGGATTTTCGCTGGACACTGGACGACACCCTGGACGGCGCGGGCCGCTGCCCGATCATCTACCACGTCCTCGACGCGCTGGTAGCCGCGATCGAGGCGCTGGAACACCCACATCCCCCCGAAATGCCCTTATAATGAGGGTAAATCCGGGCTATCCGAGATGGGTAGGAGGGACTCATGAGCCTCCGGATGGTGCCTCAACGGGTTTGCGATGGCTGCGGCACGGTCATCGACATCGACTTCTACATCACCCTCACGCCCCACAATCAGCAGGTCATCCAGCAGGACAAGCAGCGCGATCCGGCCCGCCATTTCTGCGGCCCGGCCTGCGAAGCATGGTGGCACGCCCAGTTTCCGGCACCCGGCCCGTGGGGTCCGGCCTGGGACGAACGCGACTGGTGGTGCGAGCGGGTGGGCCCCTGCGCGGAGCGCAGCCGCGTGCGCACGGCCCATACCGAGACGCCACTGGTGGACCTGGAATTCCACGACGCCGACCCGGAGAAGCTGCCGTAGGGGATAGCAGCGCCGAAGCGTCCAGGCGGCAGGCGAAAAGCAAAGGCAACGACCGTTTGTTTTTAGCTGACGGCTGATAGCTCCTTTCCCGCCCTGCCATTGCCCAACAAAAAAGGGACGCGCCGGGGTGCGCGTCCCTCTGAAGATCGGTGTCTCGTGCGCCGCCGGAACTCAGCGGGCGTAGTCGGTCGAGCGTGTCTCGCGGATGACCTGGACCTTGATCTGGCCGGGGTACTGCATCGTCTCCTCGATCTGGCGGGCGATGTCGCGCGCCAGGCGCAGGGCGGCCAGGTCATCGATTTCCTCCGGCCGGACGATGATCCGCACCTCGCGCCCGGCCTGCAGGGCATAAGTCTGCTCGACGCCCGCGAAGCCCTTGGCAAGGTCTTCCAGCGATTTGACCCGCTTGATGTAGGTCTCCAGGCTTTCCCGCCGCGCGCCGGGCCGCGCCCCGCTGATAGCGTCCGCGGCTTCGACGATCACGGCTTCAACGCAGTTCTGCTCGACCTCGTGGTGGTGCGATTCGATACAATTGACGACCTTCTCCGGCACCTTGTAACGGCGGGCCATGTCGGCCCCGATCCCGGAGTGAGTGCCTTCGATCTCATGGTCGATCGCCTTGCCGATGTCGTGCAACAGGCCGCCCAGCTTGGCCACCTGGACGTCCGCGCCCAGCTCGGCGGCGATAATGCCGGCGATGTGGGCGGTTTCGATGGCGTGGGCGTGCTGATTCTGACCGTAGCTCGTGCGGAACTTGAGCTGGCCGACCAGCTTGACCAGCTCCGGATGGAGGCCGGGGACGCCGACTTCGTACATGGCGCGCTCGCCCTCTTCCACGATCGCCCGCTCGACTTCCTTGCGGGAGTCTTCCACCAGTTTTTCGATACGGGCCGGGTGGATGCGCCCGTCGAGCACCAGCTTTTCCAATGACCGCTTGGCGACCTCGCGCCGCACAGGGTTGAAGCTGCTGATCGTCACGGCTTCCGGCGTATCGTCGACCACCACATCGACGCCGGTCGCCTGCTCGAAGGCGCGGATGTTGCGCCCGTTGCGGCCGATGATGCGCCCCTTCATTTCATCCGAAGGCAGCGGCACCACGCTGACCGAGATCTCGCTGACGTGTTCCGAGGCGATGCGCTGGATTGCCAGCGAGATGATGTCGCGGGCGCGCTCGTCGGCGGTGGCTTTCAGCTCGGCTTCCAACTCGCGGATGCGGCGGGCCATGTCCGGCCGGGCATCTTCCTCGACCGCCTTGATCAGGTGGGAGCGGGCCTCGTCGATCGACATCTCGGCGATACGCTGAAGCTCCTGCACGCGCTGCTGGTGCAGCTCCTCGATTTCGTTGGTGCGTTTGTCGATGCGGCTCTGGCGCTTGTTCAATGCCTGATCGCGCTGTTCCAGTCGTTCCAGACGGGTATCCAGGTCCTCGCGGCGCTTCTGCAGGCGCTCCTCTTCACGGTCCATCTCGCGCCGGCGGCGCTCGATGGTTTGGGCAGCTTCCCGTTCCACGCGAACGGCTTCGTTACGGGCTTGATCTTCAAGTTGACGGGCCTTTTCCTGGGTTTCAGCGATCAGCCGCTCCGCTTCCTGTTCAGCCAGCCGGCGGCGATTGTTCGCCAGACTGTTCAGGTAAAACCAGGCGGCTGCGCCCCCCACGACCAGACCCAACAGGCCGATTACGACCAGGGGGAGTACGTCCATCATGCGATCTCCTAAACATCATCCATGTCGACAGGTTCATCATCGGGAATCTCCAGCTCGTTCAACACCCGTGCCACCACATCCATTGCCGTCTCTGATCGGAATCCGCGGCGGAGCAGCGCGTCGTACAGCTTGCGCTGGACCGTGCGCCGGTCGGAACCGTGCAGGCGCTTGATCTGGCTCTGCGCGGCCCGGTAAGCAGCGTCACTGAAGTCCACCTCCGCCAGCACCTGGTCACAGATGGTGCTGGAAATCCCCTTCTCCCGCAGCTCCTGGCGGAGAGCCAGCGGCCCTTTGGGCCGGAACTCTTCCCGGTTGCTCACCCAGTAGCGGGCAAAGGCCAGATCGTCGAGATAGCCCAGCCGCGCCAGACGTTCAAGCGCCGCTTCGACCGCCGACGGATCGATCCCCTTGCCGCTGAGATTGTCCCGGACTTCGCTGGTGCTGCGGGGCCGGTACGAGAGGAAGCGCACGGCTTTGGCCACGGCCTGTTCGACGGCATCTCGCGCCCGCAGTTCGGCGATTTCCGCATCGGAAAGCGCCTGTCCCCGCCGCAGACGAGCAGCCTCAATCAGCGTGAGCGAGAACGCGTATTCGTTGTCCAGAAAGACATTGACGCGCTCTTTATCTCGCTGTTGGACTTCAAGAGCCGTGATCGTGCCGGGCATCCGCCCTTCCCTCGACATAAAACAAAAGCCGTGGCGAGGCCGCCACGGCGAGAAAGACAACCCATCCGGTTCACTGTGTCAAAGCAAGACTGCCCAACTACCCGATCTGACGGAGATACCAAAAGAGGCAGGTTGCTCACCCTGCCCGCATTGGCTGAAGTGACCTGCTTTTCCCGCGTCAGCTCCGGAGAACAGCCAATTGATGCCGGTCTACCACCTCGTTGAACAGAGGCCCATCCGTTTGCTTTACCCCAACCGCCCGTGCAACTGGCGGGGAGGTCAGGCTGTCCCAGGCCCCGGGTGGGGCCATCTTGTTCAAGTCTAGCCGGCCAGCAGATCCGCCAGCCGGAGTATGCTTCACAGAATACCGGTGTGTCTAACCGTGGTTCAACCCCACCTAAAAGACTGAAAACACCACACTTCTATTATGCGTTGAAGGCTCCAATTATGCAAATTATCCCACATTTTGGGTATCACCGGAATCACGAACCGGCCCAAACAGGGCATGGATTCTAGAGTGATTCGGAGCAATCCGCGTTCCATCCGTCCGATCCATGCAGGGCAATCGCATCAAACTGAAAGGGCATCTCATTGCGGAGAACGCGGAGGACGCAGAGGAAAGACTTCACCGAGGAAGTCCTTTGACCTTGACGCTGATAGCGCTCGTCTTTGCGGTCTAACCTGCTTTTGATGCGACTGCCCTGCCAATCCATGCCCCATTGTGCATCTCATCCGGCCACAAAAAAACAGCCCGGACGTCTGGCGTAAGGCGTCCGGGCTGCCATACACAAATCCGATTCGATCAGGGCTTCCAGGAGGGTTGCGTGCCCTGGGTGCCCAGCGTGGTGATGGTCTGGCCGTTGAACCACATGACGTTCAGGGACGGCCCGCCGCCCGTATCCTCGCCATAGGTGATCTGGCTGCTGTCCGGCGACCAGGCCGGGAAGCGCTCGTTGGCTGCGGTGCTGGTGATCTGGAGCAGGTTCAAGCCGTCCGAGCCGATCATGTACAGCTCGGCGCTGCCTTCCTGCCGGACGAAGGCGACGTACCGCCCGTTGGGCGACCAGGCCGGCTGGTGGTCGGCGTTGCCGGAGGTGAGCTGGGTTGGCGACCCGCTGCCATCCGCGTTCATGAGGTAGATGTTGCTGTTCCCGCCGCTCTCGCTCTCATAGGCGATGCGCGTGCCATCCGGCGACCAGGTCGGGCTGTTGTCGGGGATGCCGTTGTTGGTCACCTTGGTCACCGCCCCGCCGCCGGCCGGGATGGTGTAGATTTCCGCCTCCCCGTCACGGTTGGAGACGAAAGCGATCCGGCCACCCGCCGCCGCCCAGACCGGCTGGTTATCCGCCGCGGCGTTCGCGGAACGGTTGGCCGCGCCCGTCCCGTCGGCGTTCATGACGTAAATTTCGTCGTTGCCGTCCCGGTTGGTCGTGAACACGATCTGCGTGCCATCCGGCGACCACGCCGGATCGGAGTCGTTGACCGTCGGGCTGTTGGTCAGGTTGACCTTGTTGGAGCCGTCAGCGTTGATCACGTAGATGTCGCTGTTGCCGGGCGAACCTTCATCCGAGGCGAACACGATCCGGCTGGTGGCCGCCGCGCCGGGCACGACATTGATCGTGATGACACCCTCGTCATAGGCCGGGGCGCTGTCCGTCAGGCTCCAGGTGAACGTGAGCGTGCCGAGGAAATCGGTCGGCGGCGTGTAGTTGTACACGAACGAATTCGCGCCGGAGGCCGTGAGCGTGCCTTCCGCCGGGGGCGAGACGATCGACACCAGGCCGTACGGCGTCAGGCCGCCGCTGGCGACCAGAGTGATCGCGAAATTCGTGGCCCCAAACGGCACGTTGACCGTCTGGCTCTGGGCATTCAGGTTCGAGGTGCCGACGTTGACCCGCACCAAGCCGATATCCGTGAACTGGTTAAGGTCGGTCGCCAGGAAGGTGAAGGTGTCGTCGCCGATGAAGCCGATCTTGGGCGTGTAACGCACCCGGCTGGCGTCGATCACCTCGACGGTGCCGTTGGCAGCCAGCGTGTTCAGGACGAAAGTATAGGGCGGCGTGCCGTTGATGGCCCCCAACGTGATCTCCAGCGGGGTGGCGTAGGCGGTGGACAGGTCGAAGTCACTCGCCTGGAAGCGCAGCGGGTTGGTCCCGCCGAAGCCAGCCATATAGGTAGCCGTCAGCGCGGCAGTCGACGCCGCGGCCGCGGTGGCGTTGATCGCCGCCACGTCGCAGGCCGCCACCTGGAGCGTCTGCGGATCGGTCACCACCCACTTGCCCCAGTTGTCGGCCATGGACAGCCAGTAGGTGACCGTCCCGGCCACGGTGAACGGCCCCAGTTGGGCCGAATACAGGTTCTCGCCATCGTTGTGCATGGCGATGATGTCGCCCGGGCCGCCGTTGACGGCGTAGTTGAGCCGGATCGTGTGCAGCCCGACCGCCGACTCGATGTTGGCCGTGATGCGCGTCGTCAGCGGCGCGCAGTTCGGATCGAGCGGCGTGACCAGGTTCGGCGCGCCCGGCGCGACCGCCATCACGACCGGCGCGGGCTGATCCTCGGTCGGCGTGTAACTGGGCGGCGGCGAAGGGGTGAAGGTGTCCGTCGGCGTGGGCGTGTCCGACGGGGTATAGGTCAGGCTGGGGGTGAAGGTCACCGACGGGGTGTACGTCGCGATCATCACGATCGGCGTCCAGGACGCCGTCGGGGTGAAGGTGGCCGTCGGGGTATGGGTCAGGGTCGGCGTGTCGCTGGGCGGCACGCTCGGCACCATCGGCGTGTAGGGCGTGCTGCTCGGAATCATCGCCACGCGCGGCGGCTCTGGATTCGGAACATTGGTACAGGCGGCCAGCACAATCACGAGCAAAAGCCAGGCCCGCCAAGCAAGGCGCGCCCTCCACCGACGCTCAAACACTCCCGGCATGCTTTCCCTCCGCCTTCAGGTCGCCCTCAGAGCAGGCAAAAACCCGCCCCCCATCCGGACATCAAACAAGCCCCGGTTTACAGTTCCGGCTTAACGGTATGATACCACAAGTGCATGTTATGGACTTGTTGGAAAGTTGCATGAGGTCAGGTACAATGCCGCACCTGTAGACCCATCCGGCACAGTAGAGAGTTCACCTGTCCATGCCCATCCGCAACCGTCTGGGAGCCGCGCTGGCCGTCGGCTGGTTGATCGTCGTCATCCTGGCGGTCAGCCTAATGGAGGGCCGCCCGGCGCGCTCCGCCGCCAATCCAATCCCCACGCCAGCCGCCGCCGTGCTCCCGGCCCCGTAGCTGATAGCGGTCAGCTTTCAGCGTTCAGCCCTCGGCCAGGCATGAACAAAGAAGGGACGACTCGGCAACCATGCCCGGCCATCCCTTCGCCAGGCCGCCGGCCCATACCGGTCAGCGGCCCCTGTTGATTGCCTCAGACTCCAAACAGGCTTAGCGGTTGTGTTCCTCCAGCCAGTTCACGATCAGCGGCATCAGAGTCGGCCGGTCGGCCAGCATCGCCGTGCCGTGGGTCGAGGTCGCGTACAGGCGCATCAGGCTGTCACCTTTCAGCAGCAGGCCCAGTTCGCGCACGCTGTTGGCGCTTTCATAGTCGCTCTGGCCCGCGACCAGCATCACCGGGCGGCGGTCGATCGTCTCCAGCGCGTCTTCCGTGGTCACGCCCCGGTAGTCCAGGCCGGGCGAGAGCGCGATCGCCGTCACCACGGCCTCGTCTCCGGCCATGCCGCGCAGGGCCAGATTGGAGCCGATGCTGGCCCCGATGATATTCAGCCGGGCCGGGTCGATCCCTTCCTGGGCGCGCAGCCAGTCCAGCCAGAGGTGCAGGTCTTGCTCGGCCAGCGGCCAGTCCTGCGAGCCGCGCGTCGCGCCGTGCCCGCGCATGTCGACCGCCAGCACGCCGTAGCCCGCCTCGGTCAGCAGGGGAATCAGATCAGCCCAGGCCCGGCGGGTGCTGCTCAACTGGTGGAGGAGCAGCACGGCCGGTGCGCCGCCTTCCTCCGCTTCCAGCGGCGCGTAATAGTCCCCGACCAGCACCAGCCCGTCCGAGGCCTCGATCTCGACCCCCACTGCCTCGCCGCCCTGGGCCAGGACACCGCCCGCCGGCAGTAGTCCCGCCGCCAGGACGATCACCCCCAACAACAACCCCACTTGTCTGCGCATAAACCTATCCTTTCTCCACAAAAAAGAAGCGGTCAGCGATCAGCCGTCAGCGGACAGCCAACAGCAAAGGCGTCAGGTCAAGCCCGATGGGCCGGTTGGAGAAACGACCTACCCGGAATATGTCCGGCGAAAGCAGGCGATTGACGCACAACGGACGGGCCTGGTCGCTGTGACCAGCGTGACCCGACCCTATACCATAGCTCTGCGTTTCGCTTGCCGCTTGGGCGCTTTTCTCTGGCCTCCTGGCCTCGGCGCAGCGTAGCTGCGCGGTCTCCGGCCTCCGGTCTCTCTGGCCTCAGCGGGTCTCCTGGGTCAGGCTCAGCTCGTAGGCGCCCACCGACAGGTGGCCCCAGGCCCGGGCCACGATCACGTAGGGGCCATCGATGGGCAGCGTCACCGCCTGGATCAGGCTGTCGACGTCGCCGCCATCGTCATCGCTGGCGAACAGAGTCTGCCCGTCCGGCCCGACCAGCTCCAACAGCGGGTCGAGTTGGGAGCCGTGCGCGTGGTCCATGCGGATGGAGACCACCTGCCCGGCCTTGCCCTGGAACGACCAGCGGTCAACCTGGCCCGCCGCGAAAATCTCGGCCTGGACGGGTTCGTCGAATGCGATCGCCGCGCTGCCGTCGAGCGTCGCCAGGGTCTCCAGCGCGGCCTCCAGGCGGTACGGCCCCGCGCCCCGCTTGCCATACGACCGGGCCACCAGCGTATAGACACCCGGCGACAGGATCGGAATGTCGACCAGCGCGGCATCCCGATCGCCGCGCGCCCGGTCGTCATTGTAGGCCAGCAGCCGCCCGTTGGAATCGAACAGTTCCAGCACCGGATCGAGGTCGACCTCCATCCCGGTGGTCGTCACCCGGCTCATGGTCGCGGCCAGCGTCTGCCCGCCCTCACTGCGGAAGGTATAGGCGTGCGTCTGACCGGCGGCCAGTGCAGTTTCGACCGGTTCCCCGAAGCTCAGCGGGCCGCCCTGCGCCAGCGCGGGCCATCCGGCCAGAATCGGTCCGAGCAGAGCCACCCCAACCACGACCGCGCGCCACCCTCGTCTCCGGCTCATTCGCCCTCCTTGAACAGCATCAGGCGGTACGGCCCATAACTGCCGCTGCGGAAGCTGCTGGCGACGATCACATACTCGCCGTCGTGGGGGAGCGTGACCTGGCTGATCCGGGCGTGCAGCACCCCGCTGCCGTCGATGTCGTCGTTCTGGGCCAGGGTGATCCCGTTGCTAGCGCGCAGGGAGAGGTAGCTGTCCAGGTTGTAGCCGGTCATGAGCACCGTCACGATGTCCCCGGCCCGGCCCTCGAACGTCCAGTAATCCTGCTGGCCGGCGAACAGCAGCTCGCCGCTGACCCCCTGCCCATAGGCGATCGCGCCGCCGCCCTGGGCTGTCAGGTCGCTGGCCCGGACCAGCAGCGTGTAGCGGATGGGCTGGAGATCGCTGCTGTCGACGGCAAAAGCATATTCTCCAGGGGCCTCCAGGAACAGGTCCGGCAGGAACACGAGCGAGGCGATCGTGCCAAACGCAGTCAGCGACTCGCGACGGCTATCCGGGTAGCGCAGATCGAGGTCGATCCCCGCCGGGCCGTCCTCGAGTTCCAGGCGCACCTCGACCAGAATCGGTTCGTCGATCTGGAGGTGATAGCGGTTCCCGGAGGAGCGGGGCAGAATCTGACCCTCATACACCTGCCCCAGGGTCAACATCTGGATGACCGGGGTCGGCGATGGCCCCGGCGTGGGCGGTTCGGGCGTCGGGCTGGGCATCACCCCGGCCTCCAGCGAGATCGTGTAATTGCCACGCGACTCGCCATTGCCAAGCGCCCGGATGGTGTACGTGCCGGTCTCCGGCAGGATAAAATTGCTGATGCGGGCGTTCATGGCCGATCCGCCATCGTCGTTGACGATCAGGGTCAGCCCTCCCGGCGAAACCAGCTCCAGGTAGGCATCCAGGTATTGAGGGGTGTTGGTCTGCATCTGGACCGTGATGATGTCGCCCTGGCGGGCCTCGAACGTCCACAGGTCGACCTGCCCGGCCTCGGCCAGCCGCGCGGTGCGGGTCTGCCCGAACTGGATCGGTCCGCCGCCGGGGATGGGCGTCGGGGCCTGGGTGGGGGTGGGCTGGGGCGTGCCCATCTGGAAGAGCAGACTGTAGCTGCCCCGGCTGTTGCTGCCGTACGACGACGAGACGATCGTATATTCCCCCGTCTCCGGCAGGAGATAGCCCTCAATCAGGCTGTTGAGGCTGGAGCCGCCGTCATCATCGGTGATCAGCACCTGCCCATCCGGGCCGAGAAGCTGGAGGTAACTGTCCAGTAGACCGCCACGCGGGGCCTGCATGTCGATCCGCACGGCCATCCCGGCCTCGCCATGAAAGGAATAGCGGTTCGCCTCGCCGGGAGATCTCAGGAAGCCCGCGATCTGGGCATCCGGCGTGAGGATGCCGCCCGGCGTGGCCGGGGTCCCCGCGGCAGGGATCGGGGTGGGCGGCTCGCCGCCCACCGCGGAAAGTTCGCACCCCAACGTCGCCAGGACCAGGATCAGCCCGGCCCATGCCCACCGCCACACGCCGACTCGCCTCATCGCGTCCCGCTGCCTCATCGCGTCCCGCTGCCCCATCGCGTCCCGCTGCCCCATCGCGTCCCGCTGCCCCATCGCGTCCCGCTCCTCTCGCCGCCGATCGCGTTTCGCCCACCCCTGCGAGTAAACCAAACTAGGCGTCAATTGTCAAAGGAGCCGGACGCAAAGCGGCAAGCGTCAAAGCGCCCCCCAGGAACAACCTGATCTTCCAACCTGATCAAGGTGGGTTCCGGCAAACCAACCCCCAGACCTATCTTTTGGCAGGTGATTGCCCGCCCGGTTGGGCCGTACACTGAGGACAGTAAAGAACACACACGGGAGGATGAACCCATGTTCGCAGGTAACACGCTCTTTGACCCGGAAAGCCGCAAACTCCTGGACGTGCTGGTGGAACAGTTCGCCTCCAACGACGAAACCGCGCCCATGCAGGAAGATGATCAGCCCAACCGCTTGCTGGCCCTCGTGCGCAACCTCCGCCCGGCGGCGAAGGCGCAGCCGGTCAACTTCCGCGCCACCGGCGAAACCCGGCCGGTGTCCGGCTAACGCTCTCGCGCTTTTCCTTCTGCCGGCCCCCAAACCCGGCGTTAAAAAAGCCCGCTCCCCAGAAGGCGGGCTTTTTTTGTTTGCTGGCAGCACAAAGACAATGTTGAATTTTGAATGCTTAATGTTGAATTAAAAGACAAAGAGACTGACTTCAATTCAAAGTTAGACATTGTTATTCTGTAGTCCTACCGACATTTAGCATTGGGGAAGTTTTTTCGCTGCCGGGTTGCTTCCGACTTCCCGATCCCGGATAATGGATTCAGCTTTTTTTGTGGGCGGGTAGCCCAGGGGAGTTGTGTAAAAGATCGGACTTAATCTGACACATGCGGGTCATTGGCCGATGAGGGGT
>CAZHMJ010000051.1:0-21061 GCA_964533805.1 uncultured Anaerolineae bacterium | reverse complement strand
TCTGTGTCGAGAAACTCTTCCAGAATCCTGAGAGGGTGGTTCTGCATTTCAGCTTTCTTGAAAAATGTCTGAAACATCCTGTTACTCCTCATAGTTCCGGATGATGACCTCACCCGGTGTGTCGCTGATGGTGCCAATCTGATCGCCAATACCTCGCAGTAGCGGGGATACGTAATGTCTCGTATATAGGTTGAGTATTCGGGCATTTGACGAATTGGTCATAGCCCAAATTACACCTCGGCTTGAGGCTCGTTCTAGGGCCTTAGCAAGTCTATGCTGTTCACCGAAGTCGAAACTTCCGAAGAAGTAATGAGCATGCTGGACAGATTCTTGGTTGGGTTGGTAGGGTGGATCTAGAAATATGAAGTCACCCTGCTGAGCCATCTCGATCATGGTTTCGTAGTCAGCGCACTTCAGAATGCAATTCTGAAGGCGTCTTGAGACTTCTAACAGGCTCTCTTGATCGATGGTTTTTCGCCTGTCTTCCCATCCATAAGCTATGTTGAACTGTCCTTTTGCATTGTATCTCCACATACCTCTAAAACATGTTCGATTAAGATATAAGAGGCGTGCCGCGCGCATCGGAGAGGATAATTCGTTGGGTTGCCAGGCTCGGATTTCGTAATAAGTGCGTTCGTCCGATGGAAAAGCCCTGAACAATTGCCATACTTCAAGAGGTGCATCCCTTATGCCTTCGTAAAGCTCAATAAGTTCAGGATTGATATCGGAAAGAATGGCTTGACGAGGTTCTAGGAAAAAAAAGACAGCGCCAGCTCCCAAAAAAGGCTCGAAGTACCTACCTGAAAAGGAGGTACTAAGGGGTAATAGTTCAGCAAACGAATGAACTTGCCTTTGTTTGCCGCCTGGATATCGCAGTAGTACGAGTTTTTGCCACATATCATTACCCTTCATTCTTATCATATTATACCAATAAGAGATTTGTGTCAGTATAGATCCAGTAAGAAAATACTACTCGCAATTAGCTTGCCCTGTCACGCGCCCCGGATTACGATCCGGGGCAGCGACTCCACGCCACCCCCAGCGAGGCCCTGCATGAACAGCCGCGAACGAATCAGCGCCCTGATCGCCCGCGAATCCCCGGATACGACCGGCTTCTGGCTGGGCAACCCCGATCCCGCCACCTGGCCGATCCTGCACGCCTATTTCGGCACGACCTCGGAGGAAGAACTGCGCCGCTTGCTGGGGGATGACTTCCGCTGGCATGCGCCCGCCGTCCACGCCCCGGCCTACTTCCACCCCCAGGGACGGGCCATGTTCGACCTGGAGCGGGTCAAGACCCGCCACGGCGAGGAAGGGCCGCTGTCCCACTGCGAGGACCCGGCCGAAATCGAGGACTACGAGTGGCCGCGCCTGGACTACCTGGACTTCACGCAGACGATCGCCGGGCTGCGCGCCTTCGGGGATGTCTATCGCGCCGGGGGGATGTGGGCCCCGTTTTACCACGACATCCAGTTCTTGCTGGGGGTCGAGAACTACATGGTCAAGATGTACACCCATCCGGCCCTGGTGCATGCCGTGACCGACCGGGTGTGCCAATTCTACTACGACGCCAACGAGCTGTTCTTCCGCCAGGCGGGCGACCTGGTGGACGCCTACTTCTTCGGCAACGACTTCGGCACGCAGCGCGACCTGATGATGAGTCCGGCCTTCCTGGAGGAGTTCGTGATGCCCTGGTTCCGGCAGTTCACGGATCAGGGCCACCGCTGGGGCAAGCAGGTCATCCTCCATTCGTGCGGCTCGGTCTACCGGATCATCCCGCGCCTGATCGAAGCCGGGGTGGACTGCCTGCACCCCCTCCAGGCGAAGGCGGCCAATATGGAGGCCGAGCGGTTGGGACGGGAATTCGGCGGCCGGATCACGTTCCTGGGCGGGATCGACGCGCAGGACGTGCTGCCTCACGGCACGCCGGAAGCGGTCCGGGCCGACGTGGCACGGGTGCGCCGCCTGCTGGGGCCGTACGTGATCATCAGCCCCAGCCACGAGGCGATTCTGCCCGACGTGCCCCCGGCCAACGTTCGCGCCCTGGCGGAGGCGGCGAGGGGAGGCGGTTGATAGTGTTTGGTGGTTGGTTTTTGGTAAAAACAATGTGAGATGTGAGCGAAAGGGAGTGCGATGAAGACCATTCTGGAGCGCAGCAAATATCTGGTGGCGATCGGGATTGTGTTCACGCTGCTGGGGGCGGTCGCGGTCTTTGTGTGGGGCGCGGTCAAGACGGTTGATTCGGTCGTTGCGTTGATGTCCACCGATCTGAAAGACCCCCTGGCGACGATCGCCTTTGTCAAGGTGATGGACATCTTCCTGGTGGCGACCGCGCTGCTCTTCTTCGCGGTGGCGCTGTACGAGCTGTTCTTAGGCGATCTGGACCTGCCGGCCTGGCTGAGTGTCAAGAACCTGGATGGCCTCAAGGCCAAGCTGGGCAGCGTGGCGATCCTGATCATGGCGATCACGTTCGTCGAGCGGCTGATCGAATGGGAGAACGCGCAGGACACCCTCTTTTTCGGGCTGGCCGCGGCGGCGGTCTCGCTGGCGCTGGTGGCCTTCTCCCACTTCGGCAAGGAATCGTGACGAAAGGCGGGTTGAACCGCCAAGCCGCCAAGAACGCAGCGGGAAAACAGAAGAAAAGATTCCATGTTGTTTTCTCTCTCCTTGTTTCCTTGGCGTTCTCCGCGTCTTGGCGGTTCGATGAGCCTTTCGCTGGCAAGACGAACCAGAAGTGGTATGATAGTGGCCCTGAAGGGTAAGCCCCCAGCCTAATCACCCCGGATTCTTGACTCATCCTGTCCATGGATTCCTTGTCGGTCTGCCCGCGTGTCTGATGCACGGCCCGGCGAGGCAGCGCGCCCGGCCAGCGTTCTGGCGGGCGGCCTGTGGCTTGAGAAGGAGCGCTTTCTATGTCACCAGTGATGGATCGTCCCGCCGTGGTGGTCATGGGGACGATGGATACCAAAGGCCCGGAGCTGGCCTACCTGGCTGAACGGGTCGAAGCCTTCGGCTGCCGCGCCCTGCGGATGGACGTCAGCGCCAGCCGCGCGACCGGGTTCCAAGCCGACATCGGCGGGCCGGAGATCGCGGCGGCGGTCGGGCGCGACATCGACGAAATCCACGCCCTGCCGCGCGGCGAGGCGGTCGGCCTGATCTGCGAGGGCGCGGCCGTCTGCCTGAATAGCTTGGTCGCGGAGGGCAAGGCTCACGGCGTGATCGGGGTGGGCGGCTCCGGCGGGACGACGATCTGCACCGCCGCCATGCGCCCGCTGCCGTATGGGATTCCCAAGCTGATGGTCTCCACGCTGGCTTCCGGCAACACCCGCTGGCACGTGGACATCGCGGACATCGTCATGATGCCCTCGCTGCTGGACATCGGCGGGCTGAATCCGATGCTCCAGATGGTGCTCAATAACGCCGCCGGGGCGATCACCGGCATGGTCAAGGGCCAGCAGCCCTACCAGCCGTCCGGCAAGCAGGTCGTCTCCCTGACGATGTACGGGACGACCACACCCGGCGTCAGCCGCGCCCGGCAGGAGGTCGACGCGGCCGGGTACGAAACCTGGGTCTTTCACGCCTCCGGCGTGGGCGGGCGGACGATGGAGCGCCTGATGGAGATGGGCCGCATCCACGCCGTGATGGACATGACCCTGGCCGAGATCGGCGCGCACCTGGTCGGCGGGCTGCACGACGCCGGGCCGGATCGCCTGGGCATGGCGGGCAGGCTCGGCCTGCCCCAACTGATCGTGCCCGGCGCGGCGGATACGATCGTGCTGCCCCCGCGCGACCAGGTGCCGGACAAGTTCCGCAACCGCACCCTGAACGTCCACAACCCGACCATGACCACGATGCGCACCAGCATCGAGGAGAACGTGGCGATCGGTGAGTTCATGGCCGGGAAGCTCAACGCGGCGCAGGGGCCGGTGACGGTCCTGCTGCCCAGGGGCGGGCTATCGTCGATCGACCGGCCGGGCAAGATTTTCTACGACCCGCCCGCCAACGAGGCCCTGTTCGAGACGCTCAAGGCGCGCCTGTCGCCCGCGATCACGCTGCTCGAAGACGAGCATCACCTCGACGATCCGGAATTCGCGGTGCGCGCCGGGCAGGTGATGATCGAGATGTTGCAGGCAAAGTAGGTTGCTCGCTGTCATTGCCAGACGGACTTTACCACGCGAACCCCACCCTCAATCCCTCCCCGCAAGCGGAGAGGGACTTGTGTCAGGCTCCCCCTCGCCGTTTACGGAGAGGGGGCAGCGTAACCCGCAGGGTTACGCCGGGGTGAGGTGACACTAACAAGGAGACGTTCTCATGAAGCAATACACTCGCCAGGAAGTCCTCGCCCGCCTGCACGCCAAACTGGATTCCGGGCACATCCTTGTCGCCGGGGGCGCGGGGACGGGCATCTCGGCCAAGTTCGAGGAAGAGGGCGGGGCCGACCTGCTGCTGGTCTTCAATTCTGGGCGCTACCGCATGCACGGCCTGGGATCGCTCTCCGGTCTGATGGCCTACGGTGACGCCAACGCGATCGCCCTGGAGATGGGCGAGCGCCAGATTCTGCCCATCGTCAAGGCAGTGCCGGTCATTTGCTCGGTCAACGGGACCGACCCGACGCGCGTGATGGGCCGCTTCCTGAAGCAGGTGATCGACGCGGGCTTCTCCGGCGTGAACAACTTCCCGACCGTGGGCCTGATCGACGGCACCTTCCGCAAGGCGCTCGAATCGACCGGGATGGGCTACTATAAAGAGGTCGAGATGATCGCCCTCGCGCACGAGATGGACATCTTCACGATGGCCTATGCTTTCACCGTGAAGGAAGCTCGGATGATGGCCGAAGCCGGGGTCGATCTGCTGCTGGTCCACGTTGGGCTGACGGCGGGCGGCTCGATTGGCGCGGAGGACACCCTGACGATCGAACAGTCGGCGGCCCTGATCGCCGAGATGCGCGACGCGGCGCGGGCGATCAACCCGGCCATCCTGACGCTGTGCCACGGCGGCCCGATCTCCACGCCGGAGGATGTGGAAGCCGTGCTGAAGCTGGCCCCGGTGGAGGGCTTCGTCGGCGCGTCCAGCATGGAGCGCCTGCCGGTGGAGAAGGGCATCCGCGAGACGACCGCCCGCTTCGCGGCGATCAAGCGCCCGTGAACTGGACGTAGTCCAGATTGGGGGCAAGGTCAAACGCCTCGAAAATGACGAACCGGATGAGGGAGTCCGCAGGGTTGTCGTGGCGGCGCGGCGAATGAGCCGCGTGGACAGGGACTCCGTCGTCGCAGGCGACGCCGCTACGAAGACGCGCCTGGGTCGCGGATTGAAACCCACAACGCTGAAGAAAAAGTCCTCCGGGCTAAGAAGCAGGTCTTCAGTCCGGAGGACTTTTCATTCTGAGTTGGGGATTTCCAATCCCCGACGACCGCCCCCAGAATCACAAGCACATGCCCTGTGGTGCCCAGAGCATGTGCCAGTGTTACAAGGCAGTTAGTTGGGTTCGACGAACTAGCTGCCTTGTAACTCCCGCCGGAGGTTTGCTCCAGCCGGCAGGGCGCGGCGGCGTGTCGCACCAAGTGCGTCCTGCACCAGCCGCCGCGCGCCTGTGAGACCCCTTAGACGGTCATCGGCAGGGGTTCGGCCTGCTTCATGAAGGCGATCGTGCTGTCCAGGTCCTTGATCCCGGCGTCCGAACCGAGGCCAGAGACGACCAGCGCGCCGCAGGCCGCCCCGAGGCGACCGGCATCTTCCAGGCTCCAGCCCAGCGACAGGCCGACGATGAAGCCGGCGCAGTAGGAGTCGCCGCAGCCGGTCGAGTCGACCACCTTGGCCTTGAAGGCGGGCAGCCGGATTTCGTCCATGCCGTGCCCGGCGATGCTGCTGCCCTCGCCGCCCATCTTGAAGACGGTGTGCTTGACGCCCCTGTCCAGGAAGAACTTGATGATGTCCTGGCGATCCTTCAGCCCGGTGATCAGCATGGCTTCTTCCAGGCCGGGCATGAAGTAATCGATGTAGGGCAGGGCCGGCTCCAGGACTTCCAGCAGGTCGGGCCGGGGCATGGCGATCATGTCGTGGGTGGTGACGACCCCGTGTTCCTGGGCAAACTTCAGGACCTCGGCGGTCGGCTGGCCGTCCATCTTGGCCATCAGGTACGTGCCGCCGAAGTGCAGATAGTCGGCCTGGGCCAGCACATCCCAGTTGACGTCATCCAGGTTGAACTCGCCGCTGGCGCCGGGGACGTGGAAGGCCGGACGCGCGCCGTTGGGGCGGATGGTCAGCATCGAGCACGAGGTCTGGACGTTGCTCTTGCGGGCCAGGTACTTGGTCTCGATGCCGTAGCGGGTCATCGTATCGATGATGAAGTTGCCCGGCTCGTCCTGGCCGATTGCGCCCATGGCGATCACCTTGGCCCCCAGCTTGGCCAGGTCGACGCTGGTCCCGGCCGCGGTCCCGGCCACGGTCAGGCGGATTTCCTCGATGATTTCGACGTTCTGGCCATCGGGGATCCGGTTCATATAGCGGCCCAGGATATCCAGGATATGGATACCCATGCTGACGACAGTTGCACCCATGATGGGAACTCCTTTGAACAAAAGTTACGATGTCACGGTTTGCCGGGCGCTCAGGGCGGCTTTCAACACGCTCAGGAAGCCTTCCGGCTGCCAGGCCGCCCGGCCGACAAACAGACCGTCCACGGATGTAGATTGAATGTAGGGCATGCAGTTCTGGGCATTGACGCTCCCGCCATACAGGATCGGGATCGTCTGGCCCGGTTCGCCAAACAGCGCCACCAACCGCCCCCGGATGTGCTGCACCGCCGGCTCGATCTCGGCCGGGGTCGCCTCCTGGCTGCCTTCGCCAATCGCCCAGACCGGCTCGTAGGCGATCATCAGCCGGTCGAGCACGCCCGGATCGAAGCCGTGCAGGTCGATCCGGAGCTGGGTGGCGAGGGTTTCCTCCGTGGTGCCGTAGCTGCGCTGCTCGGCGGTCTCGCCCACGCACAGCAGCACGCGCAGGTCGTGGCGCAGCGCGTTGAGAATCTTCTTGTTGAGGTCCTGATCGGTGTCGTAGAACAGCACCCGGCGCTCGGCGTGGCCGATCATGACCAGGTCGGCGCCGACATCGCGCAGCATCGGGGCCGAGATCGCGCCGGTATACGCGCCGGAGTCGGCCCAGTGCATGTCCTGCGCGCCGATCCAGACGTTGGCCGGGCGGACGATGTCCGTCAGCCCGCCCAGGGTCGTGAACGGCGGGAGGATGAAGAGCTGCACGCCAGGGTACACAGGGGCGATTTCCTTCAGGAACGCCACAAATGCGTGGACCTCGGCGGTGGTCTTGTGCATTTTGAAGTTGGAGCCGAAGTAAAACGGCCTGCCTGAGTGTGATGGCGTGCAGCTCATCATCGAAACGCTCTCTCCCTGGTGTCCATCAGGCGACGGGCTGAGCCGGGAGCAGCTCAGTCTCGATCTTGGTGCCTTGCTCGCCGAAGAGCGTCACGCGCTCCAGCGGGCATTCCACCCAGACTTCGTCCGTGACCGCCTGTCCGACCGGGGTGGGGACCTTGGCCTTGAGCGTCTTGCCTTCGATCTGGATGAAGAGCAGGTATTGCCCGCCCACCACGATCGATTTGCGCGTCAGTTGGCCGCGGACCGCGCCCGCGCTCGGTTGGGGGGAGACCAGGATGTGCTCCGGCCGGATGCCGACCGAGATGTGTTTGTCGCGGTTGCTGTTGGTGAAGCGGATCGGCCGCGTGAACAGCGGCCCGCCCAGTTCCGACTGCCCGTTGACCTCATACTCGACGAAGTTCATGCCAGGGTTGCCCAGGAACCAGCCGCCGAACACGTCGTTCGGGTAGTTGTACAGCTTGCGCGGGTTGTCGCGCTGGACGATCACGCCGTCCTTCATCAGGGCGATCTCGTCGGCCAGGGTCATGGCCTCGGTCTGGTCGTGGGTGACGTAGATGATCGTCTGGTTGTGCTGCTTGCTCAGGCGCTTGAGGGCGGTCTTGAGCAGCACGCGCGAGTTGGGGTCCACGTTGGTGATCGGCTCGTCGAACAGGATGATCTGCGGCTGGCGCGCGACCGCGCGGCCGACCGCGACCTTCTGCCGGGTGGCGTTATCGAGCGTGGACACGTTCTTGTTGAGCATGTGCTCCAGGCCCAGGATTTGGGCCACATCGTCGATGCGCTTGCGGCGCTCCGCTTCCGGCAGCTTGTCTTCGATCAGGGGCAGTTCCAGGTTGTGGTAAACGCTGATGCCCTTGTAGACGACCGGGTACTGGAACACCATGCCGATGTTGCGCTGCTGGGGCGATTTGTCCGTGACGCGCACATCGTCGAAGTAGACTTCGCCCGCGGTGGGCGCTTCCAGCCCGGCGATGATCCGCATCAGGGTTGTCTTGCCGCAGCCGGATGGCCCGAGCAGGCAGGTGACCGCGGAGGTAGGGAACTTGATGGTGATGTCGTTGACGGCGAGGGTCTTGCCGTATTCCTTGCGCAGCCGTTCAAGCCGGATCTCAGCCATGGTTATGCCACTCCCTGCCCGATCTTCATGCCGCTCTGGGGATCAAAGACCAGTAGGTGCTGCGGGTCGACGTGGACCACGGCCTCGTCGCCGTTCAGGAGATGGTCTTTGGCGTGCGGAAGCACGGATTCGAAGGTGAAGCCGTCCTTGTCCAGGTAGATGACCAGCTCGCCGCCCAGGTCTTCCAGCAGGATGATCCGCGCGTCCGTCTTGAGGCTGTCCGGGCACGGCTGCTCGTTGACGCACAGGTGCTGCGGGCGGATGCCCACCTTGACGTCGGCCGGCGGGGTGGCGTCCGCGGCCAGGCTCACCGGGAAGCTGAACAGCGGCGTATGGCACATGAACCGGCCGTTGAGGCGCTCCAGGGCGCCGTCCAGCAGAGTCGCCGGCGGGAAGCCCAGGTTGTAGAGAGTCTGCATGTGCGCCGGGTTATAGAAGATGTCCTCGGTCTTGCCCTGCTCGACGATCTGGCCGTTGGCCAGGGCCGCGATCTCGTCGGCCATCATCAGGGCTTCGAGCGCGTCCGAGGTGGTGTAGACGAACGTGGCGTCCAGCGTTTCACGCAGGCGCTTGAAGTCGTCGAAGAGCTGCTCGCGCAGCTTGAAGTCCAGGCCGGTCAGTGGGTCGTCGAAGATGAAGATTTCGGTGTCCTTGACGATGCCGCGCGCGATGGCGACCCGCTGTTTTTCGCCGCCGCTGAGCTGGTTGGGCTTCTTGCCAACCAGGTGCCCGATCTTGAGCAGGTCCGCCGCGCTCTCGACGCGCGCCTTGATGCTGGCCTTGTCCAGGCGGGCCAGGGTGAGCGGGTAGGCGATGTTGTCGTAGACGCTGAAGTGCGGGTACAGGGCGAATGACTGCGGGATGTACCCGATGTTACGCTCGGCCGGGATCAGGTGAGCCGCGTCCGTGTCACGGATCAGAATCTGCCCGCGATCGGGTTTTTCCAGGCCCATGATCAGGCGCAGTAGCACGGATTTGCCGCTGGCCGGCCCGCCGAACACGACGGTGAAGGAGCCAGCGCTGATGGTCAGGTCCAGGTCCTGGAGAACAGGCTTGTTCTTGTAGGCCTTACAGACCCCATGAAGCTCGATTGCGTTCATGTGGCTACCCTCGTCCCAGCTTCAGCAGGGTTGGCACGATCAGGATGCTGATCGCGAAGACGCTCGCCAGGATGGCCAGGCCGATCGCCAGGAATTTCATCGACTGGCCGAAATCCCATTCCGGCGACGCATTCCCGAACGGCATCTGGATCAGCGCCGCGCCGATCAGCACCAGCATGCCAATCTTGTAAACGTCCTTGCTCCACTGCTGGGCGATGAGCACCATGCCCACCACCAGCAGGACAATCAATGCGGTCTGTAGCCTGGCCGCAAAGGGGGTTTTGGCTTTCATGGTTAGACCTCGCCTCGCACGGTTCCGAAGGTCATGCCGACCAGCAGGTACTTCTGGAAGAAGTAGATGGCGATGATTGGCGGCAGGATGTAGAGCGTGGTCAGAGTCGCCACGAAGGTCCAGTCCATCCCCTGGTTGTTGGAGACGCCGATGATCAGCGCCGTGGGGATGGTGGTCGTGGTCTTGCCGCCGATGATGAAGTTGATCAGGAACTCGTTCCAGACGAAGATGAAGTTGAAGATGAACGCGGCGATCAGGCCCGGCCGGACCTGGGGCAGCACGACCTTGAACAGCACGTGCAGCCGCGAGCCGCCGTTCACCAGGGCGGTCTCATCGTAGCGCTGCGAGACGCCGTCGATGAAGCCCTTCAGAATCCAGACCGAGAAGGGGATGCTAAACATGGCGTAGAACAGCATGATCCCCAGCCAGTTGTCTTTCCAGCCGAAGGCCGTGTACATCAGGAAGACCGGCACGACCGAGGCCGCCGCCGGGACCATCCGGATCGATAGCAGCAGGAACATCAGGAAGCCGGTGGCCTTGGGCTGGAAGCGCGAGAAGCAGTACGAGGCCAGGAACGAGACCAGGATGGCGAGCAGCACGGCCACGACCGAGAGCAGGATGCTGTTGACGAAATACTGTCCGACGTTCGGCCGGGTGAAGAAGTCGGCGTAGTTTTCCAGTGTCGGCGCGAAGATGAGTTGCGGCGGCGTCGCCAGGATTCCGTCCTTGGTCTTCAGCGAAGCCAGGGCAATCCAGGCGATGGGCGAGAAGAAGAAGATCGCCACCGCCCACAGGGCGATGTTATACAGCACGCGACGCGGGTTTTTCATGGCCTAGGCCTCCTCCGCCTGCTTGCGGTTGAGCACGAACAGGTAGATCGACGTGAAGGCGATGGCGGTCAGAAGCAGGATCACCGCCAGGGACGAGGCCCAGCCCAGGTTGAAGGCTTCGAATGATTTGCGATAGAGCGTGATGGCGATCAGCTCGGTGGTGTTGCCGGGGCCGCCGCGCGTCAGCGAGAAGATCAGGTCCATCGTCTTGAAGGAGTCGATCGTCCGCAGCAGGATGCCCAACATCAGGATGAATTTGCCATTGGGCAGGATGACATAGCGGATTTTCTTGAACCAGGACAGCTTGTCGATCTCGGCGGCTTCCAGCTCGGCTTTGGGCACCGAGCCGAGGGCCGCCAGGGTAATCAGGATCATGAACGGCGTCCACATCCAGACGTCGACGGCCAGGACGGCGGCGAAGGCCGTCGCTCGATCGCCGATCAGATTGGGTGCGGCCTGGCCGGTGAGTTGCGCGATGATAAAGCTGATCACGCCGAAGGTGGGATCGTACATCAAACGGAAGAAGATGCTGGCCGCGACCGGGGTGATCATCATGGGCGCGAACAGCAGGGTGAGGGCCAGCCGCCGGCCGGGGAGCTTGGCGCTGCCCCAGAACAACAGGCCCAGCAGCATACCCAGGATGACTTCGATGCTGACCGTGCCGAAGACCCAGATCAGGGTCTTGCTGAAGCTCAGCCAGACGCTGTTGTCGGTGATGATGTCTTGGAAGTTTTCGAACCCAATGAACTGCTCCGGCCGGCCGCTGGTGAGCGTCCATTTGTAGAAGCTCAGGCCGAGCATCCAGAGTGTGGGGACCACATTCCAGATGATGAAGAAGAGCAGTACAGGCACCAGCAGCAGGGTGGGCAGGGTCCGCTCCCGGCGATCCAGGGCATGGCCCAAGCGCGTCCACCATGGCTGCGGGGTGACTGTTGATGCCAACTCAGGGGATTTGACGTGCTGCATTGGCTTTCCCGCCTTGTAACACTGAGAAACAGGTGGTCTTCACAACAAATGGTGGGCGGGGCACCCCGCCCACCATTTGCAGTTGGACAGCAGACGGCAACTTACTCGAGATTGATGCCTTCGCACTCCGCCGGAGCGGGGGTCGTGGTGCGGCCCGAGTCGAACAGGATTTCCTGCTGCTGGCAGGCGATCCAGTTGAGCGTGTTCATGGCGTCATTGACCTGGCCGGAAGCATAGGCCGTCCAGCCTTCCTGCTGGATGGCGAGCATCTCGGAGTAGGTCGGCTCGTGCCAGAAGTCACGCGCGGTTTCCTCGGTCAGCATTTCGCGGTAAGCGCGGTTCCAGACGTTGATGTCGTCGAAGCCTGGGTCGTTCAGCGCGGCCGCGGTCGTGGGGTTACCACCACCCTCGGCGAACGCGAGCTGGGTCTCCGGCAGATACCACCAGGTGAGGAAGTCCAGCGCGACGCGCATGTGGGCTTCGTCGTTGAAGGCATTGATCACCCACGGTTGGCCACCGATCGAGTAGATGCGGCGGACGGTGCCGTCTTCCATCCGGTAGCCGGGCGGAACGACAACCATGTACTTGTCTTCCGAGCCGGGCGGGATCATGCCCGCGCCCATGGCGGCCCACTGGAAGCCAGAGAAGACCTTGTCCTGGGTGAAGACGTCGACCACATCCGGGATGCCGTAGTTGAGGGCACCGGGCGGCTGGTAGTTCAGCCAGCGGCGGTTGACTTCCATCGCGGCGGCGTTGACTTCGCTGTTCAGGATGCCGTACACGTCACCGGTGGCCGGGTCCCAGATGTCGCCACCCATCGAGAACATGAACGGGTACAGGAACATGGTCATGAAGTCGTATTCCTTGGAATACTGCATGGCCGTGCCGTACAGGTCCTGCTCCGGGCGGGTGAAGAAGGCGGCAATCTGCTCGAACTGGTCGAAGTCAATGTCGTACCAGTCCTCGTAGGTCTCCGGCAGTTCCCAGCCGTATTCGGCGCTGAAGGCGGCGCGCTCGTCCGGGTTGAGCAGCATTTCCTTGTTGACGTAGAGCACGACGACGTCACCGGTCTCAGGCAGGCCCCAGATCGTGTCGGACCCGTCGGGATAGTACTGGTAGGCCTGGGAGACTACGGGGTTGTACCACTCGATGTCGAATTCGGGGTGGCCGTTGGCGATCAGGTCGCTGATGTTGACGATCCAGCCTGGCTCGGCCAGAGCGCCCAGCCACTGGCTGTCACTGACGATGATGTTGAATTCCTGCGAGCCGGTCGCCAGCGAGGTGGCAGCCTTCTGGAACAGGTTCGAGAACGGGGCTTCCTGGAACGTGAAGTTCACGGTGTAGCCGTAGTTCTCCAGGGCATACGGGGCGAAGTCGGACATGGCCAGGTCCACGGCCAGCGAGCTGGGGATCCAGCCGCCGATGCCCAGGATGGCCATATCGATGGTCTGACCGGCGAGGGGGTGATCGCCGCCGCCCTGCGCGAACGCCATGGCGGGGGTGATTAGCAGGGCCAACACAACGAGCAGAAGTACGAACTTACGCATTCAAAGCCTCCTCATAAAGAAACGCTGTCCCGAAAGCGAACTTCTATGGGAATGCGATGGCCAGGTGAGCGGCTCGCGCCGCGCCTGAAAGCGATGGAAAGCGCTGACTTTCCCCGATCACGGTTTTCCACCCGGATGTGATGAGTACTGAATTGTTGCGCAACATCCGGCGGGCGTGGCCCCCATCGACATAACATGATTCGTGTGACCTTGTGCAGCCTGCCCGACGTGGTGGAAATCGCACAAGGGCTATCCGCTGGTATCCGAAGGAAATCATCTATCGCCCTGGACAATTCGCGCAGGTCACCGGCTTGGTCTGGCCGTCGATGGATGATGAGGAGTGAAGAGAAGTTGTACATACCATACCAACGAATCGCGCGAAATGCAAGTATTTGATCTCAAAATCACGAGATTTCGTGTTCGATATTAGTTATATATCACGTCAATGGAGTGATAAATAAGGATGATGTGTGAATAATATGTTGCATTTAACAGAAATTGATGTTATTCTTCACATAACGAGTGACATGATGCCGCTTGAACCTCAGTTTTGCGTCAGGGCTGTAGTTCTTGTATAACGTGTGTGGCTCCCTGCCGTCTGAACGCCAGCCGTGCCGGGCGCACATTCAGAGTAGAGCCTTGGGCGGTTTGTTCACCAAAAGCGTGATTTCATGACCTCATTCATTGGCAGTTCCCAAGCCGAGCGGCAGAACCTGATCACCGAGCTGGTCCTCAAGAACACGACGGTGAGCATCCAGGAGCTGGCCGAGCTGTTCCAGGTTAGCGCGATGACCATCCACCGTGACCTGGACGAGCTGGAGCAGCAGGGCATCCTGCGCAAGGTGCGCGGCGGGGCGACCGCCCAGCGCACGTTCCTGTTCGAAAGCCACCTGACGTACCGCATGAGCGCCTGCCAGGAGGAGAAGGAAGCGATCGCCCAGGCGGCGCTGGCGTATGTCGAGCCAGGCGACGCCGTGATGCTCGACGATTCGACGACGATCCTGACCTTCGCCCGCAAGCTGGTGGACATCTCCCACCTGACGGTCATCACTAACTTCTTCTCCAACATCGAGGTCCTGCGCGGGCTGCGCCAGATCAACCTGATCTGGCTGGGTGGCGACTACCTGTTCCGCTATAACGCCGTGGTGGGCGACCTGTGCGAGGCGATGATCCGGAGCGTGCGGGCCAACACCCTGTTCATGTCCTCCTCGGCGGTCGGACAGGGGTATGCCTTCCACCAGGAAGAGATGATCGTGCGGGTCAAGCGGGCGATGATCGAGTCGGCCTCGCGGCGGATTCTGATGGTGGATCACACCAAGCTGGGCAAGCAGGCCCTGCGCCAGCTCGCCCCCCTGACCGTCTTCGACCTGGTGATCGTGGACTCGCTCTCCGACCCGGAGCAGGTCGAGAAGATAAGAGATTTGGGCGTGAAGGTCGAAGTCGTGCCGCTGGTCAAGAAAAGCAAGTTTTAGGCGATCAGAAAGAGTGTTTTTGGGGCTGGCTTCTTTCCCTATAAGAAGGAAGCCGCCCTTCCGAAGCTTGAGGAGAGAGAGAAGCGATCGCAGGCTGAGATGTGAGGAGGTGAGTTCACCCGGCCCGCTGGGGAATACCCTTCAGCGCTCGCCGGCGGACCCTGGTCAGGCCGGCCGGTGAGCGAAGTCAGTTGGTGAAAGATCGGCCCGGAGTCCATCCGATGGGTGGATCGGGGCCGGTCGCGTGTCCGAAGCACGAGAGAAGAGAAGGAAAGTCGTGGCCTGGGGGACGGCCGGTTGGTCACCGGCAGGCTCCCGGCCGGAGGTGCTGTACTGCTTGATATCGTTCAGCCAGGGGACCGCTGGTTTGTGGGGCGCAGGTTTTCCCCACAAACCAGGATCACCCGGGGACAGCCGTACAATCAGCCATGTGTCCGGAGAAATAAGCTGCTGATTCCTGAACGGGGAACTTCCGCCTCTTGTCTACCCTCTGAGCCAGACTGCTTTTCCGGGTTATCGACCTGCGGGCTGGACGGATGATCGAGTATTAAGGACATGCCATGCCAATCGTAATCGGCTGTGACGAGGCTGCTTTTGATCTGAAAGAAGCGATCAAAGCCTATTTGATCGAGCTGGGACAGGAAGTCGAGGACATGGGGGTCTACGACAAATCCCCCGTGCTCTACCCCGATATCGCGCTGAAGGTGGCTTCGGCGGTGGCCGAAGGACGCTTCCAGCGCGGGATTTTGATGTGCGGGACGGGCCTGGGCATGGCGATCACCGCCAACAAGGTGCCGGGCATCCGGGCCGCCACCTGCCACGACGTCTATTCGGCCGAGCGTTCGCGTAAAAGCAACAATTGCCAGATACTGACGATGGGCGCCCGCGTGGTAGGGGTCGAGGTCGCCAAGACGGTCGTCCGCGCCTGGCTGGCCTCGGAATTCGAAGGGGGCGGCTCTACGGCGAAAGTCCAGCGCATGATCGAGATCGATGAGATGTATCACGGCAAGCGAGATGCGAGCCAGGAGGGCGGTTCATGCAGCGTTTGATCAACGACCCGAATCTCGTGGTCGAGGACATGCTCAAGGGGTTTGTCCAGGCTCACCCTGATCTGGTGGCCGTCACGGACAACCCGCGCGTGCTCAAGTACCGGGCCGCGCCGGTCCCGAATAAAGTCGGGATCGTGACCGGCGGTGGTTCCGGCCACAAGCCAGCTTTCATCGGCTACCTGGGACGTAACATGGTCGACGCGGTGGCGGTCGGCGAGGTGTTCAGCTCGCCTTCGGCCAAGGCCTTCTACGATGCCTTCAAGGCCGCCGACAGTGGCCGCGGCGTGGCCTGCCTGTACGGCAATTACGCCGGCGACAACATGAACGTCAAGATGGCGATCCGCATGGCGGCCAAGGACGGGATCGAAGTCAAGACCGTGGTCGCCAACGACGACGTGCCTTCCGCGCCCAAAACCGAGCGCGAGAAGCGGCGCGGCGTGGCGGGTGAAGTCCTGATGTGGAAGGTCGGCGGGGCGAAGGCTGCCTCCGGCGCATCCCTGGACGAGGTGATCGCCGCCGCGCAGAAGGCCATCGACCACACCCGCAGCATCGGCGTTGGCCTGACTCCGTGCACGATCCCGGCGGTCGGCCACCCGAACTTCACGATCGAGCCGGGCAAGATGGAACTGGGCATCGGCCACCACGGCGAGCCGGGCATCCAGGTCACCGACCTCAAACCGGCCGACGACGTGGCCGCGATGATGGTCGACACGATCCTGCCCGATCTGCCCTTCGGCAAGGGGGATGAGGTCGTGGCCCTGCTGTCCGGGCTGGGGGCGACCCCGGTCATGGAACTGTACATCGTCTTCAACAAGGTTGTCGAGCTGCTGGCGGCGAAGGGGATTTCCGTCTACAAGCCGTACGTGGGCAACTTCTTCACGTCGCTGGAGATGATGGGCGTGACCCTGACCGTCATGAAGCTGGACGCCGAACTGAAATCCCTGATCGACCTCGATGCCGAGTCGATGGGCATCACCCAGTTCAAGAGGGCCTAGCATGACCGAGAGTTTTAGCAGCAGCGAAGGACGCACGATCGTCCTGGCTCTGATCAAGGCCATTCAGGACAACGCCGCCTTCCTGAGCGATATCGACGGCGCGATCGGTGATGGCGATCACGGCATCAACATGAACAAGGGCTTCACCCTGGCGGAGAAGAACCTTCCGGAAGGGCCGGTGGCCCTCGCCGACGCGCTGGACGGTCTGGGCAATACCCTGCTGACCGACATTGGTGGCTCGATGGGGCCGCTGTACGGCATGTTCTTCCAGGAGATGGGCGGGGCCTGCCGGGGCGAAGAGTCCATCACGCCCCAGGTCTTCCAGGCGATGCTGACCGCCGGGCTGGAGGCCATCCAGTCGCTGGGGGATGCCAAAGTCGGGGACAAAACCCTGATCGACACCCTGGTTCCCGCGCGGGAAGCCTTCCAGGCATCCATGCAGGCCGGGGACGACTTCGCCACGGCCCTGCGGAAGATGGCCGACGCGGCCGAGCAGGGCAAGGAATCGACCCGCGACCTGGTGGCGAAGATCGGGCGGGCCAGCCGCCTGGGCGAGCGCTCGCGCGGCCACCTCGATCCGGGGGCCACGTCCTGCTGGATTCTGCTGCGCGCGCTGGCGGATGCCAGCCGGGGGCTGCTGGGCGCGTAGGATCAGCGCCCGGCGCGCCTGTTTTCCCTTTCGATGATCGATCTCCGAGGTGGTGCCGTCGGGGAGCCAATGCGCGGCCTCCCCGACGGTCGTTTTTGGGGGAGGCGGTGGGTGGTTGTTGGTGATTGGTGAAACGCGGGATTCACCGTAGCGGCGTCGCCCGCGACGACGCCGTACCCCAAACACCCGATTTTGCCGGGGACGTGACGGTGGGGGGGATTGGCCGGTCGATTCCCCGCATCGGAACCCGGCGATGCATTGCATCGCCGGCTGACGCGACCATGTATGCCCACTCCGGCTGCCGCACACCTGTTTTTCAATTCAACATTCAGCATTCAAAATTCAACATTGCTGTTCCGCGACCGCCAGGGCGGCCAGGTCGCCGACGCGCTCGCCCAGCCCGGCCGGGACGATCTGGCACACGCCCAGGGCCAGGGGCAGCGCCTCCGCGCGCAGGGTCTCCAGCATGGGCGGCTCCAGGAGGGCCTGTTGGCGGGCGTAGATGCTGCCGATCACGATCCGCTGCGGGTTGAGGAGGTCCACCAGCACGGCCAGCCCGCGCCCCAGCGCCTGCCCGGCGGTGCGGTAGACTTCCAGCGCGGTGGGGTCGCCCCGCTGGGCGGCCTGGGCGATCGTCTCGGCGGTCACGCCGGGCAGATCGGCCGCGCTGGGGCAGTAGGCCGGCGGCTGACCGGCCGCCAACCGCTGCTCGGCGCGCGTCCGCCCCAGGTGGGCGATCCCGCCCCCGCTGCAAAAGCCCTCGAACGATCCGGCCTTGCCGTAGCCGAGCGGGCCGTCCGGTTCCAGCCGGATGTGGCCCGCCTCGCCCGCCAGGTCATTGGTGCCGGCATACAGCCGCCCGTCCAGGATCAGGCCCGCGCCCATGCCCGTCCCGAAGGTCAGGAAGATCATGTTGCGCGTCCCGCGTCCCGCGCCCCAGCGCCATTCGGCCAGGGCGCAGGCATTGGCGTCGTTCTGGAGCGCGACCGGTACGCCGAAGCGCGCCACCAGCGGCCCGACCACGTCCACCCGGTCCCAGCCGGGCAGGTTGGGCGGGGAGAGGATCAGCCCGGCCTGGCTGTCCAGCGGCCCGCCGCAGCTTATCCCGATCGCGCGCAGGGACTCGTGGGGCTGGCGCGCCAGCAGGTCCGCCAGCGCGGCGACGATCCGATCCAGCGTGGTGGCAAAGGTGGGCGGGGTGGGGAAGCGGACTTTGTCCAGCAGGGCGATGTCATCCCCGCCGGGGCGGCCCAGCACGACGGCGCACTTGGTGCCGCCAATATCGACTCCGGCCAGAAGGCTCATTGAAACCAGGCTCCTCGGAGAGCAAAAGCAGTAATCAGTCGTCAGTCGACAGTCAAACCAGCGGGCTGCGGCCCGGCGGATTGCTGAGAACTGTAAACTGTCCACTGTGAACTGTCCACTGCTTTGCCTTCCGGAACCCTTTGCCGAAATGGACCGGGAATGGTAAGCTCTGGCCCATCATTCCGGGGTGAGCGCGGGGCTGGTCGCCCGCGCCCACGGGAATGTTCCCCCGCTGGCTGGTGCCGTCTAGGCGTACATTCCGCATTCTGAGACTGGATGGACAGGGCATGCAAGTCTATGTCATTCGACGCCTGATCCAATCGATTCCGACGCTGTTTGGCATCACCCTCATCTCTTTTCTGTTGATGCTTGCCGCCCCCGGCGACCCGGTCACCCTGATCACGTTCAACCCGACGGCCACGGTCGAAGGCACGGCCCAACTCCGCCGCCAGCTCGGCCTCGACCAGCCGCCGTTGGTCCAGTACCTTTACTGGCTGATCGGCAATGACTGGGTCAAGATCGACGTGGACGGCGACGGCCAGGGGGATGTCTACGGCACCCGGCGCGGCTTCCTGCGCGGCGACCTGGGCCAGTCGCTCCAGCACAAGCGCAGCGTATGGGAATTGATTGTGGAGCGCACCCCGGCCACGCTCAGGCTGACCCTGACCTCGCTGATCGTCGGTTATCTGGTCGGGATACCCCTGGGCATCCTGTCCGCGGTCAAGAGCCGGACCTGGTTCGACCAGGTGACGCGCGTGTTCTCCGTGGTGGGCAACGCGGTCCCCGCCTTCTGGCTGGCGCTGCTGATGATCATCATTTTCAGCGTCAACCTGGGCTGGCTGCCGATGAGCGGCATGCGCGACATCACCCGGCCGGACGCCTCTGGCCTCGACCAGGTGCGCTACATGATCATGCCCGTCCTGGTCCTCTCCCTGGGGATCATCGCCACGGTCTCGCGCTACATGCGGGCCGAGGTGATGGAAGTCCTGGGGCAGGATTACGTCCGCACGGCGCGCGCCAAGGGCCTTCAAAACCGGACGGTCGTCCTCCAGCACGTCCTGCGCAACGCCCTGATTCCGATCGCGGCGCTGCTTGGCCCGGCCCTCGGCAGCCTGCTCGGCGGGGCGGTGATCATCGAGCAAGTCTTCGCCTGGCCGGGGATGGGTCGCCTGGTGGTCAACGGCGTGTTTCAGCGCGATTACCCGCTGATCATGGGCTCGGTCGTGATCGGCGCGGTGCTGTACATCCTGGGCGTCCTGTTTTCGGATATCCTGTACGCCTGGATCGACCCCCGAATCCGCCTGGAATGACGAGGAACGGCCATGACTGCTGATACTCGCGTGCTCGTGCTTGACGATGCGGATCAATTCCACAAGTCTCGCTCGTTCTGGATGGACGCCCTGCGTCATTTCCGGCGGGATCGCCTGAGCATGCTGTCGCTGTTTGTCCTGCTGCTGCTGACCGTGGTTTGCTTCTTCGGCCCGCCCATCGTCGAAAACGTGCTGCACGTGGACGTCAGCCGGACTGACCTGTTCAACCGCAACCTGCCGCCCGGCGTGGGGGGCCTGTTGGGCACCGACCAGCTTGGCCGCGACCATTTCATCCGGTTGCTGTATGGCGGGCAGGTCTCGCTGGCGGTCGCCTACCTGGCCAGCCTGGTCTCGATCACGATTGGCGTCGTGGTCGGGATCGTCACCGCCTACTATGGCGGGGTGGTGGACGACGCCGTGATGTGGTTCATCAACACCCTGGAATCCGTGCCGACGATCTTCCTGCTGCTGATCGCGGCCACGATCTGGTCGCCTTCGGCCGAGGTGCTGATCATGATCCTGGGGGCGCTGGGTTGGGTGACGACCTGCCGGCTGGTGCGCGGGCAGGTGCTCTCCCTGAAGGCCAACGAGTTCATGCTGGCCGCGCGGGCGATCGGCGCGCGCGACTGGTGGATGATGCTCAGCCACATCTTCCCCAACACGATCTCCCTGGTGGTCATCTCGCTGACGATCAACGCCGGGTCGCTGATCCTGGTTGAATCGGGGCTGAGCTACCTGGGGCTGGGCGTCCAGCCGCCCACGCCGACCTGGGGCAATATGTTGACCGAAGCCCGTTCCTATTTCGTGCAGGGCACCCACCTGGTGATCTGGCCGGGCTTCCTGATCTCGCTGACCGTGCTGTGCTTCTATCTGGTCGGCGACGGGCTGCGCGACGCGCTCGATCCGCGCAGCGTGCGCGGCCGCTGACGCGGGGCGCTCACGCGGGCGGTATGAACTTCCACCCTCATCCCGGCGCGGTGGGACTGCGCGGCGCGATAATCCTGCGCGGCGCGATAATCCTGCGCGGCGCGATAATCC
>CAZHMJ010000050.1:8991-21081 GCA_964533805.1 uncultured Anaerolineae bacterium | reverse complement strand
TGCGTCTCCGCCAGGGGCGAGATGCGGCGTGTCTGCCAGTAGAAGATGACCGCGTTGTAGGCCAGAATGATCAGGCCGACCAGGTAGAGCGGAGTCTCCGGCAGGGGCAATCCCAGCCCTTGCACGCACAACACCGTCGCCAGCAGGACCATCACTCCGGCTGCCCAGCGGGTGCTGATCAGGCGGGTGCTGTTGCTGGCGGTATCGTGTGAAGAGGATGCCCTGAGCAGGCTGGCGTTTGTGACGAAATTCCGCATGGCTCCCCTCCTGCCTGCTCAGCGGCCCAATGGTTTGGTTACTTGGACAGAAGCGCTTCGACCTTCTTGATCAGTACATCGGGATCGACGGGTTTATCGATGAAATCATCGACGGGCAGATAGTCTTCTTCCGGACCAAAGCGCAGCGGCGTGGTCTGGTGGATCGATGTCAGCATGATGATCGGAACCTGGATATATGCAGCATACGCCGATTTGGGATCGCGGTTGCGCAGGGCAAGCGCCGTCTGAAAACCGGCCGTTGCCGATTCCATCATCACATCCAGGATAATCAGGTTTGGGTTCTCGGCCTTGACCAGAGCCAAGCCTTCGGTCCCCGACCGGGCCTCCACGACCGCATAACCGGCCTGTTCCAGACAGAGGCGGGTTGCCAGGGCGATATCCGGGTCGTCATCGATGATCAGGATTTTGCCTTTTGCCATTGAAGTACCTCACGGTTTTGCTGAGGGTTCAAGCTCAGCCAGGATGGCGGCGCAAACAGCCGGAATGGCTTCTTGTACTGGGGCGCTCAACCCTGGGGACCATGCCAACTCAAGGGGTTGAATGCCAAAAACGACGATCTCCTCCGGCAGAATTCCCAGGGCATTTCCCAGGGCCAGGGCTTCGGCCAGACCTGCGTAGTGGACGGTCAAGCGCTCGTGAAAGTCGGCGGCCTGGAGTTCCGCTTCTTCGGGCGCGAAGCGCCGCCACGATCCGGCCGGTAGGCTCATGTTGGCCGAGTCGATGATGATGGCGCGTTGGTATCCCTGCAAAAGAAGTGCCGTCTCCAGTCCCGCAGTTCCTCCATCGACCACCGTCACGCCGGCTGGCAGATCGCCGGCCGTGAGTCGGCCGATAACCGACTGGCCCACACCATCATCCCCCCGCAGCGGGTTGCCGATGGCGAGCACGATCGTGTGGGCCTCACCGGTTTGAGGGTCTTGTAGAAACTCTCCCTTAGACAAACTTGACATCCAGCATGTGAGCCGAGCAGGAAATGCACGGGTCGTACGCCCGGACGAGCATTTCCAGGGCCAGGGCGACTTTGTCCTGTGGCTGGTCGAGAATGGTCGGCACCAGGCCGCGCATGTCGGCTTCAATGTTGGCCAGGTTCTGACCGGTTGGGATGATGCAGTTGGCGCCGACGATCTTGCCTTCCTCGATCACATAGTTGTGGAACAGCGTCCCGCGCGGCACGTCGCATGCGCCAACGCCTTCCCCGGAGAGACGCGCCGGCCGGATAGGCTCTTCCTCACGGATTCCACGCGCCAAGAGTCTGTCGGTTAGCAGGATCGCGTCTTCCACGCAGTGCACGATTTCGACGACCTGGGCGACAGTGTTCATATATGGATTGGTGCACTTGGGCTTGATGCCGAGCGCGATCGCCGCCGCTTTGGCCTTGGAATTGAGCTGGTTGTAGTTGACGTTGAAGCGCGCCAGCGCGCCGACCATGTAGGAGTCGCGCTTGTTCCGGGTGTGCTTGGCGCTGGAGTGCTCGACGATCTGCTCGTTCGTGACCGAGCGATAGTGCTTGACCGGCCAGGTGCCGCCGTCCGTGCTGGCGATGACTCCGTCGATGAAGCAGTATTCCTCGTCCTTGTGGAGCGCGATGTACTCCGTGTCACGCTCGAAGTCCGGCATCGACAACTTCTGGAACAGTTCGACCGTGGCATCGACGTCTGGCCGCATGGCTTCCAGACGCTCGCGGAGCGCGTACAGTTCGTCGTTGCTGGGATAGTGTGTGAACCCGCCGACCGTCAGCGCGATGGGGTGGGTGTGCCGCCCGCAAATTGCCTTGCACAGGTCGCCAGCCAGCTTTTTCATCCGTAGGGCGCGCAAGACGACGTCGGGAGCCGACTTGGCCAGCGGGATAACACTGCCCACGCCGAGAAAGTCAGGCGCGACCAGCATGTAGGCATGCAGGATGTGACTATCCAGAATCTCACCATGGAAGTTTAGCTTACGCAGCAGGACGGTCTGCTCGGTCGGCTCGATATCGAGCGCCTTCTCCGTCGCGCGCAGCGATGCGGTGGCATGGCCGACGGCGCAGATGCCGCAGATTCGGGAAGTGATGTGCGACGCCTCAAGATAGGGCCGTCCGCGCAGCATGGCCTCGAAGAAGCGCGGGGTTTCGACGATGGTCAGTTCGCATTCCTTCAGTTCACCATTCTGGACGTCGACAACGATGTTGCCGTGGCCTTCCACGCGGGTGACGTGATGGATATCAATTTTCAAGTTTTTTGCAGCCATGATCATTGCGCCTTTGCCATCGCCAGGATCTGGTTGGTCATGAACATTGTCAGGCGGGATTCGATCTGTTCTTCGCTCACGCCGTGTTCGAGCATCACTTCTCGCAGTGACTGGAAGTTGGGATTGGAGATCGTGCCGCGGCAGCCTTCGCAGCCGTCGCCGTAGGTCGGGCAGATCGCATTGCAGCCGGCCAGGGTGATTGGACCCAGGCACACCATGCCCTGGGTGTAGACACACACATTCTCTTTCAGCTTGCACTCGATGCACATCGGTTGATCCGGGATCTGGGGCATCCGTCCCTGGAGCAGGTGGATGACGGCCTTGATAAACTCGTTGCGATCGATGGGACAGCCTGGCAGCACCGCGTCCACTTTGATGATCGTGGAGATAGCGCGTGGCTCGTAGGTCGGAAACCAGTTGGCTTTGTCCCCGTAGACATACTCACGCACTTCCTGCATGTCGCTGCGGTTGCGAATGGCGTTGATCCCACCCAGATGGGCACAGGCGCCCAGCGCGATCACGATGGCCGCTTTTTCCCGGATGGCGCGAATCTTGGCTTCATCACTGGGCCGCGTGCAGGAGCCTTCGATAAACGCGATCTGGTAGGAGTCGCTCTTCTCGCTCATGGCTTCTCGGAACTGGACGATATCGACGGCATCCAGAAGTTCAGGGTGATCCTGGAGCGAATCCACGACCGTGAGCTGGCAGCCCTCGCAACTGGTGAACTCAAAAAAGGCGACGGTGGGTTTGGGTGACATTAGAGCGCCTCCTCAAGGTGTTTGATTTCGGCGTACGAGAATGCCGGCCCTTCCTGACAGGTGTAGATGTGATGCATCTGACAGTGCCCACACTTGCCCACACCGCACTTCATTCGCCGTTCAAAACTGAACCAGATGTTGCCCTCGGCGATGCCTTTGCCGAGCAGTTCCATCAACACATACCGATACATGACCGGCGGTCCGACGACCACCGATACCATGTTGCGCGGGTGAATGGTCACTTTGGGGAACAAGGTGGTGATAACTCCCACGTTGCCGGTCCACTTTTCGTCAGGCCGGTCCACGGTGACATGGCACTCGATGTCGGTGCGCTGCTGCCATTCCTGGAGTTCCGCCTGGAAGAGCAAGTCCTTGGGTGAGCGCGCGCCGTACAGGATGATGATTCGTCCGTACTTGCCGCGTTCGTCGAGAACTTCATTGATCAGGGAGCGCAGGGGGGCCAAACCCAGACCGCCGGGGACGAACAGGATATCCTTGCCGCGGAAGCGCTCGATCGGGAAGCCCCGCCCAAACGGACCGCGCACCCCGATCAGCGCGCCCGGCTTGAGGGCATGCATCGCGTTCGTTACGATGCCGACCCGGCGCACGCAGATTTCGAAGGCGCCACCCGTGCTGCGGCTGGGCGAGGAGCAGATGCTGATCGGCGCTTCACCGATACCGAGCACCGAGATCTGCACAAATTGGCCGGGTCGGTGGTTCAGCTCAAACCCGCTGGGGAGCTTGAGCTTGAAGACTTTTTCCAGCTCAGTCAACTCCATCGTGTCGATGATCCGTGCCGGAGTCGGCATGTAGATCGACTGGCTGTCCAGGGTTTCCTTGAGGAGTGTGGTCATGACTGCGCCTCCACGGCTTCACCTTGCTTGTGGCGCCGGTACAGTTCATTGAAGGTCTTGACCGGGGTAATATGCACCAGGCAGGCCGCCGCGCAGCGGCCGCAGCCCACGCACCCAATCAGACCATAGGCTTCGAGCTGGTACTTGCCCTTGCGGAAGAAACGATGGCGCTGGCGCAGGGCACGGGTCGAGCGGAAGTTGTGGCCACCAGCCACGAGGGCGAATTCATCCACCTGGCAGGAGTCCCAGACGCGCACGCGGTGGCCTTCGGTCAGACTGAGGTCGACCTCGTCCTTGACGTTGAAGCAATAGCAGGTTGGGCAGACTTTGGTGCACATCCCGCATCCCAGGCAGAGGTCTCCCAGTTCGTTCCAGAAGGAACTCTTGGTGCTCAGCGCCAGGAGGTCAGGCAGTTCGGTGACATCGAAGTTGAAGCGGTAGGAAAAACGGGGCCATTTCTCAGCCATCACCTGGTTGACATGGTGGTAATCTTCCTCGGTGGGATCCCAGACGGAAGCAAATCCCCGAAGCAATTCCTCGCCCTTTTCGGAACCGATGTCCACCCCGTATTCATCACCAAGATCGGTCAGGTGCAGGTCGTAGTTCTCCGGCACACTGAGCGTCCCCATATCCTTGCAGAACGAGTGCTCGGTGCAAGGGCTGAGACACTCGATGCTGACCAGGTAAGTGTTCTGGCGGTGGGCCTGGTAGTGTTGGTCCGTGTAACCGGTGTTGTGGACCTGATCCAGAAGCTGGATCGCATGCATATCGCAAGTGTGCACCCCCATGATCACGACCGGGCGGGGATCCAGACTGGCTTTGGTATGCATCCCTTTGGTCGTGAACTGGAACAATTCTTCAATTGGGGGCAGCAGGTATTTCTTGGGGGGCAGAATGGATGTGGGATAATCCAGGGCAAGCTCGTCGGGTGAATTGATCTCGTCAAAGACGTATTGATCCTTGAGTTGCCTGGGGCCGACGACACGAAAGCGCGACGTCAGCCAGGTGATCCAATCGGGCACAGCGGCTTTCGGCATGATTCTGAAGCTCATGGCGGGTCAACTCCATCTACGGGACGCCTGGTTAAAGAGCAGGGGGATAGCCCCTTGTAAGCTACCCTGAATGGAAATTCAGGCCGCGCAAATAGACAAAAATTGTGAAATAATTCACATGAGATCGAGCATATTCGAATTCCTGAATTTTGTCAAAGCCTAAAGGGATGCGCTCAAGCAACGCTACACTTATCTTAAGGTGGAACTCACTTGACAATAGTCTTGAATATCCAGCTTTTTGTCACATCTCGCGGTGGCAAGTATAGAGTGCTGTAAGTTCGCTATGACGGAAGCGGAGGCAGTTCAAAGTGGACTTCACGGAGGAAAAACAAGGGCCGGCTTCCTGGGAAGCCGGCCCATTTGGTGCCGAGGACCAGACTTGAACTGGTGACCCCTTGATTTTCAGTCAAGTGCTCTACCAACTGAGCTACCTCGGCGAACCACGATTTGTATTGTAGCGGCTCGCCTCCAAATGTCAATCGTTAATCCCTGGCGCGATCGGGTTGGTTTCCTCCTTTCTTGCCCATGATGGGCCTGGCATTGCGGTCGCGAATCAGGCATGTGCTATAATCGATCTAACTTGTATAGGGAAGCCTGTGAACGCCTCTGCGAGGTAGGGCTATTCCAAACCTGTCCCCTAAAGATTCGGGCTGGTTTCTCGTGGAATCCAGGCGGAGGTTGGCTGAGGTGGGCTGGTGGTCGTTTCCATGACAACAATTGGACATGCCGAGGGTAGATCAATGGCCGATGCCAAGCCGCGTGGGGCCAAAACGGCTCCGAAGAGTAGCCCTGCATCTGCGTTGGGAACCGCAACCCACGAACCGCACAAAGTACTGATCGTGGAGGATACGACCGAACTGGCGGAGGTGATTGCGGTCACGCTTGAGCGCATCAATATGCGGGCTTTCCGCGAGACGCATGTGGACCGCGCGCTGATGGTCTATGAGGCGGAACGACCGGACGTGATCCTGCTGGACATCGGCCTGCCTGACAAGACCGGCTGGAAGCTGCTCGACGCAATTCGGGAGGGCGATGTGAGTGCGCTCCCCGTGGTGGTTGTGATCACGGCGCATGGCGACCCTGCTAACCGGCTGATGGGCAAGTTGCAGGGGGTGCAGGGGTATCTGGTCAAGCCGTTCACGACTGACGAAGTGGAAGAAGTTGTCGGAAAAGCACTCGCCATGCGCGGTCAACCGGATGAAAGCGGTCATCTGGCGACAGCTCCTCTGCCGGATTTCGTGGCAAAGCTGATGGAGGGTATCGATCGCGATTTCGACGCCCCATCCTCGGCGGCCGGAGAGGGCGATTCTCGATCTGGATGACGTGGACAGCGAGACGCTGTAACGACCGTTTTTCATACAGGACGCCGGGCTGGAGACATCTTCGCGCCGGTGTCCTGTTCGTATTGGGGATTGTCGCGACCGGGTGCGGGGCCGCGATTCCGGCTGGCGGACCTCCGGCTGGGACGCTTTCTGACACGATCTGTCTGACCGCCGTCTCCGTGACGCAACTGGATGCGGCCGGCCTGGCCTCCGAGTCGGAGCGCCGCGCGGCGAGCGGGCAGGATGAGGCAGCTGTGGCCTACCTCCAAGCGGCTGCAGAGCAGGCGAATACCGAGGCTCTGTGGCGGCAGGTTGCCCAACGCCGTCTCCAGCGCGGTGAATGGCAGTCCGCCTTTCAGGCCCTTGAAACCTTGTTGCGTCTCCAGCCCGGCGATCCCGAAGCGGCCTACTGGCTCGGCGTGATTTTGACCCCCTATTCGCCTCGTCAGGCTTTTGACTCCCTGAGTGAGATTTTGCTCGACGATCCGGATTATGGCGCTGACGCGGAGATACTCAGAGTCGCTCTCAGCGGCAGCCAGCTTGAGTCACCGGCCATGCAGGCATTTGCCATGGGTGAGGCTCTGCTTCATCTGGAACATTGGCCGCAGGCGGAACAGGCGTATGATATCGCAGTGACTCTTTCTCCGGAATTCTCGCAGGCCTGGGCTTACCTTGGCCTGACCCAGGCCCGTCAGGGTAAGGATGGCACGCTGGCACTCGATCGGGCGATGGCTCTGGCTCCGGAGGATACGCTCATCCTGTATCTGTCCGGTGTTGTGGCACGTATCCAGGGCAACCCAGAGGAGTCGCTGGCTGCCTTGCAGGAAGCGCAGCGGTTGGCGCCAGACAATCCTGGCTATGCCGCCGAGTTGGGGTATGCCTATCAGGCAATCGGCGATCTGGCCACGGCAGAGGAGTGGTTTCGCAAGGCTCTGCAACTTGCGCGGGACGATTCCGGATTTCTGAAAATCCTGGCGCTCTTCTATGCTGATGAGGCTTTCAACCTTCAACATAATGGCCTGACCCTCCTGCGAGAAGCGGCTGCCCGGCTGCCTGACGACGCGGATGTACAGGCGGCTTATGGATGGGGGATGTATCTGTCTGGCGAACGTACGCAAGCCAATACTGTTTTGCGTGCTGCGCTCGCGCTCGATCCGCAATCTCCCCGGACGCTGTACTATCTTGGTCTGTTTGAGCTGACCGGTGGAAATTCCGCTGAGGGGCAGCGCCTGCTTGGCCAATTGTTGAGCCTGCCCGATTCCCAAGGATTTGCCGGGTTAGCCCGGCGCGCGTTGGCGCGCCTGGAGGGATAGCGGTGCGCCGGATCCACTGGATCATCTTATTCGCTTTGCTGGCACTTCTGGCGTTGGGCGGCGGAACGCTGCTCTTGGACCTTGCTCAGGGCGAGCCGGCGGCGATCCGGGTCCAGGCGGTGACCACGCGCGGGCTGGATGAACAGTTTCAGCCGGTGGAGCCAACCGGAGTCTTTTTCCCGGATGAGACCTTCTACCTCTCCGTGCGGGTCGAAAACCTGGCCCAGCCCGGAATCCTCAGCGTGCAGTGGATCTATGACGGCACGCCAATCACGCTCCAGGATCAAAGGATCGGTGCCACGAGCGCCTATGTCGCCGGCTTTGAACTACGCCGCACGGATGATCTCTGGCCGCCCGGCGGCTACCGGGTGGATCTGAGTCTCAGTGGTCAACCGGTCGGCAGCATCGCCTTCCGAGTGGAGCCTCGTCCGGCGTAATCTGCTGGCGGGAGATTGGCGGTGGGGGGTTCTTTTCCGGCGTGCTACAATTCTCGTCTGTTCGCCGTGGTGTTCAGGAGATCAAGCGTGCGTGGTCGGATCGTTCTTTCCGTGTTAATCGCGTCAATCGCGCTCGTGGGCTGTGGACCTGATGTTCTGGAGGCGCGGCCGGGCCAACTGCTGTACGTGTCTACCTTCGATGCGTTCAACGAGGACTGGCAACTCTATGCCGGTGAACTGGCGGCCCAGATCGTGGATACCGGGATCGATCCGGCGCTCCAGATTGTGGTGGACGCGCCGCAACAGGGCGCTTTTACGCTGCTGGATCAGGTTTTCGGCGATTTTGATGTCATTGTGGAGACGACCCAGGTCGGCGGACCGGATGACAATGGGTTTGGCGTAGTGTTCCGGCACCAAGACAATAACAACTACTACGCCTTCTTGATCAGTGGGGATGGTTACTATCAAGTTATTCGTCGTCTGAATGGCTTCGATGTGGAGCTTAGCGATTGGGCACCTGCACCAGCGATCATGCAGGGGCAGGCGACAAACACCATTCGCATTATCGGCCAGGGAGACGCTTTCACGTTTCTGATCAACGATGTGGCTGTTCCGCTGTGCCTGACCATCTGGAATCCGGCGGTACCGGGAGAATGCCAGACCCAGCAGGGTCAGTGGTCGACAGAGGCTGTGGTCTGGACTCTGGTCGATGCTTCGTTCGCGTACGGCCGGATCGGTTTTGCCGCGCGCAGTTTCGACCAACAGGGCGTTCGGGTGAACTTCGACAATATCATTGTGTGCGGTCCGCAGGCGGCCCCGGCGATTCCGTATCGCTGCGAGGAGGATTTCACCGGGGTCTGAGCCAGGACCCTCTTATCGGCGGCGCTCCAGGCTGATGTATTCGGGTGGTCAGCCTTGCTATAATGGACTTGTTCAGACAAAGGATAGATCATGGACGATCCCCGTGCAAAACTTCAGGCGGACATGAAGGATGCCATGCGTGCCCAGGACAAGGTGAAGCTGGGCGTCATCCGGATGGCATTGAACGCGATCAAACAGGAGGAGATCGACCGCCGGGTGAAACTCAGCCCAGAGGATGTCAGCGCGATTCTGATGCGGGAGGCCAAGACGCGCCGCGAGTCGATCGATGAAGCTGAGGCGGCCGGGCGTACGGATACCGCGGCAGAAGGACGCATCGAACTGGATATTCTGGAGTCCTATCTCCCTCGCCAACTCACGCCTGAGGCGATCCGCGAGTTGGTCGCGGCGGCTATCGCCGAGGCAGGCGCGATTTCTCCCAAAGACATGGGCAATGTCATGAAGATTCTGATGCCCAAGGTCAAGGGTCAGGCCGACGGCAAACTCGTGAACGAGGTCGTTCGAGAACTGCTGGCGGGTTTCTGAGCGCAACCATTTGATGAATACATTGCTTGAGCGAGTCGATCGCCTTCTGGGGGCGGTCGAGCGTAAGCGGGTCATGATGCTGGTCCGGAGGGCCGGTGTCGTGCTGCTTGTGGTGGGCTTCCTGGTGATAGGGGTGCTGCTGGTCGGGTTCGATGCTCTGGCAGCCAGCGGCCGATCACTGGATCTGGCTGTGGGCCAGGTTGCTCCCCAGGATATCCGTGCTCCGTACAGCATCAGCTATGAGAGCGTGGTCATGACCAGCCAGGTTAAGCAGTTGGCCATGGACAGCGTGAGAGATGTCTACGACCCCCCTGATCCCGCGATCGCACGCCAGCAGGTCCAGCTCGCCCGGCAGATTCTCGATTATGTCAAAGAAGTGAGGGCCGATGAGTATGCCTCCGCCGAGGTCCTTCAGGCGGATATCCGGGCGATTAGCGCGCTGGCGTTGACCGATGGCGAAATCGCTACCTTGCTGGAAATTCCACCTGAGCGCTGGCTGGCTATCGATGACGAGATCATGGTGGTATTGGAACGGGTCATGCGCACGGAGATTCGCGATGACAACCTGCGGAGTGTCAAGCAGAATCTGCCCAATCTGGTCAGCGTGACCTTCCGAGAGGATGAGGTTGGAGTAATCACGGCTTTCATCGAAGACCTCGTGCAGACCAACACGTTCTACAACGAGGAACGAACGCGCCAGGCGCGCCAGGCGGCCGCGGATGCTGTCCCGCCGGAGGTCCGCAGCTTCGTCCAGGATCAGCTTGTGGTGCGCGGCGGCATGATCGTGACCGAGGTGGACATGGAGGCCCTGACCCAGCTTGGGCTGCTCAAGCCGGAGGATCGCCGTCTCCAGGAATTGACCAGCGCCTTCCTGATTGTGCTTCTGATCATGATGATATTCTGGCTGTACATGGGCCGGTTCCACAGCGATCTCATGCGCGAGCCGCTGCTTCTTATTCTGCTGGGCGGCATCTTCCTGCTGGTGTTGTTTGGGGGGAGAGTGGCAGGCCCGGACCGGGTTGTGCAGCCGTATCTATACCCCACTGCGACTTTGGGGTTGCTGGTCACGACGCTGGCCGGCCCTCAAGTCGCGGTCATGGCCACGCTGGGCATGGCGATGCTGTTCGGGATCATCACTGGCAATTCATTCCCTCTGATGGTCATGGCCGGGTTGGGAGGAGTGGCCGGGGTGATGACCCTGCGCAATACCGAGCGGCTGAACAGCTATTTCGTGGCCGGGCTGGTGATCGCTTTTGTGAATGTAGGCGTAGTGTTGGTCTTCTACTTGTTGGGCTGGCCGACGGACCCCCTGGGCGCGTTGAGCCTGATCGGCGCTGGCTGGCTCAATGGGATACTGGCTGCGGCGGCGAGCCTGGCCGGACTGTACCTGATCAGCGGGCTGTTCAATGTGCCGACCAGTCTGCGTTTGATCGAACTGACTCAGCCGAACCAGCCGCTTCTGCAGCGGCTGCTGCGCGAAGCTCCCGGCACCTACCAACACAGCTTGCAGGTCGCCAATCTGGCCGAACTGGCAGCCGAACAGATTGGCGCGAATGCCACGCTGACCCGGGTCGGGGCGCTGTATCACGATGTCGGCAAAATCGCGGCGCCGCATTTTTTCATCGAGAATCAGGTAGACGGGATCAATCCTCATGATGGGCTGGATGATCCTTACAAGAGCGCGCATATCATCATCGAGCATGTGACGGAGGGTAATCGACTCGCCCGGCGCTATCATTTGCCTGCCCGCGTTCGGGAGTTCATTCTGGAACATCACGGGACGACCCAGCCGATGTATTTCCTCAAAAAGGCGATCGAACAGGCTGGAGGCAATACGAATGCAGTAGATGTGTCCAAGTTCGTCTACCCAGGACCTCGTCCTCGCTCCCGCGAGACGGCCATCCTCATGCTGGCCGACAGTTGCGAGAGCGCGGTGCGCGCTCGACGGCCCGGCAACAAGCAAGAGATGGCGGACGTGGTACGCTATATCATCGAACTGCGGTTGAAAGAAGGCCAGCTCGACGACTCCCAACTGTCTTTGAGCGACCTGAGCCTGATCCAGCGGGTGTTTTCCGAAACCCTTCAGGGTGTTTTTCACCCTCGAATTGCTTACACACAGCCTTATCAAGCGCCTGGCACTGTGGAGATGCCAGTGCCGGCTGACCAAACCGCTGTGCCACCGCCTGGGGCTGGGCAGGATGTTCGGCTAGATTTGAGTGAACGCTCAGCCAATGTTGCGGCAAGATCGGAGCCATCCAACCTATGAACGAACCCTACGCGGTCTGCGTGCGCGTGGACGACGAATTTGCGGGGAGTGTCCCAACCTGCCGGATGCGGGCAGCGGTTCTTCATTTGCTCGATGTCTATGAGGTGGTTCAGGGCACCGGGCTGACGCTGCTGGTGGTTTTGTTCGCGGGCGCCGCGCAGGTGGCGCGCACGGCCCGGC
>CAZHMJ010000050.1:0-8981 GCA_964533805.1 uncultured Anaerolineae bacterium | reverse complement strand
CCGCAAGCTGAACGCGCGCTATCGAGGGGTCGACTCGCCCACGGATGTCCTTTCTTTTCCTGCGGATGACGACGATCTACCACCCGATCTGGAAGAAGAGCCTTACCTGGGCGACATTCTTATTTCCTACCCGTACACCGCGCGGCATGCCCAGCAGGATCAGCACCCGATCGAGGATGTGTTGGTGTTGCTAGCCATTCACGGTACGCTGCACCTGCTTGGATTCGACCATGATAACGCCGAAAACCAGGCCGCAATGTGGGAGGCCCAGGAGGACGCCCTGAAAGCGTTGGGGATATCCACCCAGGTGATTCCGGCGCCCCATGACTATTCTGCTGAGGATGGTGAGTCATGACCAGCCCTGGATCTGATTCCCGATCTGGACTGACGGGCTTGCTAGGAGATGTGGCGGCCAATCTGGCCGTCGATCCTCAGGCGTACAGCCCTCAGGTGAGCAGCAGTCGGCTGGCCAGTCTGCGTTATGCCCTGGCTGGCTGGCTCTATATGCTTCGCTACCAGAAGAATACGCGCATCCAGGCTATCGCCAGCGTACTCGTTTTGCTTGCCGGCCTGTGGCTCCAGATCAGCCCTGGTGAGTGGGCGGTGATTGTGCTCACAGTGACGATGGTCTGGATGGCGGAATTCATCAATGCGGCTATCGAAGCGGCGGTCAATCTGGCCAGCCCGGAGATTCACCCGATGGCCAAAGTCGGCAAAGATGTGGCTGCGGCGGCTGTGTTGCTGGGTGCCGTCTCCTCGATTCTGATCGGTCTTCTGATCTTTGGGCCGCCCCTGCTCGTTCGCTTGCAGGGAGGCTGAACTTCATGGAACCCCGTTCGCGTCGCCCGCGCAGGACTCAGCCCAGCCACCTATCCGGTCGTTATCGGGAGGATGCTCCGCCGCCAGAACAGCGCGGTCTGCCGAGCCAGCGCGTGCGGAATCCAATCCGAGCGCTGGCCCTGGGGCTGCTGGTCGCGGTGTGCAGCGCGGCCCTGGTCACTGCGGTGGTGCTTTTTCTCGTCCTACGCCCGCGCGTGCCGGAAAACCGGAATGCGATCTGGCTTGGGATTAGCTGGGGTGAAAGCGCACATACCGACGAAGAGGTAGAAACGCTCACCCGGCTCCTGCGCGCCGAGGGTATCGGCACGGCTTATGTGTGGACGAGCTGGCTGCAGGAAGACGACACCTGGAGTCCCACCACGTTCGAGAACATGGCTGCTTTTGTCCAGCAGTTCAAAGCGTCTTACCCGGAGGCTCGCCTGGATGCATGGATTGGCCTTCCGGTGGAGGTACCCGAATACCGGTTGGATGACGAAGCAATCCGAGGCGAGGTGGCGACCTTCGCCGCCCGGACTCTGACCGACTTTGGCTTCGATGGTGTGCATTTGAACGCCGAGCCGGTCTGGGATGGTGACGAGAACTTCACGACGCTGCTGCGGGACATCCGGCAGGCGATTGGCGAGGATGTGCCCCTGTCTGTTGCTGTCCCGCCTGATTGGAATACGGGGACGCCGGGCGTTCCGGTCGGCCCTTACACGACCACAGATGCTTACTGGAGCCTGGAATACAAGCAGCAGGTGGCCTTCCTGGTGGATGAACTGGCTGTGATGGCGTATAACAGCGGTCTCAGTCTGGCTGCCGATTACCAGACGTGGATGGCTTTCCAGGTAACTCAGTATGTTTCGGCGCTTGCCCCCCTGCGCGAGGTCGAGACCCGGATCGTGATGGGTATCCCGACCTATGACGCCGAACTACCAGGCCACGACCCGGCTGCGGAAACTATTCAGGCGGCTGTTGCCGGTATTCAGCAAGGACTCGTCCAGAGCGGCGAGGATGCCGACCTGGTGACCGGTATCGGCATCTATGCGGACTGGTCGACCGATGCGCTCGAATGGGCCACATACCGCGAATTGTGGGTTGCCCCCCAGTGAACCAGGCCATGCTGTCCGGGGACTAAGCGAGTCCTCATATTCCGGTCTTTTCCGGTCTCTAATTTGTGCTATTATCTCCTCATATTCTCTTGAAGGATGGCGTTGGATGACGACGCTCTTGTTGATTCGCCACGCGGTCAATGATTACGTCAAAACGGGTAAGCTCGCTGGCCGGACGCCGGGCGTTCACCTGAATGAGGAAGGCCAGGCCCAGGCGGCGGCGTTGGGAGCGCGTCTGGCTCACAAGCCGCTGTGCGCGATCTATGCCAGCCCATTGGAGCGGACGCTTGAGACTGCTCAGGCGATCGTCGCGCATTATCCCGATCTCCACATCCAACCGTTGGCTGACGTGAACGAAGTCGATTTTGGTGCGTGGCAGGGTGGGGAGATCCACAAGCTGGTCCATCGCAAAATGTGGCCGGTGATCCAGGGGATTCCGTCGCGCGCTCGCTTCCCCGGCGGCGAGTCGGTGCGCCAGGCGCAGGGGCGGGCTGTCGATGCTCTGGAACGGCTGGCCCAGGCCCATCCGCGCCAGTTGGTGGCCGTCGTTTCGCATAGTGACATTATTAAGCTGATGCTGGCCCATTATCTGGGCATGCACATCGATCTGTTTCAGAGGATCGTGATCTCGCCCGCTTCAATCTCGATCATCGAACTGGATCACGGGCGGCCGGTAGTGGTTCAGGTGAATGATACGAGCCACGTTCCGCCCAAAGTCGAGGGACAGGCTGACGGCCAGTCATCACACTGAGGCGCGTTTCGAAAGGATTCATGGATGTCCGACGATCTGGAAATCAAGCCAGCCGATTTCATCACCGTTGGGACGGTTGGACCGCGCGGAAAACGCGTTTTTCATCTACAGGCCGCCAAGGATGATGATCTGATTACCTTGACTCTGGAAAAAATCCAGGTGAGCGCGATGGCGGAAGCCATCACCGAGATGTTGGGCGATATTGAGGAGCGCTCTCCAGGGATTCAGGCAGAGGAGGAAATCAATTTGCGGGAGTGGGAAACCGAGATGCGCGATCCGGTCGACCCGCAGTTCCGGATCGCTCAGATCGGTCTGGGCTATGATGAGGCGCAGGATTTGATCGTGCTGGTCACGCAAGAACTGCTGACGGACGAGGAGATGGCCAGCCGGGAGCCCCGAGTCGCGCGAATCTGGGCGACCCGGCAGCAGATGCGCGTGCTCGCTATCTATGCCCAGCGAGTTGTCTCCCGTGGGCGTCCGGATCCGGAACACAACGGTCGCATCCACTACTATTGGACGTAACGGTTTCTCTTTCTCAGGCTATGAACAACCCATCTCAGCCCGCTGGAGCCGATTCGGAACCCATCACCGTCGCCCAGGTGCTTCAGACCCTCGCCAGAGGCGTCATCCAGGAAGACCATGGATTTTTGCCCTGGGGGTCGAATTACGCCTATCTGATCCCAGTGACGGATGACGAGCGCACGCTCCTGGCCGTTTACAAGCCTCAACGCGGCGAACGCCCGCTGTGGGATTTCCCGGATGGCACGCTTTGCCTGCGGGAGGTGGCCGCTTTCTTCATTTCCGAGGCACTGGGCTGGCAGATCGTGCCGCCGACCGTGCTGCGCGGCGGACCATATGGATTAGGTTCGGTCCAGTTTTACATTGATCACGATCCGGAGGTAAACTACTTTACGCCGCTTCCGGATGCGTGCCGCCCGCAGTTGCAGCGCTTCGCGGCGTTCGACTATGTGATCAACAACGCGGATCGCAAAGGTGGACACTGCCTGCTGGATACGCAGGGGCACCTGTGGGGAATCGACCACGGGATTTGCTTTCATTACGCGCCTAAGCTCCGGACGGTGATCTGGGATTTCGCGGGCCAACCTTTGCCGGAAGAACTCCGGGGCGACCTGGCGCGGTTATGTGAACTGGTCAGTCAAGAGCAGGGTGTGCTGGCGCGGGCACTGTTGGAAATGCTGTCGGAGCGCGAAGTCGCGGCCTTGCGCAAGCGGATCGAACGGCTGGTTGAGGCGGGCGTGTTCCCGCGGCCCGGCCCTGGCCCCAACTATCCCTGGCCTCCGGTATGAACGGTGCGAGAAGGACACTGGACATGAAACAGGAAAACACAACTTCAGGCTCTTCGGCGCTTTTCTTGCTCAGTCTGCTGGGCGGCGCCTTATACTACTTTTTTGTCCGGCCGCAGATGCTCAAATGGGGATCGCGCCTGGGTGAATCCCAGCGCCGGCTGCCTGGGGACGAGATCATCCCCGACCCAAGCGGGCAGACGACGTGCGCCATCGACATCGACGCGCCTGCGGAGGCGGTCTGGCCCTGGCTGGCCCAGATGGGCCGCGAACGCACCGGCTGGTATGGGCTGGACATCCTGCTGAACAACGGGATTCCCAGCGCCACGTATCTCCGGCGCGACCTGGGGGAGCCTGTGCCGGGGCTGGAACTCGATCGCGGACTGCGCGTGATGACGGTGGAAAAGAAGCGCCTCCTGGTGTTGGGCGGTTTTGATCTGCCCAATCCCGTGGGCGGTTCGATGGACGTCACATTGGCCTATCTGTTGGAGCGGAAATCCGACGGCGGGACGCGCCTGCTGGTGCGGACTCGCAAACGCCAGTATGGGTTTGGTGGGAGAATTTACGAGCTGCTGCGCGAACCGTTGGACTTCGTGCTGTCTTACCAGCAACTCAACAGCCTCAAGGCGCGGGCCGAGACGATGGCCCACCTTCAGATTCCGATTCCGCTGGAGCATGAAATCTCGCTGAATTGAGTCTGACGACGAACGGGATGGAGGCTGTCGGCGCGTGCTGGCAGCCTTTTTTCTTTTTCCAGAGGTAGGGCCGAGCGAAGGATGGCTGGAGCTACTACAATAGCGGTGAGTAATCAGGCTGGGGACAGCGTGCCCCTGCGGGGACGCGAACAGTGACGCGAGGGTAATCGATGCTGGCCAAAGTCATCTCATGTGCCGTGGTGGGACTGGACGGGGTGCCGGTGACGGTGGAAGTGGATTTTTCGCCCAACGCAGGCGTGGCGCAGTTCAATATCGTGGGCCTGCCTGGGAATGCGATCAAGGAAAGCCGGGAGCGAGTCCGCACGGCGATCAAAAACAGCGGCCTGCGTTTTCCATTCAAGCGCTATACGGTCAATCTTGCCCCGGCGGACATCCCTAAAGATGGGCCTGCCTACGACCTGCCGATTGCCATCGGCTCGCTGGCGGCGACCGATCAGGCTCCGGTGGATGCCCTGGAAACGGCGATGTTCGTCGGTGAGCTGTCGCTGGATGGCAACCTGCGGCATGTGAAGGGCGTTCTGTCGTGCGCCTACGCGGCCCGGCAGATGGGGCTGCAGGCGATCTACGTCCCTGAAGCGGACGCGCCAGAAGCGGCCCTGATCCCGGATATCGACGTGATTCCGGTGGCGACCCTGGGCCAGTTGATCGAGCACCTGTTCGGGCTGCGCCTGATTCCTGCGTTTTGCAGAGATGGCGCTGCTCCGGCTGATGAAGCGGCGTTGCTGGCCGGGCTGGTCGACTTCGCTGAAATCCGCGGCCAGGAACACGTCAAGCGGGCACTCGAGGTGGCCGCAGCCGGTAATCACAACCTGCTGCTCTCCGGCCCGCCCGGCGCGGGCAAGACGTTGATGGCCCGCGCGTTGCCGGGTATCCTGCCCGCGATGTCGATTGACGAGGCCCTGGAAGTCACTCGAATTTACTCGGTCGCCGACCTCTTGCCCGGCGATTCGCCACTGCTCCGGGCCAGGCCCTACCGCGCGCCGCACCATACCATCAGTCAAGCCGGGCTGGTGGGTGGTGGGCGCATCCCGCGTCCGGGAGAAATCACGCTAGCTCACCGTGGTGTCCTTTTTCTGGACGAATTCGGCGAATTCGGACGTGGGGCGCTGGAAGTCATGCGCCAGCCGATTGAGGACAAGAAGGTCACCATCAGCCGGGCCAACGGCACGCTGACTTTCCCCGCCAATTTCATGCTCGTGGCGGCCATGAATCCGTGTCCGTGTGGTTACTTCGGGGATCCGTCGCATGAATGCACGTGCTCGCCCGGCGCGATCCGGCGCTACCAGCAGACCATCTCCGGGCCGCTGCTGGACCGGATCGACATTCACGTGGATGTGCCGCGCGTGGATTACGACAAGCTGACCAGCCACGCCCAGGCCGAATCCTCTGCCTCGATCCGGGCCAGGGTCGAGGCGGCGCGGGCGCAGCAGCGCCAGCGCTTCGCCGGGCACGGCCGCCTGTATGCCAACGGCGACATGGGGCCGGGCGATATCCGGCGTTACTGCCAGTTGACCGCCGAGGCGGAAAGTCTGATCAAAGTCACCCTGCGCCAGATGCAGTTGAGCGCCAGGGCTTACCACCGGGTGCTGAAGCTCAGCCTGACGATTGCCGATCTGGCGGGTAGTTCGGTAATTGATGTGCCGCACCTGGCGGAGGCCATCCAGTACCGGCCGCGCCGGGCGATCTGATGAACACACCGGGGCGCTCCAACTGCGCCCCGGCGTCTTGCATACTCCCTAGCGGTCGATCCGTGTGATCAGAACGTCGCAGGCATTCAGTGTCAGCATCCAGGGACTGACCTGGATTTCGGTCTGGTCGATGATCTTGAAGCGCGGGACGACTCCGTGTTCTGCCCGGAACTGATGGAACCACGAATCGCCGTTGGAGACGGAAAGCTGGTACCGGAAGTCCGGGCGCTCGTGGTTATTCCAAAGGATGAAGTATTCCGGCTTGCCGATGTGATCGATGGCGTGGACGCCGGTGCCGGTCAGCATTTCGACCAGCGCCTGAAGCTGGCTGTCTCGCAGACTGCTCTGGTAGGGCAGCAGCGCGCGGATGTCCTTCGTGATCTCTTCCATGTGTGTTTCAACAGCTAGCTTCACCGACGAGGTCGTTTTGAAACTGCGCAGCATCGCCACGCATTTTTCGGCTGCGCGGTTGCGATGGCTGAGCAGAGATTTGCCTTTGGCTTTCAGCGTGATTTCCAGCCGGTCGGAAGGGGCCATCTCGACCGGGGCGAGCGTCAGGCGCTCGGCCAGCGGATCGTAGGTTGCTGCCAGGTCGAGCGGCTTGCCATTCAGATTCGCCTGGATGCTTGCCGGATGGTCGACGCCGTGGAAGATGGGCTGGTAGGTCCGCCGGACCGGCAGGACGTGGCTGTCGCCTTCGGCGGGGCCGACGGTGAGCTTCAGAGAGTCGGGCTGCCATATTTGGACGATCGGAGTGAGCGCCCAGGCGCCATTCTGGTAGGCGGTCGTTTCACCATCGTCCTCATACAGATCGAAGCGGTTGTCCTGCCCACCAAAGACGTGCAGGGCCAGTTCGGTTGGGTTTTCCACGCCGCCCCACCGGACTCGCGGTCCTAGCGGGACGATGGCCCCAGCGCGGGCGAAGACCGGGATGTCCTCCAATCTGCCATAAATCGCGTACCAGGCATCGCCTGTGTAGTGCTCACCTGTGAAGAAGTCGAACCAATCGCCCGCGGGGAGCCAGACGACCTGCCGGCTGAGCCGGGTGGCCGGATCGGCGGGTTGGATGAAGGGCGCGGCCAGAAGCTCGCTGCCAAAGAGGTACTGATCCGGACAGCGGTAAGCTTCTTCCTGCTCTGGGAAAGCGTGATACATGGGATTGCACAGGCTGAGATGCTGCTTAGTGTTGCGCCAGGACATGCTGTACAGGTACGGGATCAGGGCGTGGCGCAGGCGCATGGCGTCGGTCGTGATCGCCTCGACGGTCGGATCGAAGCCCCAGGGACGCCGGTCGTTGTAGGGATTATTGGTCGAGTGCAAACGCAGGATCGGGCTGAAGACGCCAAACTGCACCCAACGTGTATACAGCTCGCCATCCTCGGTGCCCAGCATATGCCCGCCGATGTCGTGGCTCCACCAGCCGTAGCCGACGTTGGAGGCCGTCGAGGTGAAGTAGGGCTGGAAGGCCAGAGAGTCCCAGGTGACGGTCGTATCCCCGGAGAAGCCGATCGGATAGCGGTGATTGCCGAGCTTGCCCCAGCGCGAGAAGATGAACGGCCGTTTGCGGCCATCGCGGCCCAGGTCATAGAAGTGGAGATGGTTGAGCCACCACAGCGGGTCCAGGCCGGTCACCGTGCTGCTGGTTCCCTGTTGCCAGTCCATCCACCAAAAGTCGACCCCCTGCGCTTCCAGCGGGTGATGCAGCAACTCGAAGTAGGCCTGGGTGAAGCGGGGATTGGCAATGTCGAACGGTACGGGCTGTTTGCTGGCCGGATCGAGGCCCATGCGGCGGGCCATCGCCGGATACTGGGCTTCGTGGGGATGAATCCCGGAGGCAGGGTGGAGATTGAGGGCTGTTTTCAGCCCCAGGTTGTGCAGGGCGGCGATGAAGCCCTCGGGGTCCGGAAACAGCGTCTTGTTCCAGGTGTAGCCCGTCCAGCCATTGCTCGTATTACCCGTGCGGGTGATGTGCCAGTCCATGTCGACGATGCATACACTCAGCGGGATGCCGTGCGCCTGGAAATCCCCCATCAGGCCCAGCAGTTCGTCCTGGGTATAGGCCCAGTAGCGGCTCCACCAATTGCCAAGCACCCAGCGTGGCAGCAGGGGGGTCGGCCCGGCGATGGCACAGAAATCGGCCAGACAGCGCTGGTAGTCGTGCCCGTAACCGAAGAAGTACAGATCGAATCGTCCTGAGGCCTGACGGGGCTCTAGCCAGTCCTCGCTGTTGAAAACCAGCGTGTGTGAGTCATCCACCACCACCCACCCAGCCCGCGAGAGCAGACCCGGCTCGATTTCAGTCTGACCGGTAACGTTGTCCAGTGTGCGAGTCGTGCCGCCCAGGTTGGCGGTGTCGGGATCGCCGAAACGCCAGGTCGATCCGGAGGCGCGCAGGGTGATACTCAGGTTGTCCGGGGAAAAACCGGCTGCACTCAGGTGGTGTTTGAGGTGAAGGCTGGCCGTGATAATCTCAATGGCGTCGCCCTTCCGGATGGTTTCGAACTGGGGCACCGGCTGGTTGCGGTACCAGAATGCCTGGCTGGCCCGATCTTCGAATTGGCCATCCGGGCTGTATTCCATGCGGATGAGCT
>CAZHMJ010000049.1:0-21643 GCA_964533805.1 uncultured Anaerolineae bacterium | reverse complement strand
GCGGCCTGCGTCGAGGCCGAGGCCTGCACGCTCCCGGTCAACCCGGGCTACTACAACGCGCCGCGGTACGCCAACCACCCGGTGGTGCACATCACCTGGGACCAGGCGGCGGCCTATGCCGTGTGGCGGGGCGGGGCGCTGCCCAGCGAAATCCAGTGGGAATACGCCGCGCGAGGCACCGAGGGCGCGATCTACCCCTGGGGCTATTCCGAGCCGGACTGCCAGCGGGCCAACTTCGGGACGTGCGTCCGCGCCACGGCTTCGGTCGGGCCGGAGCAGCGGACGCCGGGCGCGTCGTGGGTCGGGGCGCTCGACCTGGCGGGCAACGTCGAGGAGTGGACGGCGAGCTGGTACGACGAGCGACTGTACTTCGGGCTCAGCGACGGCGCGATCGACCCCGCCGGGCCGGCGGACGGGCGGCTGCGCGTCCTGCGCGGCGGGGCCTGGGGCGAGGCGGCCGATCAGCTCCGCGCCACGGTGCGCGCCCGGCACACGCCCGTCTCGCACAGCGATACGCGCGGCTTCCGGATCATCCTGAACGCGCCGAGGGAATAAAGGCGGCTTTTGGCTTTTAGCTGTTGGCTCTTGGCGATTTGGTGGCTGGACACGATATTGGGGGGAATTTCTGCGCGAGCGTGGATCAACGCGAACCTCACCCCAACCCCTCTCCATGAAAATGGAGAGGGGCTTTTGTTGGCCGTTGGGCATGCCCCTACGGTTTTGCTCCTTCCCACCACCGCGTGGGGGAAGGCCGTGTCGGCACAAGGCCGTGTCGGCACAAGGCCGGGATGGGGGTGGGAATCGAACGGCCAATCAACTCTGGTGCGAATCGGCTTTTGAGCGTGCGCGAGGGCGGTTCGCGAACCGCCCCTACGAACATGTGCCCGATTGTCCGCTCATTCCACCGGCACGAACTCCAGTTGGACGGTGTACCCGGCGGGCGGGCGGGCCAGGCTGACCCAGAAGGGCCGCGCCAAGCGGTAGTCGCACGTCCCCGCCACGCCCCAGGCCACCCGTAGGGTCACGATCCGCGCCGCCGCGTCCGTGACCAGTTCGAGCGGGTCGGTGGTGGCCGTGCAGCCCGTCCCCACGTTGACCGCCCCGACCAGCAGCCGGTCCGTGAAATCGGCCGTGCCCCGCGTCACCGGGAAGCGGCACAGGCCCGCCTCGTCGATTTCGGTGTACAGCGCGTTGAGCGCCCCGGCCGAGTCGATCACGAAGACGCGCCCGGCTTGCTCCGCCCAGTAGGCGAAGCACACGTCCGGAAACAGGCCGCGCGCGTCGCGGTAAGCGTCGGTATAGGGATCGGGGGTTGGGGGTGGCGGCGGCGTGTCCGTTGGGAGTTGCACCGCCGTGGGAGTCGGCAACCCGACGGCGGTGGGGGTATCCGCCGGGCGCGGCGCGGGGAAATTGCAGGCGGCCAGCAGCCCGATCCCCAGCAGGATCAGGGTGGTGAGCAGCGGTTGCCTTCCGTGTGCAATCCTCGCGCGATTGTGTGTCATGAGTTAAAGGCAGGGTAAGGCGGCGTGAACATGAACTCAAGGGTGTCCGGTTGAACACCAATCGGGGTCAGGTCAGACTCTTGGGCGGATGGGAGGGACGATCGAAAAATGGCGCAGCGGGCACGCCAGGGACTCAAGTCCCTGGCTAGGGGCACGAAGTCCGCTGAAGCGGACTGGGAGATTGTGCGTTTTTTGAGTCCACTTCCAGTGGACTTGGTATCCCTAGCCCGCGACTTGAGTCGCGGGCGATCCAGCAGCCGTCATCCCCGAATCGCATGCCAAATCCTACCCTGATTCCAATCGGGCGTTCAGTCGAACGCCCCTCAGCCCGTTTTTCTCTTGGCTCTTGCCTTCGTGCTTCTTGCCTCGGCGCAACCAGAGGTTGCGCGTTACCCGTGGCGCTGCATGAAGCGATGGATGCGTTCCAGGGCCTCTTCCAGCTTCTCGTAGGCGGTGGCGTAACACGCCCGGACGAAGCCCTTGCCGCTATCTCCGAAAGCGCTGCCCGGCACGACCGCGACGCGCTCCTCCTGGAGCAGGGCCTCGGCGAAGGCGTTTTCGTCCAGGCCGCTGGCGGCTACGCTGGGGAAGGCGTAAAACGCGCCGCGCGGGTCGAAGGCGCTCAGCCCCAGCTCGTTGAAGCCGTTGACCACCAGTTTCCGCCGCCGGTCGTATTCGGCCACCATCCGCTGGACGTGCTCCTCGCCGCGCTCCAGGGCGTCGATCGCGGCGACCTGGGCCGTGGTCGGGGCGCTCATGATCGTGTACTGGTGGACCTTGCGCATGGCGGACAGCAGTTCCTTGGGCGCGGCGGCCCAGCCCAGCCGCCAGCCGGTCATGGCGTGCGATTTGCTCAGCCCGCCGAGCACGATCGTCCGGCCCCGCATATCGGGCAGGCTGGCGAAATGGGTGTGCGCCACGCCGTACACCAGCCGGTCGTAGATTTCGTCGGAGATGACGAGCAGGTCGTACTTGCGCGCGATGGCGGCGATCTCCTCCAGCCGGGCGCGGGACATCACCGCCCCGGTCGGGTTGTTGGGGTAGCCGATCAGGATCGCCTTGGTGCGGGCCGTGACGGCCGCTTCGACCGCCGCCCCGGTCACCTGAAAGTCTTCCTGCACGCGGGTGTGGACCATCACCGGCTCGCCCCCGGCAAAGACGACTTCCGGCGCGTAGGCCACGAAGCACGGCTCCGGGATGATGACCTGGTCGCCGGGGTCGATCACGGCGGTCATGGCCAGGTACATGGCCTCGCTGACGCCGACCGTGATCAGCAGCTCGTCGCCGGGGTCGTAGCTGATCCCGTACAGGCGCTCCAGGTAGCGCGAGAGCGCCTGGCGCAGCTCCAGGATGCCGGAATTGGAGGTGTAGTGGGTCTCGCCGCGCTCCAGGGAACCGATGCCGGAACGCAGGATGGGGTCGGGGGTGATGAAATCCGGCTCGCCGATGCCGAGCGAGATCACGTCGTCCATCGTGGCGGCGATATCGAAGAAGCGGCGGATGCCGGAGGGCGGGACGCTCTGCACCCGCTGGGAGATGAATTCACGCATGACCGGTGGCTCCATTCAGATACAGGCCAAACTCGCCTGTATTATGCGGCGGAATCGGGCAATCTGTCGAATCAGAGACAAGAGGCAAGAATGAGCGTCGAAGCGAAAACACGTGTAGGGACGGGTCACTGACTCGTCCGCCGCGCGTCAAACGTCCGATCCGCGCCGGACTCGCCGCTATCCGGCATGGTCGCTTGATCGCGGGATGCTCCAAGCATCCCGCTGGGAGAAAAAAGCCCGCTGAAGGGGCTGGGAAATGCGGAGTTGGCTTTTAGCCCCTTGAGTGGGCTTTTTTTCCCCAGCGGCAGGCTTTGAGCCTGCCGCCTGGACTTTGGCCTTTTGTGACAAGGGGACTGAGCCGGGATAGCATCGTAGTAGGGAGAGGATGCTCTCCCCAAAGGAGCGCAAGACAGTGCCGGGACACGCCCCATGGAACCAGCTCCATCCAACCGCTCTGATCCAAGCGAGCCAGGTTCGACGAGGAGAATCCAGGCCGATCGGAGGGTGTTGTCGGGCAACTGGGCAAGAAAAAGCTGGGAAAGCGGTTGTCACGGGAAAGATTGCCTTCTAGATGGCTCAAAAAAAGCCAAACTCCAGGCGGCAGGCTTTGAGCCTGCCGCGCATCCAACGCCCGATTCCCGCCAGGTTGCCCGCCTGGTCGTACCAGTCGGGCGCGGTCTTGAGCGTCCGCCACTGCGGCCCGTCGTGGCGGTTCGATCGCGGGATGCTCCAAGCATCCCGCTGGGAGAAAAAAGCTCGCTGAAGGGGCTGGGAAATGCGGAGTTGGCTTTTAGCCCCTTGAGTGGGCTTTTTTTCCCCAGCGGCAGGCTTTGAGCCTGCCGCGCATCCAACGCCCGATTCCCGCCAGGTTGCTCGCCTAGTCGTACCAGTCGGGCGCGGTCTTGAGCGTCCGCCACTGCGGCCCGTCGTGGCCGAAGACGACCAGGGCCACCCCCTCGCGCGCGGCGAGGTCGAGCAGCTTTTGCATGTCGGCGCGCAGACGATCCGGGGCCTCATCGCCCGGCCAGGGCGTGCGCTCCGGCGTGAACAAGCGCTGCATCGGCACGGCGTCGATCGCCAGCAGCACCGGGCCGGTCCGGGGCAGCCGGACCAGGACGGACTGGTGACCGGGGACGTGCGCGCCGGTCTCGATCAGGCTCAGGCCGGGCAGCAGCTCGCTGTCGCCGTCGACCGGCCGGTAGCGCAGCGCGGGATGATCCCAATGGGCGCGGCCTGCCGCGAAGCGGGAATGGCCGCCTTTGGCCAGCTCATACTGGGCGCGCTGGACGATGGCTTCCGCCCGGCTGAAGTGCTCGTGATAGCCCACGTGGTCGATGTCGAAATGGGAGCAGATCAGAAAGTCGATGTTCTCCGGGCGCAGCCCCAGCCGGTCGAGCTGCGCGATGACGGTGGACTCTTCCGTGAGGGGAATCAGCCCCGGCGTGGGAGACTCGGGCGGCAGGCCGCTGTCGATCAGGACATGCCGGCCGTCGCTCATTTGAACCAGGTAACAACCCAGGGCCATCTCCAGCGGGCCGGACGGCGCGGGGACGCTGGCGATCTTCAACTGGAGCAGGTACAGCCGCCGCGGGTGTATCTCCGTCGTCATGGGGAACCAATCCCTTCCTGGTTCTACCCGCCCTCGGCGCGCAGCGCCTCGACGATCGCCACGCCGCTTGACGTGCCGAGGCGGGTCGCCCCGGCGGCGATCAGGGCCCGCGCGGTCGCCAGGTCGCGGATGCCGCCCGCCGCCTTGACGCCCATGACCGGGCCGACGGTTTCGCGCATCAGGCGCACGTCCTCGACCGTCGCCCCGGCCGGGCCGAAGCCGGTCGAGGTCTTGACGAAATCCGCCCCGGCTTCAAGCGCGAGCCGGCACACCGTCCGCTTCTGGTCATCGGTCAGGTAACACGTCTCCAGGATGACCTTGCCGATCGCCCCCGCCGTCCGGCACAGGCGGACCAGGTCGTCGATCTCGCGCCGGGTCACGTCCAGCCGCCCGGCCTGGAGGGCGCGCAGGTTGATCACGGTGTCGATCTCGCCCGCGCCGCGCGCCAGGGCGTCCTGGGTCTCGCAGGCTTTGACTTCCGGGGTGTTCTGGCCCAGCGGGAAGCCGATCGCCGCGCCAACACGGACGGGCGTCCCGGCCAGCAGCCGGACGCAGACCTCGACCTCGGCCGGGTTGATCGCCACCATCGCGAAGCCGTACTGGCGCGCCTCGGCGCACAGCTTCTCGATGTCGGCCGGCGTCCCGAACGGCTTGAGGAAGGTGTGATCGATCATCGCCGCCAGCGATGCGGGGGTGAGGGTGGGCGCGATCATTGCGCCGCCGCGTTCTTCAACTTCTTCAGCGCCACATCAATGGTGCCGCGCAATCTAGAATCGCTGGTAGCGGAACGAATGAGGGTCAGCGGCGCCACTGCCCGCGCATCACCGATGTTGCCCAGGGCGTTGACCACTATCCTGTAGAACTGTGAATCTTGCTCGACCAGGCTGTTCATCACTGATCCCAACCCCATGGTCTCCATGTAAGCCTGGCGAAACTGCGTCCCTGCCAGATCGCCCAGATCGAAGACGCTCAGGAGAGGTTCCACGGCGCGCGAGTCGCCAATTTCTCCCAGCGCATCCGCTACCGCCTGGCGCACCTCGAACGCAGTGCGGCTGTTGCGGAACAGATCAATCAATGGCTCCACCGCCTCATTGGCCTTGAGTTTGCCCAGCGCTGCCGCCGCTTTCTCCTGCCGGTCTTTGTCTTTATCGAGCAGGGAGAAACCGTCGGTGGAGGGGTCCGGTTTCAGGGCTTCAATCAGCGGGCCGATTGCCTGCGGGTCGCCGATCTCGCCCAGCGTCTTGGCCGCGATTTCGCGCGCTTCCCGGTCGCCATTCTTGAGCAGGGTGATGAGCGGCTCCAGTGCGGCGTTCAGCCCGCCGATTTTTCTCAGGGGCTTAATTGCCGAGAGCCGGCCGTCTTTGAGGGCCGCGAGCAGTGGCTCGATGGCGCGTTCGTCAACAATCTTTTCGAGGGCTTCGGCGGCATATTCCGCGTAGCCCACCCCATCATTCTTGAGGGCGGCGATCAGCGGTTCCACCGCGCGCGAATCGCCAATCCGGCCGAGGGCCTCGGCCGCCAGCCACCGTATGCCGATTTCCGGGTCGCTCTGCATGACGGCGCTCAAGGGCTCGATGGCCTGGGGATCGCCCAACTCCATGAGGGCTTCGACGGCCGCCTTTCGGATTTTGGCGTTCTTCTGATATTCCAGCGCTTTGAACAGTCCCTTGAGATCGCGTTTGGCCTTCAACTTTGCCACGTTTGGCGGTCCGCCAAAAAGAGACATATCTGTTACTCCTTTTCAGCCGGGATCAGGTCTTATTCACCGGGGTTACAACCTCCGGTTTTTCTGCGTCCCCATTGTACGCGTGGCCATGAATGCCGCTACCTCGGCCAGGGTGGGCAGGGCGGGGATCGCCCCGGCTTTGGTGCAGGTCAGCGCGCCGACCGCGTTGGCGAACGACAGCGCCTCGTGCACGGTCGCTTCCGGGATGGCCTTCAGCGAGCCAAGCTGCTCGTAGAGCGGCAGCAGGCGGGTGATCATGGCCCCCATGAAGCCGTCGCCCGCGCCGGTCGTTTCCACCACGTCGATCCCGGTCAGGGCAGGCAGCTCGATCCGGTACTGGCCGTTGGTGGCCAGCGCGCCGCCCGCCCCCCGGCTGACGATCACCAGCTCTACGCCGCGATCCAGCACCGCCCGGAGGCCGGACTCCAGGTCCGTGCAGCCGGTGGCGACGTCCCACTCCTCCTCGCTGATCTTGGCCAGGTGGCAGAAGCGATAGGCATCCTGGATCACCCGGCGGGCGGTGGCTTCGTCCGGCCACAGGGTGGGCCGGTAGTTGGGGTCGTAGGTGATCAGCAGGCCGCGCGCGCGGGCCATCTCCAGCGCTTTGCGCTGAGCGCTGGCGCATGGCTCGCTGATCAGGCCAATCGAGCCGTAATGGAAGCAGCGCACGCCGTCGAGCAGGGCCGGGGTGATCTCGTCCGGGTGGAGGCGCATGTCCGCGCCGGGGTTGCGGAAGAAGCACAGGTCCTTGCGGCCGTCGTCGCGTACCGCGACGAAGACGATCGTCGTGCGCGCGTCGGGATCGGCCAGCAGCATGCGCGTGTCCACCCCGGCCCGGGCCAGGGTATTGCGCAGCAGCTCGCCGAAAGGATCGTCGCCCACCTTGCCGACGAATCCGGCCGTCAGCCCCAGGCGCTGGACGGCCACGGCCACGTTGGCGGGCGCGCCGCCAGGGGCGCATGTGTAACCGGGCGACTCGGCCAGCGAGACGTTCGCCGCGGTGGAGACGAAATCGATCAACATCTCGCCAATGCACAGCACGTCGACCATCGGAGATGCTCCTTGGGGGTGGGCGGATCAGGGCGCGGCCACGCGGATTCACCTGGGAATTATAGCGAATGTCGGTGCGTGGTTGGTGGTGATTGGTTTGTGGTCAAAACAAGGCCCGGTTTTTGGCACCACGCCCCAATTCAGAATTCAACATTCAAAATTAAGCATTGTCTTTCTACAGCCCGTGTTTCTTGCGGTACCATGCCCACGTCCGTGCCAGGCCGTCGGGCAGGGCGATCTGGGGATCGAAGCCGATCAGCTCGCGCGCCTTGTGGTTGTCGGCGAAGGTGATCGCCGGCTCACTGGCCGGGCCGGGCACGTCCCGGACCAGGGCCGCGCGGCCGGTCAGTTCCTCCATGATCTGGACGAACTCGGTCATGGCGTAGGGATGGCCGTAGCCCAGGTTGAGGATTTCGTAGCCAAGCGGCCTGTCCAGGGCGCGCACGATGCCGTCCACGATGTCGTCGACGTAGGTCCAGTCGCGCCGGAGGCGGCCGCCCTCGAACAGCGTGATCTCGCGGCCCTGGACGATGGCGTCCAGGGTGCGCAGGGGCATCATGTCCGGGCGGCCGTTGGGGCCGTAGACGTTGAAGAAGCGCAGGATGGTCACGTTCAGGCCGAACAGGTTGGTATAGGTATGGGCCATCAGTTCGGCGGCGCGCTTGGTGGCGGCGTAGGCGGCCAGCGGCCGGTCGGCGGCGGCGTCTTCCTGGAAGGGGACGGGCGTCACGTTGCCGTAGGTGGTGGAGGTGGAGGCGCTCAGCACCAGCTCGACGCCGTGCTTGCGGGCCGCTTCCAGCACGTTGACGGTCCCGCCGATGTTGACCGCCGTGTACAGCGGGGTGTGCTCGATGCTGTAGCGCACGCCGGACATGGCCGCCAGATGGACGATCCGCCGGACGTGATAGTCGCGCACGATGCGCTCGATCTCGGCCCCGTCGCGGATGTCGGCTTCGACCACGCTGGCCGTCGGGCTGTAGACCAGCGGCAGGATGTTGGCCCGCTTGAGGGCCGGGTCGTAGTAGGGGTCGAAGTTGTCCACGACGACCACGCGCTGCCCATCCTGGGCCAGCCGGGCCGCCAGATGGCTGCCGATGAATCCCGCCCCGCCCGTAATCAGAATACTGTCCACGCGGTCTTCTCCTGAGGTTACGCCCCCCGGCGCTGGAGGGGCATTATACCCCGTTTGGGGTGGGGCATCAGGTCAGTCTGAATGGCTTCTTGCCGGGCTAGAACAAACGTACCATGCTTTAATACGAGTAAATCGATCTAAATATGACGCCGCCACGAAGCTCAAGGACGATCCTGATGGGTGAGGCCGGCCGAGATACCATAGAGGAGTCACTCATGAGCAACAACTACCCCGATTCGTCGGCCGGCGATCTCCCCCTGAAGCTGGGCGCGCCGGCCCGCCGGGCGGGACATCATCGTGCACGGCAGCGCCACGTTGGCGCAAACGCTCCTGCGGCACGACCGGGTGGACCGCGTCCGGCTGCTGGTTTACCCGGTGGTGCTGGGCCAGGGCAAGCGTCTTTTTCAGGAGGGCACCGCCGCGACGCTCAGGCTCGTGGAGACGCGCTCCTTCAACTCCGGCGTGGCGGCGCTCGTCTACGCGCCTGGGCGGGCGTCCTGACCGCGGCCGGGTTGGAAACGTGGATCGGGGCGGCTGTCGCCAAGGACAACCGCCCCGATTCAGGGGAAAAACATTGTTTGTGAGGAAAGAGTGTCCTCCGGCGCGGCGGGGAGCCGGGTCGCCGTCGGACGTGGATTGTATTCAGGATAGCCCGGATTGGTCTGGGGGACACCGGCCGAGGGGCGGGTTGCGCGGCTGGCCGTTCGGCCAGTTTCGGGGGAACGGTGTCCAGTCCTTGAAGCGGCAAGCGTCCGGCAACAACCGGGCGTGGCCCATGCCGCTGGCGTGGGGATGCCCAAGAGGGAACCGCCGGGCAGGTTCCTGTCTTTGCTTCTGGCTGATCGCTGACGGCTGAACGCTTTTTCGGGGTGATTCGTCCATTGGCAGCGGACAGAGTACACTCTGGTGGCTTGATGGGCGGTCATAACCGGATACGAACGCATGAATTTGCTCATGATCAGCGGCGACGCCTCCGTGGCGCGCGGGCAGCCCGGCGCGTTTGAAGCCATGCTGCGCCATTTCGCCGCGTACTGGGATCGCATCGACATCCTGACGCCCGGCGGCGGCGGGACCGCCCCGCGCACGCTCCACGACCATGTGCACGTCTGGCCGTCGCCCTATCCCAAGCTGCTCCAGCCGGTTTTCGTGCTGCGCCAGGGGCGCGCCCTGCTGGCCGAGCGGCCGTATGCCCTGATTACCAGCCACGATTACGGCCGCTTTGCGCACGGTCCGGTCGCCTGGATGCTCTCTCGCCGGAGCGGGGGCCCCTACGTCAGCGAGTTGCATCACATCGAGGGCTACCCGCGCGCGGTCACGTGGCGCGAGCGGCTCTCGCGCTGGCTGGCCCGGCGCTACGTCACCTGGGCCTCCGGCCGGGCCGCCGCGTTCCGGGTTGTCAACCAGGTCGAGATGCCGGAGTTGTTACGCCAATGGGGCGTGCCGGACGATAAAATCCTGGTCTTGCCGTCGCTGTACCTGGATTACGACGTGTTCCGCCCGCTGCCGGAGACTCCCCGCGATTACGACGTGTTGTTCGTGGGACGGCTGGCCTCCAACAAGGGCCTGTTCACACTGCTGGATGCGCTGGCCCTGGTTCGGCGGACGCACCCGGCGGTCCGGCTCGGCCTGCGCGGGGACGGGCCGCTGCGATCCGCGCTGGAAGCGCGCATCACGGCCCTGGGGCTGGGCGGCAACGTGGTCTGGATTCCGCGCGCCGCCGGGCCGGAGGGGCTGGCCGAGGTGTACAACCGCGCCGGGATGCTGGTCTGCGCTTCGACGGCGGAAGGCGGGCCGCGCGTCACCATCGAGGCGATGGCCTGCGGCGTGCCGGTGATCTCCACCCCGGTCGGGGTGATGCGCGAGCTGCTGCGCGATGGCGAGAACGGCCTGCGAACCGGGTTCGCCGCGCCCGATCTGGCAGCGGCCATCACCCGCCTGCTGGAGGACGCCGATCTGCGCGCGCGGCTGGGGGAAGCCGGACGGCGCAGCGTCCAGGACTTTGACGCGGCGGCAACGATCCGGCGCTACGCGGAAGGCTATCAGGCCTTGATCGCCCGCCTGCGGGCCGGTTGAGGCGGCTCGTGGTGTTGGGAGAGACCCTGATCGGTATGTTTCACGAACTCACCGCGCTTCCGGCCCAATCCGGAAGGCAGAAGGCAAAGGAGCAGGCATGCGCGTGCTGATGGTGACGCAGATGCTCGATTACAACCATCCCATCCTGGGCTTCACCCATACCTGGGTCCAGGCCTTGAACGCGCGGGTGGAGCGCCTGATCGTCGTGCCGGTCGAGGAGGGCGAATACGACCTGCCGGGGAACATCAAGGTGGTTTCGATGGGCAAGGAGCACGGCCGCCGTCGCCTCGGCCGGGCGGCCACCTTCTACGGCACATTGCTCCAATACCTGCCGGAAGTGGACGTGATCTTCGCCCACATGTGCCCGCGCTACGTCCTGGCCGCTGCCCCGCTGGCGGCGCTCTACCGCAAGCCGATCACGCTCTGGTTCACCCACCGCCAGCGCAGCCTGGAGCTGCGCCTGGCGATTCCCTGGACGCGCCACATCGCCACGGCCCATCCCACCAGCTTCCCGTTCGCCAGCCCCAAAGTGCGCGCCCTGGGGCATGGCATCGACACGATCACCTACCAGCCTGACGACGATCTGCCTCCCGACCCGCCGATGGTGCTGAGCCTGGCCCGCCTGTCGCCCATCAAACGCCACGAAACCCTGATCCAGGCGGCGGCGATCCTGCGCGACCGCTACGGCGATCCGCCGGCCCGCTTCGTGATCGCGGGCGGGACGCCGGGCAATGGCGAGACGGCTTACCCGGACTTCTTGCGGGCGGAGATCGAGCGCCTGCGCGTCGGCGACCGTGTTTCGCTGTGGGGCGCGATCCCGGCCGATGGGGTGGCGGCGGTCTTCCGCGAGGCCAGCCTGGCCCTCAACGCCAGCCCGCCCGGCCTGTTCGACAAGGCCGCGCTGGAGGGGATGCTGTGCGGGGTGCCGACCCTGGTCGCCAACCCGGCCTTCGATGATCTGCTGGGCGATCACGCCGGTCTGCTGCGCATCCCCAGCGGCGACGACGCCCCGGCCCTGGCCGAGCGGCTGGCCGCCCTGCTCAGGATGACTCCGGAGGAGCGCCGCGCGATCGGTCTGGACATCCGGGCGCGAGTCGCCGCCGGGCACAGCCTGGATGGGCTGATGGACCGCCTTGTGGCGCTGATGGCGGAGTGAGAAGCAATTTTGAATGTTGAATGCTTAATTTTGAGTTGAAAGACGGGCGGGGCGATTGGGCATCAAGATCGGATGTGGGGTAGCGTCGGAATTGCAATTCCGACGCTACGCTGATCCCATCGATTCCGTCACCTGATCAGCTACCGTTTTCCCTCAAGGACTATCAACCCGCAGCCACTCTACCACGAATTTCCTCTTGCTTTTCCTTTGCGTCCTTTGCGCCTTTGCGGTTCAACTTGTCTTTCCCAGCCCGGTGAGCCGGGCGCTGACATCCCACAGGCGGGCCCACATCGCGCGGTCGTAGGACGGGCCGGACGATTTGACCGGCTTGCGATGCTCGTCGATGTACTGCCCCGTGACGCCTTCCATCTCTGGCGACGCGGCCAGGTAAAGGTACGTCTCGGCCATCTGCTCCGGCGAGATCGCCGCCAGGCGCATCTTGAGCCGGTAGGCGGCCTGCATCCAGCCGGGGACGTGGTCGTAGCGCCCCTCGTCCAGCCGGACGACCGGCACGCGGATGATGTTGGCCGTCACGCCGCTCCCCGCCAGGCGCTCCGCCAGGTCGTAGGTGAACATCACCTGGGCCAGCTTCGAATGATAGTAAGCGTGCTGCATGCTGAACCGCTTCTCCCCGTTCAGATTGTCGAATTCGATCGACAGGCGCGGGTAGGCGAGCAGGCCCTTGGAGGCTACGTTGATCACCCGCGCCGGGGCGCTGGCCTTCAGGCGCGGCAGCAGCAGATTGGTCAGCAGGAACGGGCCGAGGTGGTTGGTGGCGAAGACGGTCTCGATTCCCTCCACCGTCAGAACCGGGGCCTTGAGGCGCTGGTCGAAGTTGGCTGCGTTGTTGATCAGCACGTCCAGCCGGTCGAAGCGCGCCTCGAACTCGGTCACCGCTGCCCGGATCGAAGCCTGGGAGGACAGATCGACTTGCAGCAGGTGCACAGTCTGGCTGCCGGTCTGGGCCATGATTTCCTGGCGGGCGGCCTCGCCGCGCTCCGCGCTGCGGCAGGCCATGACGACCGTCGCGCCCGCCTGGGCCAGCCCCAGCGCGACCCGCTTGCCGATCCCGGCATTCGCGCCGGTGACGATGCAGACCTTGCCCCGCATGTGAGTGTCAGCCATGACGATCATCTTTCCTGGGGGAACGCACCCCCATCCCATGTTCCAGAAGGTCCAGCAGCCCGTCGAACAGGGCTTCGATCGCGGCGGCGTGCGGGCCGTTGGGCCGCAGCAAGTCCTCCGGCTCCAGGTCAATCCGGCTGAGCAGGTACTGGCTCAGCGGCAGCAGGGCCGAAGTCAGCACGAAGGCGGCCGCGTCCAGGTCGATCCGCGGGTCGATGTGGCCGTGTTCGATCCCGCGCGCCAGCAGGTCGCGGTAGAAGCCGGTCAGCGCGGACCGCATCTCGCTGACGAATCCCTCCGACGGCCCATCCCCGGTCAGCGCGGCGTAGGCGATCCGCGCCAGGCGCGGGTTGGCGACCTCGTAGCCGACGCTGCCGCGCAGCATCCAGCGCAAGTAGTCGAAGGGCGGCATGGCCGGATCGGGCGGCGGCGTGGCTTGCAGGTAGCGCCCTTTCTGCTCCGCGCCCAGGTGCAGGAGGTGGTGGTACAGGTCGTCCAGGTCGGCGAAGTACTGGTAAAAGCTGCCCTTGGCGATCCCGGCCGCGGCCACCAGGCGCGAGATCGACGCCCCGCGATAGCCATGCGCGGCGAACTCCTCGATGGCGAGATCGAGGATGCGCTGGCGCTTGTCGTCGGGCAGGTTGAAAAAGGTGGGCTTCGGCATCCCGCTGCTCCAATGTGACTGTCCGGTCATATGACTGACCAGTCACATTGTAGGGCCGGATCGGGCGGGTGTCAAGATGAAACGGGTTCTTGGTAGTTGGTTCGTGGTGGTTGGTAAGACGGCACGGTTCGGGTTATGCAAGACTTCTGGGGCGGGGTATCATCAGCCCACGCGCGCCCCATGGCGCGATCTTTCGGCCAACGACCAAGCGCAGACTTCTCGATGACCACCGATCATTCAACACTCAACCCTCAAAATTCAACATTGTCCGTCTGTTATCTGGGCGCGTTCGACCCCGATTACGCTCGCAACCGGATCATCCGCGCCGGGCTGGAGGCGCGCGGCTGGCAGGTTTCACTGGCCCCGTTGCCGCGCGGGCTGAACCTGCGCCGGACGCTGCCCCTGCTGTGGCGCACCATGCGCGACGAGGCCCGTCGCTGCGACGCCCTGATCGTGGCCGAGCACAACCAGCTCCTCGCGCCGTTGGCGATCGCGCTGGGGCGGCTGCTGGGCAAGCCGGTCCTCGTGGATTACACGGTGGGCCTCTACGAGAGCCGCGTGCTGGACAACACGAACGCCAGGGAACGCTCCTGGCGCAACCGGGGCTGGCGGACGCTGGATACCTGGAACGTGGCGACCGCGGCGGGCGCGTTCACCGACACGGACGCGCACCGCTCGGCCTTCAAGACGACCCTCGGCGGCGCGGCGCGGCGGATGGCGGTCGTGCCGGTGGGGGTGGCTCCGGCCTGGTTCGAGGCGGCCGATACCGCGCCGCAGAAAAGCCCCGACGAGCCATTGCTCGTCCAGTTCTACGGCAACTTCAACCCCTTTCACGGCACGGAGGTGATCCTGCGCGCCCTGAGCTGGCTCAACACCGACCCGCGCTTCCGATTCGAGATGATCGGGCGCGGGCCGATGCATGCCGCCGCGGTCAAGCGCGCCCAACTGCTCGGCATCCAGAATCTGGAGTTCGTCGATCCGCTGGATACGCCCGACCTGATCGCGCGCGTCCGGCAGGCGGACATCTGCCTGGGAGTCTTCGCCCGGCGGGACAAAACCGAGTACGTCGTGCCGCACCGCATTCTGGAATGTCTGGCCCTGGGCAAGCCGGTCGTGACCGCCGAGTCGGCCGCGATCGGCGAGTTCTTTGTCCCCGGCCGCGACGTGATCACGGTGCCGCCCAGCAACCCCGGCGACCTGGCCCGCACCCTGCGCGCCCTGGCCGACGATCCGGCCCTGCGCCAGCGCCTGGCGGCGGCCGGCGCACAGGCCGCGCGCGCCTTCACGCCGGAGCAGGCCGTCGCGCCGCTGGTTGCCCTGCTGGAGCGGGTTACAAGACGCTAAAAGACATCTTTGTCTTTTTTCGGGTATAAGGGAGACCGATGCCCCCATTCAAGCTGATTTCCTTCGACGTGGACGACACCCTGATCGACTTCCAGACCATGCAGCGGCGCGGGGTGGAGACGGTTGCCGCCGCCATGCACGATCTGCTGGGCGGCGACCATGCCCATATCACCCCCGATTACCTGCTCGAGCGCTACTGGCAGGTCGGAGCCAACCACGATCCGATCGTGGCCCCCTGGCGCGCCTTGCGGCGGCGGGTGTTCGCGGACGTGCTGGCCGAGGCGGGTCGGGCCGATGCCGAGGCTCTGGCGGACGATCTGCTGGCGGGCTACCTGCGCGCCTTCGACGCCAGCCTGAGCTATCTGCCCGGCGCGCTGGAATTGCTGGACGCCCTGCGCGGCCGGTTCGCGCTGGGCTGGCTGACCAACGGCAACACCACCCCGGAGGAAGCCGGACTGGGCGCTTACTTCGACGTGATCGTCATGCCCCAGCGGCAGCGCCTCAAGAAGCCCGATCCGGCCGTCTTCGTGGAAGCGGCCCGCCAGGCCGGCTGCGCGGTGAGCGAGATTCTGCACGTGGGCGACAGCCTGGCCTCCGACGTGGCCGGAGCGTTGGCTGCCGGCTGCCGGGCGGTCTGGTACAACCCGACCGGCAAGCCCGAAATCCCAGGGATCGTGCCGGACGTGACCATCGTTCACCTGGACGAGGTGCTGGGCCTGCTCTGACTTCCAGCCCCTGTGGGCTGCTTCTGGCGCTCCGGTGGCCCACCGACGCTTGCCCAACGGCCGCCCGCCGTTCGGGCTACGCCTGTTGATTCCCCTCTACAATGGGTAAAAAGGCCCAAGGAGGGGGAAATGACGCTCCATAAACTGGCTGTGATGCTGATCTTGATCGGGTTGATGGTCTCGGCCGGGCCGGTCTACGCGCAGGAGCCGAGGGATGACCCGCCCATCACCGGCTACGTCTCGCCCTGCCGGGGTGGGACGGACGCCGCAATCTTTAGCTGGCATGGGGTCAACCAGGATGGCCTGCCGCCGGTCGACCTGGATCGCCGCTCGGTCGATTTTCTGTGCGAGGACAAGCTGGTCTACGCGCCCTATGACGGGGTTGTGTACGATACCACCGGGCGCTGGGGTGGCCTGATCCTGATCGACGACGCCGAGCACGACGGCTGCATCGTCTTTCTGGGGATGGTCACTCTGGAGGTCCACGGCGGGCAGCCTGTCGAGCAGGGCGACCTGTTGGGCATCTACAACTACCACGTGCATATCGCCGTCACGGATGGGACGTGCGAAGCCGCCCACTGGTACGACTGGGACGCCCGCGACCTGGAACGCCCCGTGCTCTGGACGGAAATCGGGGAAGTGGTGCCGTCGGACATCCTGGAGCGCGATGCCTGGCCGTTTGTCTCCCAAAATCCGGCCCGCTAGGCGCATCTGAGCCTGCCGCGGCGGCGAGATTGACCAGCCCGTCCGCCGACTGGACGCCGGCCACGACGTTGTGGACGTTGCCCTTGCCGATCTCCCGGTCGATCAACGCCTGTAATCTGTGCTGATCTATTTCTCCCCCTGAGCAGCGAACCTCGTCCAATGCTCACCAATACACTCCAATTCGGGGAGAGTTGCACCCAGCACCTTTCGCTTTTAATTAAACATTCAAAATTAAGAATTCAACATTGTCCTTCTAAGGGCATTGGCGGTCCAGCTCGGCGGCGACCCCGGCGGGTGGATCGGCGGGACGCAGGGCCAGGTAAGCCTCCCAATCGGCGCGGGCCTGGGCGCAGTCGGGTGGTTGCAGGAGCAGCCCGGCCTGGACCCGGCTCAGGTAGACCTCGGGGTTGGCCGGGTCGAACTCCAGGGCGCGGCCGTAGGCGTTGAGCGCGTCCCGCGCCCGGCCTTGCAGGCGCAGGGCCTCTCCGCGCAGGAAATGGGCCTGCGGGTCGGCCGGGTCAGCTTGCAGGGCGCGGTCGGCGGCGGTCACGGCCTCGGCGTAGTGGCCCTGGTCGATCAGGGCGTGGCTCTCCAGCAGCGGGTCGAGCGGCTGGTTGAAGAAGATGGCCGGGCGGTCGGGGTTGATGAAGACGAACCAGCCGAGCAGGGTGGCGGCGACGACGATCGCCAGTCCGGTCAGCCAGGCGGGTCGGGGCGGGCGGGGGGTCTGCATGGCGCGCTCCTTTCAAAAACAATGTTGAATGCTAAATTTTGAATTTTGAATTGTGGCGGCGTGACGTCAGCAGCGCGGATTGGAATGGTTTTGCTCTTAATTAACAATTCAAAATTAAGAATTCATAATTTCCTTTTCTACAGGTAGCTTTCGATGATTCCGATCAACTGCCGGGCGCGGTGGCGGTAGGTGTGCTCCGCCAGGAAGCGGGCCCGCGCCGCCCGGCCGATGGCCTCGCGCGCGGTGTCGTGGGCCAGCAGCCAGGCGATTCGCCCGGTGGCTTCCTCTGGGCTGGTCAGGATGATCACTTCCTTTTCCGGCTCGAACCAGTCCTCCAGGCCCCGGTAGGGGTTGCTGACCATGCACGCGCCCAGCGCGGCCAGCTCGAACGGGCGCGAGTTGCTGGAGCCATAGACGCTGGCGTGCGCGCCGCGCGTGATCACGAGGTTGATCCGGCTGCGGCAGGCATATTCGCGCAGCTTGCTGAACGACAGGTACGGCAACGGCTCAACCCGGCCCAGGTTGCCCAGCTTCGTGCCGCGCACGGCGAAGCGCCGGTCCGGCAGGGCCAGGCTGGGTTGGGTCAGCATGGCGTCGATCCAGTCCTCGCGGTACTCCTTGCCGTGGCCGAAGAAGAAGGCGTCCACGTCCTGGGCCACCGGCAGGGGTGCCCAGACTTCCGGGTCGGCGGCGTACTGGAAGGGGTGGACGCGCCTGGCGCCCAGCGCCTTGACGTAGTCCAGCCCCTCGATCGAGTTGCCCAGCACGGCGGTATATTCGCCGGGGTCGGCCCCCTGGTAAATCCGGAAGCCGGTGGCGAAGCCCTTGAACTGGGGCAGGCTGGCCGGCAGGTCGCCGTCGTGGTAGAAGACCGGCTTGCCGTGTTTGGCGATCAGGTAGGCCGGGATGCCGCTGACGTGGTTGAGCGGGATGGTCAGGAACAGCACCGCGTCGATATCCGGCTGTTCGGTCAACAGGCGATCCAATGCCGCCTGCCAGCGTGGGGCGATGACTTTCTGGGCCAGCAGCCGGATGGCCCGTTCGGAGGCGCTCTCGCCGGAGTCCTGGGCGGCGTCCTTTACCTGGACGGGTTTGGGCGGCCCCATCACCTTGCGGGCGGTATCGCGCAGCCACTTGAACAGGTCGCCCTGGGCCTTGACCGGGTTGGGCACGGCCCGCCACCACAGGGTTTCGATGGCCGGGCCTTGATACGTGGTCACGACCAGGTCGACGCCTTCCTCGTACAGCCCCTTGAGGAGCTGCCACCAGGACGGCGTGCTGCTGAACGGCTGCTGCAAATCGAGCGATGACGCGACGATCAGAAGTTTCATGGGACTCGGTGATTGGTGATTGGTCGTTGGTTGGTGGTTAGTGGTCAAACCGATTGGCCTAACTGTAACAGATCGGACCGGGTCGGGGGTAGGGCTGACCCAGGCTTTACCCAATCACCACCAACCAATGACCAATCACTTTTTGCCGAATCGGGTGGACAATAGAATCACAACGTCCGTGCTTCTGAACCAGGAGACAGACGATGAACAACCACAATGAGGATGCCCACTTTCTGCGGCTGGCGATCAAACTGGCGGCCGAGGCCCGTGACGCCGGGGCCGATCCGTTCGGGGCGGTGCTGGTGCGGGATGGGGTCGTGCTGGCCCGCGGCCGGGATCGCAGCGTCGAGGTGTCCGATCCGACCTATCACGCCGAGCTGTCCGTGATCAGCGCCTACTGCCGGGAAAAGCAGGTTTTCTCCCTGGAGGGCTGCACGCTGTATTGCAGCACCGAGCCGTGCCCGATGTGCGCCGGGGCGATCCACTGGGCGCGGATTTCGCGGGTGGTCTTCGGGCTGTCCCAGGCCATGCTCAATGAGATCAGCGGCGGGCGGCTCAAGCCCGGCAGCGAGCCGATCATCAACATGGGCAGCGCCCGGACGGAGGTGATCGGCCCGCTGCTGGCCGAGGAGGGCCGGGCCGTGTTCGAGAATTACGACTGGCAGCCCAAGCACGAGCGCCATCACGTGCTGTTCCATGGCAAACAGGCGGTTTGAACGGGCCAGGTCGTTCGAATTCCTGCTGGTCTTTGACGGGGGCGGCTGTTCGCGGGGCATCACCGGACCGGTCAGCGCGAGGCGTCAGGGTAATCGCGTCAAAAAACATCTTGAACCGCAAAGACGCCAAGAGCGCCAAGGAAGAACGCAGAGAAGAGCGAAAACAGAAAAAACTGTAGCGTCGAGGCTGCGAAGCAAGGGCTGGTGAGATCGTTCTTCTCTGTGTTCTCCGCGTTCTCTGTGGTGAGATGTCTTTTTTCAGTCCGACGCGATGGCCTTGCATGAGGCGTGACGGTTGTCTTTGCCCGTCGCACAAACGGGCTAAAATGAAGGCTCAGTCAATTATTCTTGTCACGAGGGGGACCATCATGACAGACAGACCCGCCACCAAAGCCGAACTGCTGCGCCTGATTCACCAGGGCTGGGACGAGTTCCACGCCTTCCTGCGCCGCTACAGCCCCGATCAGCTTTCCACACTCGAAGATGCCGTCGGCTGGACGCCCAAGGATCACATCGTTCACCTGGCCCTGTGGGAAGACAGCATCCATACCCTGCTCAACGGGCAGTCCCAGCGCGAGGGCCTGGGCCTGGACGAAGCCACCTGGGCCAGCGACTACGACCACCAGAACGCCGTCCTGCGCGAGCGTTACCTCGCGCTGACCCTGGACGAGGTGCTGGACCTCTTCCGGCGCAGCCACGCGCGCCTGATCGCCAAGATCGAGACGCTGAGCGACGAGGATCTCCGCAAGCCCTACCGCCACTACGACCCCACGTCCGACGACGACCGGCCCATTATTGGCTGGATCATCGGCGATACTTACGAGCATTACCAGGAGCACGCGCCCTGGATCGCCGCCATCGTGGACGAGGGGTAACCCGCTTGTCGCCGCGTGGGGATGGAGTCGCAGGGCTAGCGCATCCAACCGCGATAGCCCAATTCTGAATGCTTGATTTGAACTGGTTCTCGCGGTCATCAGGGCAGCGAAACACCATCGCGTGCTGTGCCATGGCAAGGAGTCCGTCTGAAAACGCGCCGTGGATGCCTGTATTCCTTTAACCTGAAATTCACAAAATGGCCTCTGATTCTCAGGTATACTTGACCTTAACCAGACATTGCAGTCTGGGAGTTTGCCATTTGCCTGACAGACGGAGTGTGTGATTTGCCTCGGCCCAACCCGCAACTGACTGCACAGCGCCTTGTCGAGAGCCGTTTCCCGGAGTGCGAGGTCGCCTTTCTGGCCGGGAGCGTGATCCGTGGCGAAGGCACGCCCACGTCGGACCTGGACATCGTGATCATCACGTCCCGGCCCGAAGCGCCGTACCGCGAGTCGCTGGTCTTCGAAGGCTGGCCGGTCGAGGCTTTTGTCCATTCTCCGGACTCCGTGCGGCGTTATTTTGCGAGCGACGCGGCCGGACGCCGGCCGATGCTGCCCATGATGTGCGCCGAGGGGATCATCGTGCGCGGCCAGAACGGGCTGGCCGAGACGATCAAGGCCGAGGCCCAGGCCCTGCTTGACGCCGGTCCGACGTCCCTCACGCCGGACGAGCGCGATAACTACCGCTATGCCCTGACCGACCTGCTGGATGACTTCGAAGGCTGCGACAAGGCGGAGGAATTGTATTTCATCGCGCCGGAACTGGCCGCGCTGGCGGTCGAGTTTCACCTGGCGTTTCAGAGGCGTTGGCTCGCCAAGGGCAAATGGATTCCGCGCGTGCTGCGCGCCCTGAACCCAATCCTGGCCGACCGGCTCACCGCCGCGCTGGAAGCGGTTTATCACGGCGGCGACAAGACCGCGCTCTCGACCTTCGTGGACGCGGTGCTGGCCCCGGCCGGGGGCCGCCTGTTCGCGGGCTACCACCGGGCCGGCCAGCGGGCGGAATAGGCGGCCAAGCGTCCAGGCGTCGAAGCGACGGGCGGAAACGCAAGGGCCAATCGGGCTGCTTCTGCGGCAATCTCGAGGGACGCGGTGCTGGGTAAACCCGCGTCCCTCGTTTTAGTCTTTGGCTGCTGAAAGCGACTTCTTGAGGAGACGTCTATGTTCAAAGGCCGGGTGATTTCGATCTACCTCGCGCCGGAGAAGGCCGCGCCGACTCAGCCGGTCGCCGCGGCCCGCGCCATGCCCGGCTGGGGACTGGAAGGCGACCGCGACTGCAAGGATCATGGCTCTGAACCCGACCGGGCAGTTTCCCTGATCGATACCGAATCGCTGACCGGCTGGCGCGTGAGTACGGGGTCACGCTCGATCCCGCCCGGACTCGCCGCACCATCGTCACGACAGGGGAGGCGCTCGACCATCTGGTCGGGTGGAAATTCCGGGTGGGGGACGTGCGGATGCGCGGCGGCCAGATGTGCGATCCATGCAGCACCTTGAAGGACCAGGCGCTTGAGCGGGTGTGGCCGGGACCGGTTCACCATAGCGGGCTGCGCGCGGGAATCCTCAGCGCGGGCGAAATGCGGGTCGGGGATGTGATCGAACTGCCGGGCTGATCGACTCCGGACAG
>CAZHMJ010000048.1:17322-21717 GCA_964533805.1 uncultured Anaerolineae bacterium | reverse complement strand
TCTGGCTCGAAACCCTCGCCTTTGCCGCCTGAAATGGACAAAGTCGAGTCCGCGTCCTCTGTGGTGAGATGTCTTTTTCAGTTTGATGCGATTGCCCTGGCCGGGCAGGCGCGCCGGTTGCAGCAGCGTGCGGCGGGCTGTGTATAATAAGAGAGGCTCGCGGGCAGAATTTGGAAGCGAGTCGGGCTCTTCGCTTATTGCCAAAAACCAAGAGCCAACAGCGAATAGCCGCTTTTGTGCCATCTGGATTGAAGGAGCAGCCGCATGAGCGCCCTGCCACCCCCGCCGCTGGAGATGCCTGAAGACATGCCGGAGGAGCCTGTCCTCCAGCCCAGTGAAGCCATCGAGGCGACCGCCCCGGCCCAGCCGACCGCGCCGCTGCCGGCCGTCGCCAGCCAGCCGGCGCCCGTCCAGCCGGTGAGCCAGGCCCGCCCATTGCCGTACGGGCCGGGTCGCTGCCCGCGCTGCGGCGGCGAGGACCTCACCCGCGGCCTGCTGCTGACCTACGACACCCGTTTCCGCCCGGCCTATTACAAGCCCGGCCGCCTGTCGTTCTTCCGGTTGAACAGCCTGCTGCGACCCTTCAAGCGGCTGGCCCAGGTGGAGGCGTTGGCCTGCCGCCAGTGCGGGATGGTCCTCTTCCAGGTCGATCCCGACCAGCTCAACCGGATCGAGCCGCCTGCCCGGGGATAAGGCCGGAGTCGGCCCGCCGGGGAGATCATGCCCAGACTGCGTTACGACTCATCCAACGATTACTACGCCCTGCTTGGCCTGGCGCCCGGCGCGAGCGCGGCTGAGATCCAGCAGGCGTTCCACCGCCTGGCCAAGCAGCTTCATCCCGATCGCAACCCGGAGCGCGCCGCCTGGGCCACGGAGCGCTTCCAGGCCCTCAACGAAGCCTACCACGTCCTGGGCGATCCAGACCTGCGCCGCGAATACGACCGCCAGCGCTGGCCGCACGCGACCTTCTCCCCCCAGCCAGAGCGCAAAACTGGCCCCGCGCCGTGGGATTACGGGGACTGGGTGCGCCACGCCCCGCCACCGCCGCCTTACCAGCCCGCCATGACTTCCGCCCGGCCCGGCCAGATGCTGCTCGGCCTGCTGCGCGGGCCGTTCGGCTCGATCTATCTCGTGCTGGCCCTGGCCTGCCTGACCCTCCCCCTGACGTACATGGTGATCAACCAGTGGCTCCAGGACGCCTTGAGCGCCAGCGCCGCCGCGGAAGTAGCCCTGCCGGACGATAGCTGCGCCGATTCGGCCCTGACGATCCTGTCGCCCGCCCAGGACGAGCGCGTAACGAGCCGCTTCAGCGTGGCAGGCCGCGCCGATCTGGCGGACCTGCAAGCCTACCGGGTGGAGATGGCCTACCTGGGCAGTACGCCGGACGGCGCGCCGCCGGGCGAGTGGCGTCTCATGGCCGAGCACGTCGTCCCGGCCGGGGAAGCGGTCGCGGGGGAATCCGGCGGCCCGCGCACTCTGGTGGACGCCATCACCCTGGACGGCCGCCCGTCGGGATATTACCTGCTGCGCCTGTCCGCCGACCGGGCCGGCAGCGCCGCCCCGCTGACCTGTGAGCGCCGCTTCGAGTACCGGAGCGAGTAGTGAAACGCGGCAGGCGGGTTATTAATCATCCTTGAAATTGCAAATGCATAAGATCGCTCTGATGGGTCGCCCTGAGCTATCTCATTCCTCAATTCTTTTCTAACCAAATAACCTACCCCCGGCCTTAACCCGGTGCTACAATGAAGTCGGATCTGGCACCGCCGTCCTTTCATCTACCGCCGGTTCACCCGCCACCACAGCCTTCTCGAGTACACCCACAATAACAGCACTGCCAGGTGTTCGAGGTGAAACGAGTCAGGCATGAGCGCATCTCTTATTGGGTCTTGGCACGAAAAACGCGCAGTCTACTTCCCTGCGCGCTCTTATCAAGTCCCTGGCCCTCAGTCGCGAATTGTCTTACACCCCCAAGGGGGGTACCCGTTTATGCGGCAGAATGGAAATCTACCCCATGAATCATTATCTAGTGCTGTGTCTGGGTCTTGTATTGATGTTGCCTATCCCAGCAGTATCGGCCCAGGTCGCGCCCATCACCGTTTGGACTGCGCCAGGCCTGGATCGGATTGCTCGTTATGCGGCTCCGGCGAACACACCGGAGGATATCACAATCGCAGCGGCACGCGGCGAGTACGAATCCTTCCAGATCGCGGCGCGCGGGGAACTCACAAATGTTGATCTGAACGTCTCCGATCTGGTGGCTGATGGCGGCGCGACGATCGACACGCTCACCCTGTATCGCGAACATTACGTCTATGTGTCGCAGGGCAGCCCGGATTGGGAAGGCTCGAATCGCCCACGCGGAGTCGGTTGGTACGCGGACGCCTTGATCCCGTTTGAGCAGCGTGCTGATGCCGAGATCCGCGCCGTGCCAGTGGATATCGCGCGGGGTGAAAATCAGCCATTCTGGATCGATGTGTTTGTCCCGCGGGATGCCCTGGCTGCCACCTACACCGGAAGCTACACCCTCACCAGCGATCAGGGCAGCGCCAGCGGTACAATTACCTTGCGAGTCTGGGATTTTGAGCTTCCGCTCCACCCTGCCCTCTACTCGGATTTTCTCTTTTGGGGAGAGGGAGATGTTACCGAACTGCTGCGTCACCGTGTGATGCCACAATCGGTCAATCCTGCCGAAGAACAAATGTTGATCGAAGATTGGGGTCTAAACGCAACCGGACTGGGCTTTTGGAGCGGAGCCTACCTTGAATCGTGTGTGTTTGAAAACCCAATCCCAACTCCCGAAGAATTGCAGACCGCCATAAGCCAACACCACCCCGATCTACTGCTCTACAATTTCACAGCGGACGAAGTCGATATCTGTCTGGACGATCCTCAGTTTCTGGCGAATTTATGGGAATGGGCACGGCTTTTTCACGACAACGGAGTTTTGAATCTCGTGACCATGACACCCACCTCTCAATTGTTGGATCATGAGGGGCGTTCCGCGGTCGATATCTGGGTGATGCTGCCCGTGATGATGGACGAGGCTCCCGATCAGGTTGAAGCTGCACTCGAACGAGGTGAGATGATCTGGTCGTATGCGGCCCTGGTGCAGGACGATTATTCGCCCAAGTGGGAGATCGATTTTGATCCGATCAACTATCGTATCCAACCCGGTTTTATCAGTCAGAGTCTCGACCTGACCGGGATTCTGTACTGGAGTGTCGATCTGTGGACGGATGATCCCTGGCACAATGTCCAAACATATACAAACGACAACGGCCATAGTTATCCCGGCGATGGAATGCTGCTCTACCCTGGCGAAGCGGTGGGCGTTGAAGGGACTGTGCCATCCATGCGACTCAAATGGATACGTGATGGTGTAGACGATTACGATATGATCCAAATCCTGCGGGACCTGGGAGACGAGGCAACAGCGCTGCGCATCGCCCGCTCGGTGGGCGCGGATTGGTCACACTGGACGCACGATATTTACGAACTCGAAGCGGCGCGCCAGGAATTAGGCAATCGGATTGAACAACAGAGGCACTCCTAGTTGAAACCTGATACGCAAAATGCTGATCACCAATCGCGGTGCGCGTGAGCGGCGTGTGCCGTGAATTGGGCGTGTATAGTGCGAACACTAACCCCAGGGGGAAAATGATTCCCAACCTGGCTACCGGACACTTGAACAAACGAGCGAAGGTTGAACCATACGAACATGTTTTGCTCGCCAACCTGCTTGCTCTTGTCGACCGCTCTGACCGGCGCGACCTGAGCGTTTTTCGCCTGGGTTAGGATTTTGGGGAGCGTTGTCTGGCGCTCTGTGATCCCTTCCCAGATGTCTTCATCCCGAACTTCTGTTCAGTGTCCGGTAGCTCGAAGTCGGATATTTGAATTTACTTACCTAGAAAGAATGCATGTGATTGATTACATGCTTGTGCCAATCACCCCGGCTGTTCAGCGCCTGACCATCCATACCCCGCTTTCCCTCTTGAGCGCGGATGTCATGCTGGCCGAGCTTGAAGCGCTGGCCGACTCTCTGGACGGCAAGCTGAGTCTGCTGGTCGAGATCAGAGGGGTGAATCGCTTCAATTCCCCGCTGGTCTATCCACGTTACGCCTCCTTGCTCAGGCGCTATCCGGAGCTTCGAATCGCCGTGATTGGCGCCTCGCGTCACGTCCTGTATGGGCTGACGATCATCGTCCAGATCGCCCGCGCCGCCGACCGGCTGTGCGCGTTTGAATCCGAATCCGAGGCGCTGCGCTGGCTGGTCGAGCGGCCCGCCCCGACCCCCTCCGGCGTCGGCTGACCCTGGCACGCTCCTGCCCAGGCGCATCCCTGGCCCCATTTTCTCCGGCCCCGGCCCCATTTTCTCCGGCCCCGGCCCTGTCCAGC
>CAZHMJ010000048.1:0-17222 GCA_964533805.1 uncultured Anaerolineae bacterium | reverse complement strand
GGCCCCATTTTCTCCGGCCCCGGCCCCATTTTCTCCGGCCCCGGCCCTGTCCAGCCTTGTTTTTCTGTCTCTGGCCTGCGGCCCTGCCCAACTTCGTTTTTTCTGGCCTCTTGCCTCTTGCCTCTGGCCTCTACCCTCTGGCCTCTTGCCTCTACCCTCTGGCCTCCCGGTCTCCGCTTAAGCCGCGCTCAGCCGATTCTACAAATATCCGGTATAGTAGAGATAATGGATTGGGCAACTATTCTTTGGCGAAGGGAGCCTTTTATGTTCCGCTTATCGATCCTGCTGCCCATCGGGCTGGGTCAGGGACTGGGGGGCGCGCCCCGGCCTCAACAGCAGTCGGATTTTGGCACCTCACCCGAATTCTTTTTGCTGCTTCTTCTGCTCCTGGTCTTCCTGATTCTGCTCGCCTGGTGGGCTTTGCGCCGCCCGCCGCGTGGGGCTGGCGAGCCGCCCGCTACCCGGCCCTTGGCGCATGCCGAGCCGGAATCCCGGCCCGAGGCCCGGCCCGCCCAGCCGCACGTCTCCAAAGCGGCCCCCATCCCTCCCGCGGCCGAGACTCCAGTCGCCGAAGTCCCTGTTGCCGAGGGTCCCGAAGCTCCGGTGATCCAGACGGTCCTCCCGGTGGCCGAGCCGGTGGTCGAAGAAGCGCCCGTGATAGAGCCGCCGGCCGTCGAGCCAGCGCCGGTGGTCGCGGAAGCGCCTGAGGTGGAGGCGGTCATCGAACCCGAGCCGGCGGTCAAACAGGCCACCGTCCCCGGCGCGCCGGATGACCTGCGCAAGATCGAGGGTATCGGCCCCAAGGTGGAGCAGGCCCTGCACAGCCTGGGTATCACGACCTTCGCCCAACTTGCCGAGGCCGATCCGGCCGAGCTTGAGGCCAAGGTCAAGGCGCAGGGCGTGCGCATCCTGCCCGGCGCGCCCGCGACCTGGCCGGCACAGGCCGCGCTGGCCGCCAAGGGGGACTGGGCTGGCTTCGAGAAGCTCACCGCCAGCCTCAAGGGCGGCCGCAAGGGGTAATCCCTGGCGGTTTTCCCCATCTCCATTCAACTCGAGGGCCGGCCCGCGCCGGCCCTTTTTCGCTCCCATCAACCACCCAGCCGGTATTCCACTACCTTGAACAGCCCACGCAGCCCTGGCAGACGAAACAGGGTTTGCAGCCCGCCCAGACGCGGCTCCGGGACGTCGAGGTAGTGCCATTCGCGCGTCAGGCGCAGGTCCGGATGCCAGGGCTCCAGCGCATTCCCGCGCCAGGCGCCCCAACGCACCCGCGCGCCGCTGGCCTGGATGACCTGCGTGGCGCGGCTGAGCCAGCGCTCGAAGGGCGGGATGATGTCAAAGACCAGCCGCGCGCCCGGAAAGCGTCCCAGCAGGGCCAGTACCAGCGTCTTGACCTGCGCCGCCTCGAAATAAGGGAACACCCCTTCCGCCACAATCAAAACGCGCTCGCCCGGCGGAGTCCCGATCGCCTCCAGCCAGTCCAGGTCGAGCATGGAACGGGCGATCATCCGGCGGCGGGGCGCTTCCGGCAGGAGGCGGCTTCGCACGGCGATCACGTCCGGCAGGTCGAGGTCGAACCAGGTCACGCGCCCGTTGTCGAGGCGGTGAAAGCGCGTATCCAGCCCGCAACCGATCTCGATCACCACGCCGTCGGGCTGGGCTTCGAGGAAGCGGCTTACGGCGCGGTCGAACTCGCGGGCGCGCAGCAGGACAAAGACCCGGTTCACGTCCTTTTCTCCGGCATAGCGGCTGAAATCGTACGCCAGGCTTGCGATCAAACTGGCGGCCAGCTCATCCTTGAGCAGCGGATCGGGGCGCTGGCTTTCCACCGCCCGGATGTACAGCGGGTATAACAACGTCTCCGGCACGCCGCGCAGCGCGTCCACCGAGATCGAAGCGTCCATCATCAAGCCCTCCTGCCTGGCCCAGCCCTGACTCCGCGCTGTCTTCATTATAGTGAGTCGCGGTCCGGACCGTTCACTGCGCCGAAGAGTGATCGAAAAGGGCGACCCGGCGGGGCCGCCCTGTCCGATCCAACCCGAATGCGCTATTCCTTCTGCTTGGGCAGAGCCGGAGCGAACTCGACCCGGCCTTCGCTGGGGAAGGCATACTGCGGCAGCCAGCCCAGCCCAAAGACCTGGACCCGCACATTCTTCTTCAGCGGGGCCACTTCTGCCTCGGAGATGTTGGCCAGCTCTTCCTCCCAGCGGGTCTGGACTTCCTGGAGGGCCGCTTCGAATTCCTTGCGCAGGGCTTCGACCTCGGCCAGCAGGTCGGCGACCTCGCGCTCGGTCGCCGCGACTTCGGCATTCAGCTCGCTCTGCTTGCCGATCTTGCGCGAGACGCGCGAGATCGAGCTGCTGGCGCTGCGCCCGCGCAGCAGGTCGAACGCGCCGGACAGGCCGGTTGCCAGCAGGTCCTGGCTGGTCCCGGACGCTTTGGCCTTGTCCTTGTCCAGTTCGGCCCGCTTCTTGGTGAGCGCCGCTTCCAGCCGGTCGATCTTCTTTTCGTAGGCCTCGGTCACCTTGTCGATTTCGGCGTCGCGCAGCTCGCGGGCGGCCGTCCGCACCGCCGCTTCGAAGCTGCCCGGCTTGTCGTCCGGGTTGCCATACACCTTGAGCCTGGCGTGGTAGGGGACCTTGAGTGTGTATTCCTTGCAGATGTAATCCACCAGGTCGGCTTCGAGTTCCTTCAGACGCTTGGGGTTGGAAAGCGCCACCGGCAGCTCCCCATAGGCTGCCTCGTAGCGGGTCTTGGTGTCGAGATCGCGCCGGTCAACGACTTCGGCGCTGTAGTCTTCCCAGTTGATGAAGCCAGAGCTGGACGGGTCGGCGACGTGGAAGGCGTAGACGCGGTCGGCCCGCACGCCGGATTTGGTGTCGTCATAGCGGACATCGACCTGGGCCAGCAGCACGGGGTCGTAGACGACCTGGGCCGCCGCGACATCGTCGGCCCGGCGGCCGGTGTCGCTTTCCCAGGCCTGGATCGCTTCCTCCTTGCGGGCCTTGACCGGCAGGAAGAACTCCTCCACGTCCGCGGCCGGCTTGGCGGCCCGGTAGGTTTCCGGCAGGCCGGGCAGGGTCGGGCCGGCTGCGGGCGCGCTGGCCGGGGCCGCGGGCGCGGCCGGGGCGGCGCCAGCCGTGGCTGGCGCCTGGGCCGGAAGGCTGGCCTTTTTATCCTTCATCAGGATTTCGATCTGCTGGCGAGTCAGCGGGCCGGGCAGGAAGTTCATCGCCCAGCGGCAGTTGAAGAGCGTGGTCTTGCCCTCGTCGTGGACGTTGCGCAGCAGAAAGACGCGCGCCTGGATTTGCGCCACCAACTGCTTGACCTGGGCCAGGTCGAGGTTGCCGCTGGCCGCGGCTTCCTTCAGTCCGGCGATGATCCGGTCGACGTCACCCTCGGATTGCAGGCGGCCGATGAACCACGAGCCGATGTTGGACAGGCCCTTGTAGTCCAGATCGACCGGGTTCTGGGTGGCCATCAGGACGCCCAAGCCGAAGGCGCGGGCCTGCTTGAGCAGGCGCAGCAGCGGCTCCTTGCTGGGCGGATTCTGGATCGGCGGGAAGTAGCCGAAGATTTCGTCGATGTAGAGCAGCGCCCGCAGGCTGGACGTGCCGCCCTGGTTGCGCATCCAGGCGATCAGCGATTCGAGCACCAGGGTCATGATGAACATGCGCTCGGTGTCGTTCAGGTGGGCGATGTACAGGATGGCGACGCGCGGCTTGCCTTCCGGCGTGTAGAGCAGGCTCTGGATGTCCATCGGGACGCCGCGCAGCCATGCCCCGAAGGATGGCGCGGCCACGACGTTGTTGAGCGCCATGACCAGTTCCATGCGCTTGTCGGCGGGGTAGTACTTCTCCACCGGCAGCACGCCGAGCTTCTCGAAGGGCGGTTCCTGGACCTGGAGGATGATGTCTTCCAGGGTCAGGTCCTTGCCGGCCCGCCAGTTGTACTCGACAATGTTGCTCACGAAAACGTGCTCGGCGTCCTTGACCGGCTGGGCGCTGATCCCGGCCAGGGACAGGATCGCCGTGACCGTGCCGTTGATCTGCTCGCGGGTGACTTCCTCGTTGAAGACCTTGGGCGCCTTGAGCGAGGCCAGGATGCTGACCGGCACGCCGGAGTCGGAGCCGGGGGTATAGATGGTGTAATCCGCCGACGCCTTGAGCCTGGCCATCCGCTCCGGGGTGATGCCCCAGTCGGCCAGGCCTTTGGTCCACGACTCGGCCCGGTTCTGAGCGTAGGTCGGGACGTCCATCCCCTTGCGCTGGGCCTCGCCGGGGTCGACCCACGGCTGGAAGTCGCTGGCCTTGAGCTCCGGGAAGGTCAACAGCAGGTTGCCGATGTCGCCCTTGGGATCGACGATGATCGCCGGCACGCCGTCCAGGATCGCTTCTTCCAGCAGGCAGATGCACAGGCCGGTCTTGCCGCTGCCGGTCATGCCCAGCACCAGGCCATGCGTCGTCAGGTCGCGCGAATCATAGTAGACATAGTCCTCTTTGACAGGTGCGCCGCTGGCCAGATCGAAGGTCCGGCCGATATAAAAACTTCCAGGCGCATCAAGAAACTCAGCCATCATTTCCTCCACGGTTGAACGTTCGGTCATCGACTCGTGTGTTCCAGGAAACAGGCAGCGATCAGTCTTGAGGGTTCCTGGTTGAAAGACAGAGCGCAAACAGGGAATGCTCGCAGCGCAATCCCACCGATCATCGATGGCCCCTATTGTACCTTTACCGGGGGAAGTTCGCTGGCGTAGCGGCGCGGCCGGCCGCGCCGCCGAGGGGCGCGCTTGAAAGCGGACTCCGTCGTCGCCGGCGACGCCGCTACGCAGCCGCGCCTGGGTCAACCCCGGCCTGCTGGCCAAATCGGCCACAAACGTCGTTGAATCGCCCACATTTTTCGCACACCGCCTGGAACATCCGTGCTAAATTAAGGATGTCAACACCGCAGGGCGGCGCCTCTGGCCGCCGCGCGCACGGCACGCAACCCCACGCGGAGACTCGCTGGCGTGGCCGTCATCCAGCCGGAGGGCGAGCGCGGGCGGCCGGAGGAGCATTGCTCCTCCGGCCGAATGTTGAATTTTGAATGCTTAATTTTGAATTGGATCAGCCCTTGAGGGACGGCGGCAGATCATCCGCATGGTAGGGACGGGGCACCGCCCCGTCCGGTCTTCCGCGGCCAATCCAGCCAACGCGCAGGGTATCAGACGACGTTATAGGACCATCAACCGGATCGTGACCTATCCATGACCGCGACGACTCAACACGTCAAACCCAACCCGCAAAATGCGGCTCCGCCATCCGATGCCGACCTGGCCGCCGCCGTGCGGCGGGCGGCCAAACTGCTGGCCGAGGCCGTGCCGGACAAGATCGAAGAGGCGCCTTTGCACCAGGTCGCCGCCGCCATGAAGACCGCCGTCGAAGTCCTCCAGATGCTCGAAGGGCCGCATGACGCCAAGGAACAGGTCGTTCGCTGGGAATTCGTCTATGACGGTGCGGTCCAGGATGCTCCACCCTGGGCAGCGGCGCGTCATGACGCATCCCGCCCGCTTCAAGGTGGTGGCCTGCGGCCGCCGCTGGGGCAAGACGGAACTGGGCAAGGTGGCCCTGCTTGACTGCGCCCGGCGCGGCGGCTTCGGCTGGTGGATCGCGCCGACCTACGCCATGGCGGACGAAGTCTGGCGCGGCCTGAAAGGCACGCTGGACGGGGTCTGGACGGACAAGGACGAGCAGCGCCGCCGGATCGAGCTGCCCGGCGGGGGCGTGATCCAGGTGCGCAGCGGCCACGAGCCGGACGCCCTGCGCGGCGTCGGGTTGGACCTGGCCGTGCTGGACGAAGCGGCCTTCCTGCCGGAGGAAGTCTGGACGGGGGCGGTGCGCCCGGCCCTCTCCGATCGGCAGGGGCGCGCCCTGCTGCTCAGCACGCCCAACGGCCTGAACTGGTTCCATCGTCTCTACCAGCGCGGCCTCGATCCGCTGGCCGGGGATTGGGCCAGCTTCCACGAGCCGACCGCGGCCAACCCGTTGATCCCCCCGGAGGAGATCGACGCGGCCCGGCTGGAAATGCCGGAGCGCTGGTTCCGCCAGGAGTACGAGGCCGAGTTCATCGAGGACGCCGGGCTGCTGTTCCGGGGGATCGACGCGGTCTGCACGGCCCGACCGGGGACGCCGCGCCCCGGCGCGCGTTATGCGGCCGGCATCGACTGGGGCCGGGTGGACGATTACACCGCCTTCGCCGTGGTCGATGTCGAGGCGCGGACGCTGGTCGCGCTCGATCGCTTCCGCCAGGTGAGCTGGGCCCAGCAGCGCGACCGGCTGCGCGCGCTGTACGACGCCTGGCATCCAGAGACGATCTGGGCCGAGGCCAACAGCATCGGCAGCGTCAACATCGAAGCCTTGCAGGCCGCCGGGCTGCCGGTGCGGCCCTTCCAGACCACGGCCGCCAGCAAGGGGCCGCTGGTGGAGGGCCTGGCCCTGGCGATCGAGCGCGGCGAGATCACGCTGCTGGACGATCCCGTCCTGCGTGGGGAACTGGCCGCCTTCACCCTGGAGCGGATGCCCTCCGGCCTGTACCGCTACGGGGCGGCTTCCGGCGCGCACGACGACACCGTGATCGCGGTCGCCCTGGCCTGGCACGCCACCCGCCACGGCGGCGGGGCCGTCAGCTTCGCGTAAAAACAATTCCACCGCGGTGAGATGTTTTTCTCTTTTCGCGCTTTGGGGTTAAATAGGCTGCTCAGTACAGACCCTTGACGCCGTGGAGGCGACACAATGTCCCTGACCATCCAGACCCCGACCCTGATCCTCAACGAGGCCATCGTGCGCCGTAACATCGCCCGCATGGCCGACAAAGCCCGCCGCGGCGGGATTCGCTTCCGCCCGCATTTCAAGTCGCACCAGTCGGCGGCGATCGGGGCATGGTTCCGCGAGGAAGGCGTGACCGCGATCACGGTTTCCTCGGTGCGGATGGCGACCTACTTCGCCGACCACGGCTGGGACGACATCACGATCGCCTTCCCGGTCAACTGGCTGGAGATCGACCGGATCAACGCCCTGGCGGCGCGCGTCCGGCTGGGACTGACGCTCGAATCGGCCGAGACGGCCCATTTCCTGGCCGAGCATCTGACCGCGCCCGCCGACATCTGGCTCAAGACCGACACCGGCTACGGCCGCACCGGGATCGTCTGGGACGCCTTCGCCCAGCGGGCCGAGATTGCCCGGATCATCGCCGCCGCGCCGCTGATGAGCCTGCGCGGGATGATCGTCCACAGCGGGCACAGCTACCGCATCCGGGGCGACCATGCCGCCATTCGGGCCGTCTACGCCGAGACGGTGGAGCGCCTGAGCGCCGCCCGCGACGCGCTGGCCCAGGCCGGCTACGGCCAGGTCGAGCTGTCGATCGGGGATACGCCCACCTGCTCGGTCGTGGATGACCTGAGCGCGGTCGACGAAATCCGGACGGGCGGCTTCGTCTTCTACGACATCAAGCAGGTCTACGTCGGCTCGTGCACGGTCGAGGACGTGGGGATCGCCCTGGCCTGCCCGGTGGTGGCCCTCCATCCGGAGCGCAGCACGATCGTGCTCATGGGCGGCGGGGCGTACCTCTCCAAGGACTTCATGCCCTACACCGACGGCACGCCGTGTTACGGCGAGATCGCCCTCCGTGGCGCGGACGGCTGGCACACCGGCCTGGTGCCGGGCTGCTACGTCAAGATCGTCTCGCAGGAGCACGCCATCGTCCACGCCACGCCGGCGCTGCTGGCCCGGGTCAAGGTCGGCGACGTGCTGATGGTCCTGCCCTCGCTGGGCTGCATGACCGCCAACGAGATGAAGGCCTACTGGACGCTGGATGGCAAGCTGCTCCCGATGATGGGCTATTGCCCGGAGTAGCGGTCAGCTTTCAGCGGTCAGCAGTCAGCGAAAAACGGGGACGCCGATCGATGTCGATCGTAGGGGCGGTTCGCGAACCGCCCAGAGCGGTGGTCATTCGGGGTTTCGTCGAGATGCTGACCTCTGCCGCCTTCATGAACGCAGGCCGCCCAATTCGACGCATACCAAGAGCTAACAGCTAAAAGCTGATCGCCTTTTACCAATTACCAACCACCAGAAACCAGGAACCGTATGTCCACCATCACCTGTCTCGTCAACAACACCGTCCACTTCGGCTCCGCCTGCTGGGGGGAGCATGGCCTGGCGCTGCTCGTCGAGAGCGCCGCCGGGGGCCGTATCCTGTTCGACACCGGGGCCAGCGGCGACGTGCTGTTGCGCAACGCCGATCTGCTGGAGGTCGATTTGAGCCGCCTGGATGCAGTCGCGCTCAGTCACGGCCACTACGATCATACCGGGGGCCTCGCCGCCCTGATGACCCGCGCCCCGGCCGGGACGCCCCTCGACGCCAACCCGGACGTCTTCCGGGGGCGCGTCTTCCAGCACGGCGACGAGGTCCGCGACCTGGGCTTCCGGCTGCCCCACGCCGCCGTGACCGCCTATTTCGACGTGCGCCTTTCGGCGGAGCCGACTCTGATCGCTCCCGGCATCTGGACCAGCGGCGTGATCGCCGAGCGGCCGTATTTCCAGGGGACGAGCGACACGCTGTACGTCCGCGCCGACAATGGCGGCCTGGAGCCTGATCGCTTCCGGGACGACCTCTCGCTGGTGGTGGAGCTGCCGTCCGGCGGGCTGGCCCTGGTCTGCGGCTGCTGCCACGCCGGGCTGCTCAATACCCTGGCCCACGTCAAGGCGCATTTCGGCAGGCCAATCGAGGTCATCCTGGGCGGCACGCACCTGGTCAGCACGGACGCCGCCAGCCTGGCCCTGGCTGTGGAACAACTCCGCGACGGGTATGGCTCCCCGCGCCTCTTTCCCATCCACTGTACCGGGGAACGGGCCTATACCACCCTGGCGTTCGCCTTCGGGGAGCGCGTCCAGCCCCTCGGCGCGGGCCAGCGCCTTAGCCTGGAATAACGCCCACCTCACCCCCTGCTTCGCTGCGCTCGCCTCCCCCTCTCCACAGTGTGGGGGTGAGGTTCACCCCAGCCGCCACTGCCTTCTGTTTGCTGTCAACTGACCACTGCCGACTCTTCACCACCAACCAAAAACCACTAACCACCAACCAATCACCCGGAGGTTCCCCATGCCCACCTGGTTCGACCGTCTGTTTGGCCGCGTCCGGCGCGAGCTGCGCCCCGGCGTCCCCGTCGTGGAAGCCGTGGCCGCCCACAACGGCTGGAGCTGGCCCTCGCTTGCGTCGTTAGACGCCCAATCCGCCGCTTATGAGGGCAGCCCGTGGGTCTACGTGGCCGTCAACCGCATCGCGGAAGCGGCTGCTCTGGTCCCGCTGCGCGTCTACCGCCTGGCGGGCGAGCGGCGCATCCCGCAGGAAGCGCATCCCGCCGAACGGCTGCTGGCCGCGCCCAACCCGTTCCTGTCCGGCTTCGAGCTGCTGGAGCAGACGATCGGCGCGCTGGAACTGACCGGCAACGCTTACTGGTTCCTGGCCGGGGACGCGCGCGGCCGTCCGGCCCAGATCTGGCCGCTGCGCCCGGATCGGGTGGCGGTCGTGCCGGACGAAGCCGAGCACGTGCGCGGTTACGTCTACACCCTCGACGGGCGGGACATCCCCCTGGAAGCGGTCGAGGTAATCCACTTCCGGCGCTGGCACCCGCGCAGCGACTACTACGGCCTCAGCGCGCTCCAGGCGGCCCAGCTCGCCATCCAGAGCGACGGGGCGATGGCCCGCTGGAACCGCGACACCTTCCGCGCCGACCGGGCCGTCCCGGCCGGGATCGTCAACATCACGGAGTTCGTCAGCGACGCCGATTTCGAGCGCCTCAAGCGCGAGTGGCGCGAGTCGTACGGCGGGCCGGAGCGGCGCACGGCCTTCCTGCGCGGCGGGGCGGTGCAGTGGCAGGGGATCGGCCTCAGCCAGCAGGACGTGGATTTCCTGGCCGGGCGGCGCTTCAACCGCGAGGAGATTTTCCAGGTGTTCGGGCTGCCGCTGGGGATGCTCAGCGAGAACGCGACCGAGGCCAACGCCCGCACCGGGGAGCGCCTGTTCATCGAGCGCACGCTGTGGCCCAAGCTGGTGCGGCTGGCGGGCAAGATCACGGCCGAGCTGCTGCCCTTCTGGGGGCCGGATTTGCTGGCCGAGTTCGACGACATCCGGCCCCAGGACGTGGCCCAGCGCCTGGCCGAGGTGCGCACCGCCTACCCCGTCCTGAGCATCAACGAGCTGCGCGCCCGCTACTACGACCTGCCGCCCGTGCCGTGGGGCGAGGCCCCGGTCAGCGGTTCCGGCGCGCGCGGAGAGGCCGACGGCCCCCTGGCCGTCTCCCTGGAGGACAACGAAGCCCTCGATCCCGGCAGCGTCGAACTCGCCCCGGCAATCAAGGATGTAGGGACGACCGCGATGCAAGCATCGCACCGGTCGTCCGCCGCCGACTCCGACGCCATCCGCCGCGAGTTGAAACAATGGGAGCGCTACGCGATCCGCCGCCTGCCGCTCAAGCAGGCCGGGCAGGCCCCGGATCATCCCTTTGTGGTGGAGGCGGTACCGGAAGCGATTGCTTTCGAGATCAGCGCCCGCCTCCTCGCCGCCGAGTCGGTGGAGGAAGTGCGGGCGGTGTTTCGGGAGATCGACGCGGGCGGTTGCGCTTCAGCCGATGTACAATAGGGGTAACCGAGTTGGACAGGAACCCTGCGTATGGACGATCATCCTCAAGGGCGAGATTTCACCAGAAGGCCAGCTTCACGTCGAACTGCCCGCGAATCTCACGCCAGGCCCCGTCGAGATCGAGATCAGGCCCCGGTCGGTGGACACTTCCGGCGCGCGCCTGGGGGATCTGCTGGCGACCGCGCCCACGGGCCTGTGGGAGGACGTGGAAGACAGCGTCGCGTTCGCCCACGAGTTGAGGCGGCGCGCATCGAGGCGGCGGAGCCTGGATGAGTGCGACTAATAGCCTCAGTGGCTTGCTGGATACCAATATCCTGATCGACATCATCCGGCGCTACCCTCCGGCCATCGCCTGGGCCAATGCAAACGCGACGCAGCGGTTTGCGATTCCATCGCTCGTCCGCATGGAATTGGTTTGGGCACGAGAAACAGGCAGGATCAGCACAAGATCGTGGACTTTCTGAGTCCCTATCCCCTGGTCTACCCTGGGGAAGCCGATGCACGCTGGGCGATGGAGCGCTTCGAGGCACTGCACCTGAGCCGTCAGGTGGAGATCATGGACTGCTTCATCGCGGCGCTGGGGGTCCGTCTGGAACTACCGATTTACTCACGCAACGTGCGGGACCTGGGTGCATTTGACGGCGTTGCTATTGTCACCCCGTATTGAGAATGTCAAGGTCTCCCGAATCACCCCAACGGCGGGATCGCATCGATCCCGCCGCCGTTTTGCTTGCTCCCGCCTCTTGACTTAGCGCGCGCTCGAAGTTGTAGAGTGATGCTGAGGCTGTCCCCCAGGTCTATCCGGGGGGTCACGCCTTCACCGTGGAATGACCTTCAGCCGCATGAGAACAGGAGTAAGATCATGGAGTACACCCATCTGGGTCGCACCGGGTTGCAAGTCAGCCGTTTGTGCCTGGGAACGATGACCTTCGGCCGGGAATGTGACGCGGCCGCCAGCCGCCAGTTGCTCGACCGGTTCGTCGCGGCCGGGGGCAATTTCATCGATACCGCCAATGCCTACAGCGACGGCCGGTCCGAGGAAATCGTGGGCGACTGGCTGGCGACTCAAGCCCGCGCCGACCTGGTCATCGCCACCAAGGTGCGCTTCGGCCCGGACCTGAACAACCGGGGTCTGAGCCGCAAGCACATCCTGGACGCCGTGGACAACAGCCTGAGGCGCTTGAAGACCGACTTCATCGACCTCTACCAGGTCCACATGTGGGACGCCTTCACCCCGCTGGAAGAAACCTTCCGCACGCTGGACGATCTGGCCCGCAGCGGTAAGGTGCGCTACGTGGGCGTCAGCAACTTCAGCGGCTGGCAGCTCCAGAAGGCGATCGATCTGTGCCGGGCGCAGGGGTGGGAGCCGGTGACGTGTTTGCAGCCGCTTTACAACCTGCTCGACCGCGACGCCGAATGGGAGCTGGTGCCGGTCTGCCTGACGGAAGGGCTGGGGCTGATCCCGTATAGCCCGCTGCGCGGCGGGTGGCTGACCGGCAAGTTCCGCCGGGGCCAGCCCGCCCCCGCCGAGGACACCCGCATCCAGGTAGCCGGGCCGGCCAGCCTGACCTGGAACGAGGCCTGGCCGAACTACGACAACGCCGCCACCTGGCAGGTGATCGACGCCCTGATCGAGGTCGCCCAGGCCGCGGGCCGGAGTCCGGCCCAGGTGGCGCTGAACTGGCTGTTGCAGCGCCCCGGCGTGACCGCGCCGATCCTTGGCGCGCGGACGCTGGCCCAGTTGGAAGACAACCTCGGCGCGATCGGCTGGACGCTGAGCCACGAGCACCTGGCCCGCCTGGACGCGGCCAGCGCCCGGCGGCTGCCCTATCCCTACGCCCTGCTCGATGACCTGATCCGGGCCTAGCGCGTCAACAGCCCACCCTTCACCCCGGCGGCGGGATCGATGCCCGCCGCCGGGGTTCGAGGAGCCTTTTTCCCCCGGCGACGGCTTGCCGCCTGTCTCCCTACGCCACCCCGACGATCGCCTGTGCGCGAGCGCCATCCGGTGTATGATGCGGTCAGGCTGCTCTGATCCGTGATCGACTTCGTGACGAAGGGAGAATCTCATGCGTATCCGCCTGCTGTTGATCGCCCTGGTGCTGCTGCCGGTGTGGAGCGTTCGCGCCCAGGGCACGCCCGACTCGGCCTATATGGAGGCCTGCACCACCCCCGAAACCGACCTCGCCGCCGCGGCGGAGGCGTTCGGCGTCTCCCTGGAGGCGATGGAATATACCAATCGCGCGCGAGAGGATTACCGGGAGGACTATCTGATCCGGCCCGGCTGCTTCTTCAGCACCCAGCTCAACCTGCGCCCCCTGTACGCGGAATCCATGCAGGCCTATCCCTTTGTGCTGCAGATGATCGAATACGACCAGACCTTCAGCCAGCTTTCGCCGGAAGGCTACTTTCTGAGGGAAGAAGGCTACGGCAGTTACATCCTCTACGACTTCAGCATGGACATGGACGCTGACGGCCGCTGGGTGTGGGCCGGGATGGCCCTCCTGACCGGCCTCGCGCCGTTCGCCGGGCACGCGGTTGCCTACAACGGTGGCGGCTTCGACATCCGTCTGGAACACGACTGGATCGGCCAGACCTTCCTGCACACGTTCCTGGTCCCGCAGGGGCCGATCGTCTCCGTCCGGGGTGGTTACCTGGATGGGGCCGAGCCGATCATCGAGTCTCTGGAAGCGTACGACTACGACAGCGGCGAGACGCTGTGGCGCCTGCCGCTGGAGGCCGATCCGCGCGCCGTGTTCGCCGCGCCGGGGCAGACGGTCGCCCTCGTCCAGGCCGATGGAGTCAGCGGGCTGGACGCCACCACGGGCGAGGTCCTGTGGAGCCTGCCGGGCGAAGACATGCGGGCCGTCGCCACCGGCGAGGAGCCCGCCCGGCCTCCGGCCGCCGAAGCGTTGCTGATCGTGGCGGGCGAGGAAACGCTGCGTGGGGTTGACCCGCTGACTGGCGAGGCGTCGTGGACCGTCGAAACACCGGGCCGCGCCTACACCCATCTGGCTTATGCCGGTGGTGTGATCGTCGCGGCCGGGGCGGACGGCGACCTGGCGGCCTACGGCGTCGAAGACGGCAGCCTGCTGTGGGAATCGGCCGGCGCGTCTGACCTGACCACGCTGGCGCTGGCTTGCGATCCCGATCACGACTGCTGGCGGCTGGCCGGTGGGCCGGAGCGCGTCGCCCTCGAGCAGTTCGCCCTGGCGGACGGCAGTCCCCTGGCCGACTACACCCTGCCGGGCGAGACGGTCGACTCCGAGTTGATCCTCCAGGTGGAGCCGACCGGCTGGGTGTTCGTCAGCGGCCAGCATCTGCACGCCCGGACGCCAACCCTGGCCCATTGACCCATCCGGTGGGATGGCCCGAATAAAAAGCGGCGGGGATGCCCCCCGCCGCTTTCGATTCATTCAGCCTACCCGTTAGCCCGGCGGGTTCTGATCCACCCCGGCGTCAGGCTGTTCATGCGGCGCTTCGGATGCGGCCTGGTGGACGGGCACTTGAGCGACTTCCTCGCGGGTCTGGGCCGTCGTGCTGGACGAAACGACCTGGCTGAAGAAGACCTTGACGTCATCCACGCGCATCCGGGTCATTTCCTGGGTGAATCGTTCGAAGGCGGCCTGGTAGACCTCCGGCCGGTACTTGGGCGGGGCGAATTTCGGCTTGCCGTCTTTATCGTGGAGGATATCCTTGTAGGTCTCCTCGTTGAGGCTGATGAAATCCCAGAACTTCGTCTGCATGTTTTCGGCCAGTGTGCGGTAGTGTTGCCAGCGCTCTTCCGGGCGGCGGAACTGCTGCATCGCGGTCAGGACGGTCACCAGCGCCCCGGCCAGGCTGGCCAGCAGGGTCTTGTTCTCCGCCGCCATCTCCGGCAGCAGCCCGATCAGGGGGATCGAGGCGCTCAGGATGATCTGCCACCAGCGGATCAGCTCGTTGGCGTCGCGCTCGCGGTTGGCGCGATTGTTGACCCAGGTGATCTGATCGATCCAGCGCGAGATCATGACATGCTCTTGTTCCTTATCCAGCCCGAGACCCCTGGTAGTCTGAATCATCTTGTCCTCGGTCTCGCGGTTATACACTTTGTCCGGATCGCCCAGACGGGCCGAGGTGGGCAGGATCGTGGTCGCCGTTTTGACGAACATCATCAGGAGCGCTTCGATCACGCTCCACAGCGCTTTGACGAGGTTGACTCCCCATGTGATCAGCCGGGAAAGCGGGTCCTGGTCCGCGGTGGCCCGGTCCCCTGGGATCGTCGAGTCACCTTCCGGCGCGCCTGTTTTGGTCTGATCTTCCACGGGCGCGCGGCCCAGCAGGGCATAGGCCAGCAGCGTGATCAGGACCAGGGCCAGGCTGACTTCCAGCAGGCGCTGCTCCAGCAAGGGGCCGCCGGGCGTCGTCGCCGCCACCAGCACGAAGATCGCGGCCATCGCGATCAGCACCGTCGCGGTCGGATGGGTTTCGAGCCAGCCGAGCGCGCGGTCACGCAGGCCCGGCCAGCCGCCGGGCCGCGCCTGGACGGGCGGGGGCGGCGTGGAGGACAGGGGATGCCCGCCCTGGCCGAACTCGATCTTGATCTCAGGTTCGGGCGGCGCTTCGCCTTCGACCGCTTCCGCCACCACCTCGGCGGCCGTTTCGACGGGCACTTCGACGGCCGGGGCTTCGCCTGGCGAAGTTTCTTCAGGCTGGATGGCTTTGCGGATCGCTTCCAGGGCCAGCCCCAGCAGCACGCTCAGCGCGTAAAAGACGGCCAGGAACGCGATCACGATCCCGACCAGGGTCAGCGTCAGACCGAATGGGTTCCCCTCCGGGCGCAGCAGGAGTAGCAGCGCGATCAGCGCGCCCGCGGCCAGCACCAGCCGGCCCAGATCATCCGATGAGTGTTTGTTGCGTGTCATGGCAAGCTTTCCCTCCGCTCCGGCGGCCGGCCCGAATCGCGATCCGGCGCGCCATGCCTGGGCTACCCTCTAATGTAGGCTCGGCGCGGGATTGAGTCAACCGGCGCGCGGGGATGTTTCAATTCGACGCGGATGAGCCGCATGGCCTGGTTTGAGAGTTTTTGGCTCTTGGCTCGAAGCTGCGGTCTGGACATAGGGGGTACTCCATGCTGGCGAATCCGTGTTATCCGTAGTGAGTGATCGAAAATACTGGCACGGATGGATCAGGCGTCGCGCGGTCGTGGATTGGAAATCCCCGACTCAGGACAGGAAGTCCTCCGGACTAAGAACGGCTGTTCAGTCCGGAGGACTTATTATTCAGAGTCGTGGATTTCAATCCGCGACCCAGGCGACAATGACTCCATGCGCTTGATTTCGGTCACTCACTGGGTCATCTGTGTTGAAGTGATCCGTGCCTGACTCGCACTCACCCACTTGCCCTGTGCGCCAATGATCCTATACTCCCGGCAGGACGAAATCATTAAGATGAGAGGCAGACGGCGGGATTCGCGCCGTCGCGCCCGATCTTCGCCTGGGGAAAGGATTCCCGCCGTGCTCAAGCGCCTGACCACCCTCTTGCCCGTCCTGCTCGCCGTTGGGCTGCTGGCCGCCTGTGGCGGGACTGAAACCGCCCCCGCCAGTGAAATCACGTCCGCTCCGCCGACCGCGGAGGATGTCTCCGCCGCGCTGGACGACTTGCAGGCCATGCGCCAGGCCGCCCGTGACGCGGCAGGCCTGGCCGATGATTTCAGCGTCGAGATCAGCGGGGCCGTGGCGCGGACGGTCGCCGGCAGCGGGACCTATCGCTGCGAGGACCCGCGCCGGGTGGAATCCGGAGGCGCGGCGGTCGACCTGCCCGGCGGGCAGACGATCAGCGTCCTGGGCGACGGGCTGGAGGTGGTCACGCTGGGGATGCCGACCGGCACCGGCGCGGGCAGCTACGACCTGCACACCCGCGCCGAGGGCGTCGGCCCGTGGCTGGAAGTCACCCTCGACGGCCTGACCTACGGGGCCGTCCAGACCGGCACGCTGACCCTGGAATCCGCGCCATCCGGCCCTGACCAGCCCGCGCGCGGGCGCTTCGAAGCCCTGGTCGGCCGTCCGGACAGCGCCGAGAGCCTGATCGTGCGCGGCAGCTTCGACTTCGTGACCCTGGGGCAGGCCGCCGCCGCAACCGGAATCGACCTGGCCGAGTGGTACTGCGAGTGACGATGGAGGCCAGGCCAATCCCCGCTGGGGGTGAATTGCGATCGCCCTCGGGGGTGAGGATGTCGCGTCGGAATTGATGCAGGTGAACAATTCAATCCGGTAACGTTGGCACGGTCGGATACACGGTCAACGTGGGCCACGGTATTGGGCGACCGGCCGGTCGCCCAATAGGCGTCCGCTACCCGTGTCGCGGATTGATGAAACTTTACAAAATAATCCGGCAATCCCGTTGACCGTGATCTGAAGGCAGTGGCCGCCGGAACACCCGCGCCGGCAGTCTCACCGCTGCCAGCAGTTTTATCGCTGCCAGCAGTTTTATCGCTGCCAGGTCGCGGGCTAGGGACACAAAGTCCGCTGATGAACCTTTACAAAATAATCCGGCAATCCCGTTGACCGTGATCT